>NZ_JBLWIJ010000001.1:0-131550 GCF_051365025.1 Arthrobacter sp. R4
TCCGTGAACGGCATTCAAAAGACGTTCACACCAGGAAAGGGTAAAAAGAAACAAGACTGCTTGCGTCCACTATGTGGTTCCCAAACAACAAACCCGTTGCTTGAGAACATAACTGAATAACAACACCACCGTTCCCTAACAGGAACAGTTGTAACCAGACTTCCCACCCCCCGGCACACACCGGGCAGGGTCGGGTAACAGGGTTACGGCGGTCATAGCGTGGGGGAAACGCCCGGTCCCATTCCGAACCCGGAAGCTAAGACCCACAGCGCCGATGGTACTGCACCCGGGAGGGTGTGGGAGAGTAGGTCACCGCCGGACACACATTAGGCTCAGGCCCCGACAAACACGTCGGGGCCTGACCCATTTAACACACCCCCAACCACCACCGGAACCCGGCAGGCACACCAGAAGATTCCCCACGGGTGCGGTCCTGGGGGTGATTGATGGGGCGCGGGTAAAGTTGCTGTCCATGGATAACCTCTTCAGCCATGCCGGCCCCGCCCCGGATCCTGCCGATGCTCCGGACGCTCTGGACCCCCTCATCCTTACTGTGAGTGTCCCCTGCCACGTTGCCCAGGCCTTTGCCGGCTTTACCGACCACACGCACCTCTGGTGGCCGCTGGAATCCCATGGCGTCTATGGGGCTGGGTCGTACGTGGAATTCGAAGAGAACCTGATCCTGGAAACGGCCGACGACGGCAGGACATCTATATGGGGGACGATCGACGACTGGCAGCCACCGCTGTCTTTCCATGCGACCTGGCACCCCGGGACCACGGCACTGTGGTCCACGGAGCTGCGTGTCGCCTTCAGGGCCGTTCCTGAGGGCACCGAGGTCCGCCTCGTCCACGATGGCTGGGAGGGCGCTGAGGACCCGGCACGGGCGCGCGCTGAGTACGCCGCAGGTTGGCCCGTAGTGCTTGAGCGCTATGTGCGCTTTATGGGCGGCACTCCGGATGAAGGCGAACTAGGATAGCGCCGAGGGCGGTACGGCCGTACTCGTGCGGATGATCAGCTCCGTGGGGTACTCCCGGTCGGTTGCAGTGGGGGGAACGGCCGTGCGGCCATTACCGGGGATCCCGGCGTCGAGCGTTTCGAGCAGCAGCCGGGCTGCGAGGGCACCTTGGCCGCGGGCGTCCTGGTCGATGGTGGTTAGGCCAAAGACGACCCCCAGTTCGTGGCCGTCCATGCCTATGACGGACAGGTCCTCTGGAACCCGCAGGCCGAAGTCCCGGGCAGCGAGGATAGTGCCTATGGCCATCTCGTCCGAGGCCGCGAAGACCGCCGTCGGCCGTTCCGTGCCCAGTCCCAGCAGCCTTCGTGCACTCGCGTAGGCGCCCTGGATGGTGAAGTCCGCTGAGATCTGCCACTCGGGCCGGACGGGCAAGCCGGCATCCTTCATGGCAGCCACAAATCCGGCCTGGCGGATTCCAGGCAGCTTGAACTCCTGATTCAAGGCGGGATCACCGGTCAGGTGGGCGATGCGTGTGTGGCCCAGCTGGATCAGATGGTTGGTCGCCAGGCGGGAGAGGCCCGAATCATTGATTCGAAGTGTAGAGGCTCCTGCCAGCGCTCCGCCGATGCCCACAATGGGGCGATGGACGGCCAGGAGCTGCTGGATCTCGTCGTCGGTGAGCACCAACGCCACGGCGATCACTGCGTCGAGCCGTTTCCGGAGCAAGAAGTCCTTCAGGACGCTCTGGCGCCGCGCCGGCTGGTCGCCCACGTTGTACAGCGTGAGGTCATAGCCGGCGTCCAGCAGGGTCTCGGAGACTCCCTCCAGCACGGATGAGAAGTACCAGCGGTGCACGGACGGCAGCACGAGGCCAACATTATGGTTGCGTCCCGACGCCAGGCTCGACGCATGGTATGACGGGACAAAGCCAAGTTCCTCGGCAGCTGCCTTCGCTAGTTTGCGGCTCTTAGCCGAGACGTTCGCCTTCCCGCTCAGTGCCCGGGACACTGTGGCAATGGACAGGCCGGCGCGGTCGGCAACGTCTTTGATGCCTGCCATAGGTACTACTCCGTGTCGCCGTGCACCAACTGCAGCCAGACGGTTTCACCGGAGGCCAGGAAGTGGCCGGAGTCCGGATCGGCACTGCGGAGAAGGACGTTGCCTGCCGGCATTTCCAGTGGCTCGTGGTTAAGGTTCATAAGCACCAGCGTAGTGCCGTTGACATAAGCGAGGGACGAACCGGTGCACCATTCCTCAGCCCACGCCAAGGAACCACGGCCCAGGCCCAGTTCCCGCCGCAGCGCCAGGGTGCGGCGGTACAGGTTCAGGTGCGACGACGGCGACGCGGCCTGGACGTCCCGCGCCAGCTCGTTAAACGCGGCCGGCAGCGGGAGCCACGGCTGCTCCCCGGAGCCAAAGCCCAGGTGGAGTTCCGCAGCCTTCCAAGGAAGGGGAACCCTGCACCCATCGCGACCCAGCCGTTCCCCGCCGGTCCTCGCGAAAGTGGGATCCTGCCGCATGCCTTCAGGGATGTCGATCCCATCCGGCAGTCCGAGCTCTTCACCCTGGTAGAGGTAAGCCGCTCCGGGAAGGCCAAGCATAAAGAGCGAAGCCGCGGCAGCACGCCTTCGGCCCAGGGCGGTGTCGGGCTGCGGGTCCGCGGGACCGATGCCGTCACCGTCGCGGGGGCCGAAGCCGTTGTAACCAAAGCGGCTGGCGTGCCGCACTACGTCGTGGTTGGAAAGCACCCAGGTGCTGGGGGCACCCACGGAGTCCAGGACTGTCAGCGAGTCCGTGATGACGCCCCGCAGCCGGTACACGTCCAAGCCAGCGTGCAGGTACGGGAAGTTGAAGGCCTGGTGCATTTCATCGGGCCGGACCCAATCCGCGAGGCGGTGGAGGTCAACGCTTGCTTCAGCGCAAAGAATCCTGTCCGGACCGTATTCGTCCAGGATCCGGCGCCAGGCGCGGTAGATGTCATGGATGGCCGGCTGACCAAACATGGGAGCCTCGTGGCCGGGGAAGCCATCCGAGCTGCCGCCGTCGGCCCGCCCGCCCCATGCCGGAAGGCCTGGAGCCTTGACGAGCGCGTGCGCCACGTCCACGCGGAAGCCGGACACGCCGCGGTCCAGCCAGAAGCGGAGAACACGTTCAAACTCCGTATGGACGGCAGGGTTGTCCCAGTTGAAGTCAGGCTGTGATGAATCGAACAGGTGCAGGTACCACTGCTCCGGGCGGCCATCGGGTCCAATGACGCGCGTCCACGCCGGTCCGCCGAAGTGGGACTGCCAGTTATTGGGAGGCTCTTGGCCTTCATGGCCGCTGCCGTCGCGGAAAATGAACATGTCGCGCTCGGGGCTTCCGGCCGGCGCGGCCAATGCGGCCTGGAAAGCCGTGTGCTGGTCCGAGCAGTGATTGGGGACCAGGTCAACGATGACCCGCAGGCCCAGGCGGTTGGCCTCGGACATCATGATGTCAAAATCGCCCAACGTGCCGAAGAGCGGGTCTACGTCGCAGTAGTCGCTGACGTCATACCCGGCGTCCCGCTGGGGAGACCGGTAGAACGGGGACAGCCAGACAGCGTCCACATCAAGCTCAGCAAGTTGCGGCAGCTCCGCCGTGATACCGGCGATGTCGCCGATGCCGTCCCCGTTGAGGTCGCGGAAGGACCGGGGGTACACCTGGTAAATGACCGCTGAGCGCCACCAGCCCGGGGCTTTGTCGGCGTCGTGGATGAGGGTCAGCGGACCGGCCAGTGGTGCGGTGGCGGTGATCACGGAATCAACAGACATGCGGAAAAGCATATCCGGGTAGCGCAACAAATGGAAACGCTTCCATCTGTGTGAACACAAGCCTGCTTACGGGTTTATGGCTTGTACTCGACCTTGTCTGGAAGCGTTTGCAGTTGGCTTGTTAAGCATCATTGCTGGTCAGGTCGCCAGCAGGCCCGCCATAGACTGGAGGAAAACAGCGACGACGAAACTGGAGGCTGCGTGGGCAGCATCGTAACGGAACTCGAAAGTGTCCTTGGGCCGGGTCAGGTCGATGCCGACGAGGTCACACTCGCCCGGTACGCGGTGGATCAGGCTCCGGTGGTGGACTTCCACTTGCCGCTGGCGGTGGTGTTCGCCGAGTCAGTCGAGGATGTCCAGGCGGCCGTGCGGTGTTGCGCCAGCAGGGGGATCGCGCTGGTGGCCCGCGGCGCGGGGACCGGGGTTTCCGGAGGCGCCCACGCCAGCAGGAATTCGGTTGTTTTGTCCCTGGAACGGATGGACCGCATCCTGGACCTTAACCCCGACGACGAGACCGCCGTCGTCGAACCAGGCGTCATTAACGCTGTCTTGAACCAAGCTGCTGCCGTCCACGGCCTGATGTACGCGCCTGATCCGGCGAGCTTCCGCACCTCCACGATCGGTGGCAACGTTGCCACCAACGCCGGTGGCCTGCGGTGCGCGAAGTATGGGGTCACGCGGGACTCTGTCCTGGCACTGGACGTGGTACTCGCAGACGGATCCCTGATCCACACCGGGCACCAAACGTTCAAAGGTGTTGCCGGGTACGACCTCACCGGACTCTTTGTGGGCTCCGAGGGGACGCTGGGCATCGTGGTTGGCATTACCGTCCGGCTGAAGTACCTGCCGCGGGACGTGCACACCATCGCGGCGTTCTATCCGGACTTCAGGCTGGCCGCCGCTGGTGTCCTGGCCGTGGGCAGGGCCCGTGTCCAGCCGGCCATCATGGAACTGCTCGACGGCGGTACGCTGGCCCAGCTGGACAGCATCCACGGCTCGGACCTCAGCGCGCGCGGACGCTCCTTGCTGCTCATCCAGACCGATGGTTTCGGTGCCGCGGCGGAGGCAGAAGTTGTCCGTAGGGTGCTGGCGGACGGCGGAGCCTTGGTCACCACCGAGTCCACCGCCGAGGCCGAGCAGTTGGTGGAGTTGCGGCGCAACAGCCGCGGTGTGGAGGTCGACGACGAATACCGGGTGGGGGAGGACGTTGCCGTTCCCCGCTCACGCCTGGTGGATTACGTGGCGGCGCTGGAGGGCATCGCTGCTGCCCACGAGGTCAGCCTCAAGGTGGTGGCACACGCCGGTGACGGCAACCTGCACCCGACGTTCTGGGTGGACCGCCTGGACAATGCGGTGGATGAGGGCGCCATGGAACGCCTGAACCTGGCCCTGGATGATTCCATCGACGCAGCACTGGAGATGGGTGGCACTATCACCGGCGAACACGGCATCGGACAATACAAGTTGCGCTGGCTGGGACTGGAGCAACCGGAACCGGTCCGGGAGCTGCAGCGCCGGATCAAAGAACTCTTTGACCCGGCGGGCATCCTGAATCCGGGCAAGGCCATTTAAACCCGCTGCCCCCCCGGCCCAACTAGGTAGCAGCAGATGTCGTTATGAGCGCTCAAAACGACATCTGCTGCTACTTAGTTGGGTGGGGGTATTAACACAGCCGTGCTGCCACGCGAGGGAAGATGGTCAGTCGTCGACGTCCGGGTATTCGTCGATGCTTTCATCGGCGCCGTACCTGGACTCCTCGGTTTCGACTTCGAGGATCTTCAGCATCTCGGTGTCCGGGTTCAGCATGATGGCTGCCTCATCCCGGCGGTGCCGAAGGATGGAGTCGATGTAGGACTGAACCGCTTCCGCCAGGGGAATGTGCCGTTCCTGCTTCTCTGACATATACCACCGGTGCTCCAGCACTTCGTGGACCGCTTCGGCGGGCTCAAGCTTGCGGGAAAGGTCCCGCGGGATGGACCGGACGATTGGCTCGAAGACCTGGCTGACCCAGAGGTGGGCGCTGTATTCTTCGTCCATCTCGGGGTTGTTGTCCGCCCGGAACGAGTCCATGTCGTTGAGCAGTCGCCGTGCCTGGTTCTCCTGGGCATCCAATCCGGTCAGGCGCAGCAGCCGGCGCATATGGTGCCCGGCGTCCACCACCTTGGGCTGCAACTGGATCGTGGAACCATTCTGCGTGGTTTTGATGGCATATTCTTCGACGTCGAAACCCAGCTCGTTGAGTCGGCGAATGCGGGCGCCCACCCGCCAGCGTTCGCCGAGTTCGAAGGATTCCTTTTCTGTCAGCTCGGTCCAGAGGCGCCGGTAGCTGTCCATAATGAGTTCGCTGGTGGCAACGGGATCCACCTTCTCCTCGATCAGGCCGCCGTCCAGGAGGTCCATCAGCTCACCTGCGATGTTGACCCGGGCGATTTCGAGATCGTACTCTCGCTGCCCAGTGGACAGATCCGGATACAGCTCGCCGGTCTCCGCGTCCACGAGGTAGGCCGCGAAGGCGCCGGCGTCACGGCGGAACAGGGTGTTGGAGAGCGAGACGTCGCCCCAGTAGAAGCCGATGAGGTGAAGACGGACCATCAGGAGGGCCTGGGCGTCAATGAGGCGGGTGAGGGTGTCCTTGCGCAGCATCTGGGAGAACAGCGCGCGGTACGGCATCGAGAACTTCAGGTGGCGGGTGACGAGCACCGGATTCAGGGGCCGGCCGTCCAGCGTGGTCCGGCCCGTGATCACGGCTACGGGTTCAACGCAGGGCACGTCCAGCCGGGCGAGTTTCCGCAGCATGTGGTACTCGTGGCGGGCCACATGTTCGGATGTTTCCTTGATGGCGATGACAGAGCCGCCCAGATGGGCGAAGCGCACGATGTGCCGGGAGATGCCGCGGGGGAGGGCGGCAAGGTTTTCGGCAGGCCAGTCCTCAAGGGCGATGTGCCACGGGAGGTCCAGGAGCTCCGGATCTGCGGCAGCCGCCGTGATGTTCAACGAGCTGGAGACCGCGGAGAGTTTGTCGTCATTGGCGCTGGCGGCCTCAAACCGTGGCAGTTTACCGATCTGCGCGTAGTCGGTGGGTTCGTCGTGCCACTGGGCGCTGTTTTCCTCGGTCATGGGGTCAATTCTTCCGTACATAGGGCGGCGGGGCCTAAACATTGGACTTAACGCCGACGGCGGCCCGTCCAGAAAGGAGGGCCGCCGTCGGTTGGTTAGCGCGCTGGTGGATGGGCCCACGCAGGCAGGGTTCCCTGGCCGAAGCGAAGCGAGGCTAGGGTGCCGGTGGGGATTAGTCGCCCAGGCGCAGGCCGGTCTTGGTGTCGAACAGGTGCACGTGGCCGGACTGCGGACGAACGTAGATGGCCTCGCCCTTCATCGGAGGACGGCGACCGTCGACGCGTGCCACGATGTCGTGGTCCTTGCCGTCGAGCGTGGTGTGGCCATAGACGTAAGCGTCGGCACCGAGCTCTTCAACAACGTCAACCTCGACCTTGAGGCCTTCACCCTGCGGTGCGGTCTCGAGGTCCTCCGGGCGGGAGCCCAGCGTGACGGTGCTGCCGTGGGCTTCTTCGAGGACGTCGCGCGGCACGGGGTAAACCGTTCCGCCGAACTGGACGCCGCCGTCGACGACGGGCAGTTCCAGCAGGTTCATCGCGGGGGAGCCGATGAAGCCGGCAACGAAGACGTTCTTGGGCTTGTCGTAAAGGTTGCGCGGGGTGTCAACCTGCATGAGCAGGCCGTCCTTCAGCACAGCTACGCGGTCACCCATGGTCATGGCCTCGACCTGGTCGTGGGTCACGTAGACGGTGGTGACGCCCAGGCGGCGGGTCAGGGACGCGATCTGCGTACGGGTCTGGACACGGAGCTTGGCATCCAGGTTGGAAAGCGGCTCATCCATGAGGAAGACCTGCGGGTTACGCACAATGGCACGGCCCATGGCAACACGCTGGCGCTGACCGCCGGAGAGTGCCTTCGGCTTGCGGTCCAGGTACGGCTCGAGGTCAAGAAGCTTTGCTGCTTCGCGGACACGCTCGGCGCGCTCTTCCTTGCTGACGCCGGCAATCTTCAGCGCGAAGCCCATGTTGTCTGCAACCGTCATGTGCGGGTACAGCGCGTAGTTCTGGAAAACCATGGCGATGTCGCGGTCCTTCGGCGGAACGTCGGTGACATCGCGGTCGCCAATGAGGATACGGCCGGCGTTGACGTCCTCAAGGCCTGCGAGCATGCGCAGGGAGGTGGACTTACCGCAACCGGAGGGTCCAACGAGGACCAGGAATTCGCCATCGGCGATGTCGATGTTGAGCTTATCGACGGCGGGCTTTTCTGTGCCCGGGTACAGACGCGTAGCGTTATCAAAAGTAACTGTAGCCACAGTTATCAATCCCTTCACCGGCAGGTACGTGCCGGACGATCCGTTGTGAATGGTTCATGTTTGTTCAGTTGTTCACGGTTTTTCAGCCGCGTACTCCCCGGCCGAGGCCGAGGAGTATCGAGTGACGCCGCACGGTTCTTGTGCGCCACATCACAAGCAAGAGTATGTCAGATCAAACCCGAATTGGACTAAATGTTACGGACGTCACACGTGAGGTTCGCTACTGGCCACGTCCACTGAAGTTCTCGGGTTCCTCTTCAGCCACCGCCAGGCTGCGCTCCTGCAACAGGGTTTCCAGCAGTTCCGCGACGTGCACGGGGGCTTCCACCCTGAACTGTGCCTGCGTGAAGTCCAGCCCGACTTTCACGCCAACGTCGCCTGATTCCAGCCGGGCCAAGGCGTCCTCGTCCGTGGTGTCATCTCCTGCGAATAAGACGGCAGTTGCCCCGGTGATCTGGCGCAGGAAGGTCACGCCCTCACCCTTGGAGGCATTAACGACGGAGGTTTCGAGCACCTGCTTCCCAGTCTTGAGGAACACGCCGTGGCGGTCCTGCAGTACGGCACGCGCAGCGGACACGGCGTCCTCCGCAACATCCGGGGTGGCCAGCCGGGTGTGGAGGACAACGCCGGCAGGTTTGTCCTCAAGGAGGGTGCCGGGTGCCTGTTCCACGATCTCCTCCAGGATGCCACGCACTTCCGCGAGCAGCGCGCGCTGGTCCTCGTCCAGGGTCAGCTCCGTGGAACCGGGGCCTAGCCAGGCTTCGGCGCCGTGGCTGCCGATCAGGAGGGTGTCCACCGGGGGAGAAGCCACCGCGCGCAGACTGGCGAGGGCGCGCCCGGAGATGAGTGCCGTCGTCGTACGCGGCAAGGCGGCGAGCCCGGCAAACGCCGTGGCGGAGCGCGGAAGCGGGCGGGCGTCGCCGGCATGGTCCACAATCGGCGAGATGGTGCCGTCAAAGTCCATGGCCACCAGCAAGTGTTCGGTCTGCGCGATGCGCCGGAGGGCGTCACGAAGTTCCGGGGAGAGCGTCAGTGGGCCCTTGGCGGGGCGGGCATCATGAGTCATCTCGGACCACCTTTTCGTTGAGCGCCTGGAGGAAGTCCGCGGACCAGTGGTCCACATCGTGTTCCAGGATCTGCTTGCGCATGGACCGCATCCGGCGGGCGGAGTCCTTGGGCGACATGTTGACGGCCCGCATGATGGTGTCCTTCAGGCCGTCGATGTCGTGCGGATTCATCAGGAGCGCCTGCTTCAGCTGGTCTGCCGCGCCGGCGAACTCGCTGAGGACCAGGGCGCCGTCGTTCTGCGTGCGGGCGGTCACGTATTCCTTGGCCACGAGGTTCATGCCGTCCCGCAGGGCAGTGACCAGCATGACGTCGGCTGCAAGGTAGAGCGCCACCATTTCCTCCACCGGGTAGCTGTGGTGCAGGTAGCGCACGGCTGTGTTCTGGATGGTGTCGTAGGTTCCGTTGATGTGGCCCACGGTGCCCTCGATCTCCTCGCGCAGGAGCCGGTACTGCTCCACCCGCTCCCGGCTGGGGCTGGCCACCTGGATGAGGGTGGCGTCTCCGACGGTCAGCTTTCCTTCGTTCAGGAGCTCTTCGAAGGCCTTGAGCCGGTGGCGGATGCCCTTGGTGTAGTCCAACCGGTCCACGCCCAGGAGGATGGTTTTGGGGTTGCCCAGGTCCTGGCGAATCTGGCGGGCGCGCTCGATGATCTCCGGTTTGTTGGCCAGTTCGGTGATCTGCGCAACGTCGATGGAGATGGGGAAGGCCTGGGCCCGGGCGATGTGCGTGATTTCGCCGTCGTGGCCCTTCACGTGCACCTGCTGCTGCTTGACGCTGGCGCCCAGGAACCGCCTCGCGGAGCGCATGAAGTTGCCGGCATCACTGGGGCGCTGGAATCCGACCAGGTCCGCGCCCATGAGGCCGTCGATGATTGCCTGCCGCCACGGCAGCTGGGCGAAGATCTCCGGGGGAGGGAACGGGATGTGGTTGAAGAACCCGATCCGAAGGTCGGGCCGCGCTTCGCGCAGCATCCGGGGAACCAGCTGCAGCTGATAGTCCTGGATCCACACGGTTGCGCCGTGGTCGGCATGGCGTACGACGGCGTCCGCGAACCTTCTGTTGACCCTGCGGTAGGCGTCCCACCAGGTCCGGTGGAACTCCGGGGGTGCGATCACGTCGTGGTACAGGGGCCACAGAGTGGCATTGGAGAAGCCTTCGTAATACAGCTCGACGTCGTCGGTGCTGAGCTGGACCGGGACGAGATCCATCCCGCCGTGGCTGAACGGTTTGACCGTTTCATCCGGGGCGCCATGCCAACCCACCCACGCGCCGTCGGTCTTTGTCATCATCGGGGCCAGGGCAGTGACGAGACCGCCGGGCGAGCGCCTCCATCCGGAGCCGTCGTCGCCGCTCTCGCCGGCATTGCAACGGTCTACTGGCAGCCTGTTGGACACCACCATGAAATCGTATTTTGTGGTCTCGCCATGGACGTGTCCGGCGGGGCCGGAGTCAGTCGCGGCGATAGGTTTTTCCTGGACAGGTGTTTGCATTGCGGCCCCCTGGGGTTGCTTGTGCCTCTAAACCCACCCTAACGGGGCGGAATCTTCCGTGCTATTCGTCCGTTGGTCAAGGGGAGGAATAGTTGAAAGCGCAAGCTCTCAGGTTTCTCCCCTAAAATGATGGAGTTGCCACTGAGTGGTCCCCCCACGTCGATCGACCCAAGGAACACATGAGCCCCGCAAATGAAGTACGTAAGTCCAAGGCTGAGCGAACCGCGGAGGCGCGCGAGAAGGCGCGCCTGATCCGTGAGGCGCAGCTTAAGAAGGACAAGCGAAACAAGCTGCTGATCGGCTGGGGCATTGTGGTGGCAGTGGTTGCCATCCTGGCGATAGTGGCACTCGTGGTAACCACCACCATGCGGCAGAACGCCCCGATCGCCGACCAAGGACCGACGCCGGCCAATGGGAACGTGCATGGCGGCATCACTTTGCTGGCCAACACCGAAGTGGCCAAGCTGGATGCGTCCACTGTGGATGCTGCATCTGTAGGGAACCCTCCGGAGACGGCTCCGGCGGAAGTGATCGCCCCCGGTGCCGAGGCTGAGGCCGGCAAGCCGGTGAAGGTTGTCCTCTATGTCGACTTCATCTGCCCCGTCTGCAAGAACTTCGAAGCCCAGTACAACGAGCAGCTCACTGCCCTGCGCAACGAAGGCAAGATTACGGTGGAATACCGCGCGCTCGGCTTCCTGGACAACCGGTCCACCACGAACTACTCCTCGCGGGCAGCCAACGCCGCTGCGTGCGTAGTCAACCAGTCTCCCGAGAAGTACGCGGAATTTGTGGACGCACTGTTCGCCAACCAGCCTGCCGAAGGCGGCGCCGGACTCTCCGATGACAAGCTCAAGTCCATGGCCTCTGATATGGGCGTCAACATCGACAGCTGCGTCAATGACAAGACCTACCGGCCGTACGTTAAGTTCACCACCAAGGAAGCTGCGGCCATCGGCGTTACCGGTACGCCCACGGTATTCGTAGACGGCAAGCAGTGGGGCAAGGGCGACAGCGCCCAGACCCAGTTCCCCGACTTCCTGCAGGCTGCCATCGACGCGAAGGCATAACCCACCCAAGGCTGTATGACCGAGGCCCGGTCCCGGGATGCTTCCGGGGCCGGGCTTTTCCATTGACCCTTGTCCGGTTCCAGCGTTTTTACCAGCGGGCGGACTTGGGCTAACCTTATCTAGCGCCGTTCAGGCGCAGCCCGTGAGGGCATGCCTCCTTAGCTCAGTTGGCCAGAGCACCGCTCTTGTAAAGCGGGGGTCGTCGGTTCGAATCCGACAGGAGGCTCCACGAACCCCTCCGTTCCGGCGATTTCGCCCCGAACAGAGGGGTTTTTCTTGCTCGAAAACAGGGCACTACACGTTTACGACACGCTTTTAGGAAGACGGACGTTGGCCCGTCGGCGATCGGACTGCATAGGGGAAACCATGCAGACGAGCAGAAAGACCTTGGGACCGGCACCGGACCAAGGCAACGCACCGCAACTCCTGACCACCGGGGAAGTGGCCCTCTGGCTGCAGGTGGCACCCAAGACCCTCCGCAACTGGCGCTCCGCCGGGATCGGGCCAACGGCCCTGAAACTCCATAGCGTCGTCCGCTACGACCGGGCCGCTGTCGAAGCTTGGATCGGCAAGACCTCGAAGGCTGCTTCCTGATGGGGCGGTCGAGCCTCCCGGTTGGTGCCTGGGGAACGATCAGTGCCAAGAAAGACGCAGCGTCCGGAAAATGGCGGGCCAGCTGTAGGTTCCGTGGCTGGGATGGTGTCACGCGGAACTACAGCAAGTTCGGGTCAACCAAGGGCAAAGCCGAGACAGCCTTGCTGGCGTCCATGAAAGAGCGCCAGCTGCTCGCAGGTCGAGTGACCGCCAACCCTCCGCTCAACGATGTCGCCGAGAAGTGGCTCGCCAGTATCGAGGTCCCTAAGGTCGTTGTCGACGGCAATGGGAACATGATCGCGGCCGCCAGCACGGGTGGCATCCGGCGACAGACCTGGGACCAGTACGAAGGGCTCATCTACCGCCTCATCGAGCCCGCCCTCGGCGCGCTGAAGATCAATGAAATCAACACCTCCACCTGTGACAGCTTCCTTAGGTCGCTGGTAGTGGGCGGGAAAGGGCACACGAATGCCCGGTTGGCCAAAACGGTGCTGACGCAGATCATGTCCTACGCCATCAGGCACGACCTGTACGTGGGTGGCAATCCAGTGCGGGAGGTCGATCGGCTGAACAGGCCACGGAAGAAGCCCGTTAGCTTGAGCGCGGCTACACTGCACGATGTTCGCGAAGCTGTCGGGAGTTGGCGGACAGAACCCGGCCAATTCGGTCCCCGCCCAAGCAACGTACTCGCAGATGTCGTTGACGTTCTGATCGGCACCGGGGCACGCATCGGGGAAGTCCTGGCAATCCGGTTGGAAGACATCGACCTGTCAGGCGACGTCGGAAAGATCGCACTCACCGGAACGCTGGTGAAGCCCCGTCACGGCCCCAAGTACCGCCAGAGCTTCCTCAAGAGCCGCAGCAGCGAGCGGGTCATCCCAGTGCCTCGGTTTGTCGTCGACGTACTCATCCGCAGGAGCTTCGAATCACCGGAAAACAACAAAGCGGGGGCCCTGTTCTGGTCCAGGACCGGCACCTACGTTCAGGCGTCAAGCGTACGGCGGCAGCTGCGCTCCGCACTGACCGCGTCCAAGATGGAAAACACGGCAGTCATCACTCCGCACGCCTTTCGGCGGACGGTTGCGTCCCTTCTGGCCAGCGAGCTGACGGACGGGGCAGCCGCGGCCATGCTGGGTCACGCGGACGTCTCCATGACCCATGCCGCCTACATCGAGAGGCTGAGGGACGTGGCGGACTACACCCCGGTCTTGGATCGGCTGGCGCCGAAGGCCTAAAGGCCGGGCGAAAAGGTGGTGCGCTCCTCGACCCCGCACTCGCGGCGGGGAGGAGCGTGCCACCACTCACAGAGGATCTGCGGGGAAGACCGCAAGCCAAGCGTTCTCCACAACTTATTATCCTCAGCTGGCAGCGGGACGTTGCACGAACCGTCACCTTGCCGCCTGCGTGGACCACCGTGTTCTTCGCGGTCTTGGTGATCGTCAAGCACCAGGCAAGAACTTGCCCGTCACCGAAAGGGCCGCCCTTCTTACCGAGGGCGGCCTTTTGTAGCCAGTGCAAGCAATGGGAGAAGGGGAATCTCGCGAGCGTCTAAGAGGTTCCGCCATTAGGTGAGGCCGCACCGGATTTATCAAAGTAGGCACAGGCTCCGATAACCATGTGATTGTTCTAGAACCCTGGTCATGGACTACATCGAGGCTTGGGAGAACCACAACGTCCCACTGTCAAGGCGGGCCCCGGACCTCGGCGGCCCCATCGGCACCCCATCAAGCTTGCGGCCGTGAACCTTTGGCGGCATCGCCGAATACCAGCGATGAAACCGCCTGAAAATACTTGACGAGCGCATACACTTCGAACATGCGCGTCTTTGACACTTCATTCGACTACATGACCGACACCGCTGCTAAGACCAAACCGGGCAACGCCGGCTCCCCGCCGGACTCCGACTCCGGCACCCCAAAGGTACGCGACCCGGATTCGCACAGTCCAAGGCTCCGGGCGGACCATCAGCTGCTGTGGACCAAGACGCTAAACTCCGGCGTCCTCTTCGAACCGACCGCGCCGCCGAAGCGTACGGACGGCTACCTCATCTTCACTGACCCCTCCGAGGCGAGGCATTGGTACGGCAGTGATGCCATCACACACTCCTACACCGACCGGGCACGTACGAGGTCTCTGGCGAACGCCATCGCCTCGCTGAACGAGGCCGAGCGGTCCCGCTACCTGAAGCCGCCCTACACCATCGGCAGTGCGATGATCTGGCCCGTCAGGAAGAAGGACCGACCCACGATGAACCAGGCCCGGGGGTTCAGGTCGCTCATCGCCGACCGGATGGATCTGACCTTGGAGTGCATCCGGCGTCATTACGCAGGAGAACCGGAGAGCCCCCTAGCCGATGTCATCAACGCGTACGCGGACTTCTTTGCGCTCTTCGAGGGGTTCAAGGAGTTTGTGGAGTTCTTCCACTTTCAAGACCTCGTGACGCCCGACTACGAAGAGGTTCGGTTCTACCTGCCCTTCGACAACTTCAAGCGTTCCGGGATGCCGGCCACAAAAGACGAGTACGTGACGTACCGGGAGACCACGCTGGAGTTCATCGCGGCACGGAACCGTCGGATGGCCGCCTGGGTCATCGAGAACCGCCCCGAGATTGAGGTCCGCCAGTAGCGTCTTAGCTGCTCTGCCGCTGGGTTGGGGACGGCCTGCGGGCCGGGTGTCACAGCGGTTAGTGGTCCAGGCGTCGCGGATCAGGCCCCGGACGGTGATGATCTCGTTGGCCAGGGCGACGAACGCGTCGCTGGCGCCAATGCGCCGCCCGGTGCAGATGGCGAGCTTGCCCATGGTGGCGACCTCGGCCTCAAAGCCGAATTCGTCGAGCAGGCCGCAGGTTTTGGCCGCGTCGTAGCCGGCGCGCAGGTGCTCGGTGATCACCGGAGGCAGCCGGAAGTCGAACCGGCCGAGCCGTTCCAGCTTGGGCCGCAGTAGCGGGGAGTCGTGGCGGTTCGCTGCCGCGAGCACGGTGCCTACCGGAATGCCGTTGCCGTCGAGCAGCAGGGTATTGTGCCTGACGTGCCGCGGTCCACCGGGGCCGGCCCGTGGTCTTGACGACGCATCCGTCCCCGGTCGGGTCCGCGAATTCTGTGCCGACGATCCGGGCCGGGCCACCACCTATCGGCGGAACCTTCAAATGCTGAAGAAACTGGAGCCAATGTCGAACTGCGCCTGCGTGAAGGTGTACCCCTTGGTGAACGAGGATGCGG
This sequence comes from Arthrobacter sp. R4, assembly GCF_051365025.1. Taxonomy (NCBI): domain Bacteria; kingdom Bacillati; phylum Actinomycetota; class Actinomycetes; order Micrococcales; family Micrococcaceae; genus Arthrobacter; species Arthrobacter sp. R4. The sequence goes on from NZ_JBLWIJ010000001.1 coordinate 15,560, forward strand.
CACTTCTCAAAAGACGTGTACCTTCACGAGCGCGCGATCTCGGGCGAGGGAGGCGCTCCCAACGCGCCGGAGCGCTGGGCCTGCTAGCTGTAGTGGTCGCCCGAGCGTGAATGCCTGTGAGGCAGGTTCGCATCGATAATGTCCTGGCGGGAACTCCGCCCCAAGCTAGCCCGGGGCATGATCGGCATCCATCCCTGAACGCCAGCCCACCAGGTCAGGGCGTCAACAGAACCGTGGGCAGTCCCGCCTGCTCCAGGATTGGCGTTTAGTATGCCTGATGGCACGCGTTCCAAAAGACGGGTACTCAGAACCACCCTGACTCCTTCGGGCGGGACCTAGAAAGCACGGGCCCACGGCATTCCTGGTGGCCCAGCCGCGGAGGTCCCCACTTGCGGCTATGCTGCTGCATCGCGGGGACAGAATCGGCACGACACCGGTCAGGCCGACTACGAAGTGAGCCAGACCGGCCTCTAACGTCCCGAAGACCAACCGTATAAGTCGCTGGGAAAGCCAGCACAGGACTGAAACTAGAACACTTCGGAGACCAGTTTGAACTCGACCTTCTTGGCGTCTGCAGTCAGCCTCGCACCCGATACGGCCGAGGAAGCAATCCTCACCGTTCCGGGCACGGTGGAAGGTCTGGTGGATTGGGCACAGCCGCTCGTCGCTAAATGAGCTGCATCCAGCGATGCCGTCATCGAGGAGGACTAGGGTTCCCTGTCGATTCTGCTGTTGCGTGCCCCGATGAAGTCAATGCTGGCCTGTAGATAGCTGAGGTACTCGTCCTTGTTTTTCGGAACGGCCGGCGTTTTGAAGTCATCGAACGGGTGGAAGAACCGGACGGTACCGTCATCCTGCAAGAGGTCCTGCAGTAGGAAGAATTCGACGTACCCCTTGAAGTCTCCGAACAGCTTGAAAAATTCCTCGTACCTGAGCAGCACCTTTCCCAGCGGGTTCGGCTGGCTGCCAAGATAGTGGCGCCGGATGCACTCCACGGTCAGGTCCGGGCGATCGGCGATTTTGGCGAGGAATCCCCGTGCGCCATTGATCGTCATCATTCCGCCGACCCTGTTGGACGGAAACACGATGGCGCTGCCAACCGTGTAGCCGGGCCATTTCGGCAGCTCATCGTCCGGGATCTCACGTATGACACGCCGAGCCCGCTTCTGCAGCCTGGTGGTGAAGCCGTCACTGGCGAGGAAAAAGTCACCTAGGGAGGAGTGGTGCTCCAGGTGGTGACGTACCGGTGACAGGTCGAAGTGCCCTCCAGTGGGCAACTCCTTACCCCACAGCAGCTGTTGGTACCTGCGCATGGTGGGGCTATATCGGTCCGGGTCTTTGCCATCCGGAGTGTCTGAATGAAAGTCGAAGCTTGTATCGATTCCCCTCATCGAACGGCACTTCCGAATACGTTGAAATGAGCGTCTTTCTTGTCCATTGGTTCCCCTATTTGTCAACCACTGCCTGAACTTTTCTTCTGATCGTGAGCGTACCTGCAGAACGGCCATCTCGGGGTGGAGGCTTTCCCGAGTGATCGGATGGGCCGTCCTGAAGCCGTAGCGGATTCGGTGCGCGAAGTGGTGAGAGGCCCGGGAACACCTACGCATGTTGGGGACTCCTGCAACGGAACGAGCCCGATTAGCACCTTCCTAGGCCTGATAACCATCTGCCAAACGGGGCCCGGCCTATGCTGCCGGTCGTATGGGCGCTCATCACCCTGCTACTCAAGCAGGTCAACGCGAAGCTTGCCGGTGATGCCAAAGAGGACGAGGTGCTGGTCGTTCCTGACGCTCTGGAGGGTCTGCCTCCGTAACGTAAGCGGCCAGTGACAGCCCCTACAGCGCTTCGGCGATCCTGCGGTTTCGCGCCCGGATGAAATCGTTGCTGGCTTGCAGATACCGAAGGTAGTCAGGCTTGCTTTTCGGTACGGCCGGCGTCCTGAAATCAGCGAACGGGTGGAAGAACCGGATGGCCCGGCCGTCATCCTCTACGAGGTCCTGCAGCAGGAAGAAATTGACGTACCCGCGGAAGTCCCCGAACAGGTCGAAGAAATCCTTATACCTGAGCAGGACCTCTGCCAGCGGGTTCCGCTGCACTCCGAGATAGTGGCGGCGGATGCATTCCAAGGTCAGGTCGGGGCTGTCGGCGATATTAGCGAGAAACCCGCGTGCACCATTGATGGTCTGTTTTCCGTCTACCGTGTTGGCCGGAAAGACGATGGCACTGCCGACTGTGTATCCGGGCCATTTCGGCAGCTCGTCATCAGGGATCTCACGTATGACGCGCCCCGCCCGTTTCCCCAGCCTGGTGGTAAAGGCGTCACTGGAGAGGGAAAAGACGCCCCGGGAAGATCGGTGCACGAGGTACCTGCGAGGTTCTGGCGCAAGGTCAAAGCGCCCTCCGGTGGGTAACTCTTTGCTCCACAGCAGCTGGTGGTATCGGCGCAGCGTCGGACTGTACTTGTCGGGGTCCTTGCCATCCGAGTCTGAATGGAAATTGAAACTCGGGTCAATGCCTTCGGTCATTTTTACTGCCCCCTGGAGCCCCGTTTTGAATCCGACGTGTGGATTCTATTGCTCGTCAGCGTACTGTCAGAACAGCACTTTGGAGGAGGTCTACGCGACAGGCTACTAGGGGAGGGCGCACTGGCCTCAAGCCGCAGCGGACTTACGGTGCACCAACTCGGCGAGTCCATCCTCGCCGACATCCCGGACAACGGGTTGGTGGGAAGCGCGGAAACACCTCCGCATGTTCCTCAGTGAAGCCCCCGTTCGCGGGGCTCACTTTCGTCGAGAAGATCGTCCACGCTGAGCAGCTGTGGGAAGTAAAAGATCGGCGCCGCAGCCAGCCAGTTTTTCACCTCGCGCCGCAAGGCAGCAGCAGGGCTTGTCCGCCTCGCCGAACGCCGGATAAACCAGGGTCGGACACTGAACTGCACCGTCCTGCGCCTCGACAATGAGGACAAGCCCGACTGGGAAACGCCAGCTACGACGTAGCCCAGGTCTTCGCCGCCACCGGCTATCCGGCAGGTGGTACCGACGGGGTTCGTGCAGTCACCATCGACTGCATCGAGGCGATCCTTACGGTCTAAGCGGTGTTGTTGGCGGCCCCGGGTTAGAAGCCGCAGACCTCGGAGACGGTGGCTGCCGGGTCGCTGATCCTGGACCCCGCCGACTGCATGACCTCCTTGCCTTCTGGCGCAACCTCAGCGATCGTGCCAAACAGCTTACAAAGCCTGCTGCCCTACGGGATTCAGGCATCGTCACCCAGTATGAAAGTTCGCAAAAAAGATGGCTGAGCTGCTGGCGCGCCTCTGACCAGCCCCTTCAACCATTGGCAGGGCCTGAGGCGGTACGTCAACCATGGCGTGTACCCAACGACACCTGTCGCGGCTCGGGGAGCATAGGGCAACACCATGGAACAACATACTGAGGGTGCCGTCGCGCGGGCCGCCAAGGGAGGCCTTTTCGGCGGAACGGACCCCAGTTGGAGGCGCCCGTCAACGGGCACGTCGGTCGCGATCGGCCGGGGAGCACCGATCATTCCCGTTGAGCCACCCACCCAGGGCCTGAAGCCGGTCCGGCTGCCGGTGATGGGTGCGCAGGTGCCCAGCCACTGTGGACCAAACTCTTTGGTCCTTCTGACACAGGCCATTGTCGCCGGGGATAGGATCCGCAGGGCCCCCCTCTCACAGCCCATCACAAGACCCTCTAAGCTAAGTGCCCCAAATCCATCCCGGCGACAATGGCCTTCAGAGGGACTAGGCGGCCCATTCGCACACGAGCCCGCCCTTGCCTCATACCAAAAAGCCCCGGAACGGCAACCGTTCCGGGGCTTTCCTGCGCCCTAAGCCTGTTTAGTCCTGCAGCGTGTCCACGGCCTTGGCCGCATGGACGATGCTTTCCCAGCCGCGCCGGCCGGCCGTGACGGTCTTGCCGTCCACTTCCACACCCTTGTTCAGGTGGGTCGTCCTTTCCGGCCCGTGCCCGGTCAGGCCCAGGCGTCGGCTGGAGGACCCTCAAGCTGCGTGTCGACGGCGCGCCTCGCAGGAACGTTGGGGCTGAAGCCGTCGAAATGGAGGGTCTTCCAGGCCCCCCGGCCTCTGGCGTTGGTCATCTTCCTTTGATCAGGAGGGGTTCGATCCGGAGCCGGTTGTCACCCGGCCAGATCAGCACACCGTTTCCTGCCGGGTTGTTTTCCATCCCGAGGACATCAACCCGCGTCAGTTGTCCATCGGGATGCTGCAGCTCGTGGGTAAGCCTCTGATGCCAGTGGCCCGAAAGGACATGAGCTGGCCTGAGTGTGGTTACGACCTCTCGCAGCAAAAGCCGGGTGCCGTTGGCCCGTTCTACGACGTGCGCGGGAAGGTTGAATTCGCTCCGCACGGGTATGCCAGCAGGAACGTCGTGGGTGATGAGGATGTCGACTGGTCCGCCGCCGATCAGATGCTCTGCCTGGGCCGCGGTGGGCTCTTCATCGGCCCACCAGTCTTTCCCTTCTGTTCGCCACTTTTGATCGATGGAATAGGCTCCGCCAAGACCGCCGACCTGAAGACCCTCGACCTGGGTACGTCCACCTTTAGGCAGTACACCGAGGTTGCTTCGCCAAGAGATGAGTCCATCCTCCTGAGTCTCGCGCTTGTTGATGATGCTCAAGTTGTCATGGTTGCCCGGCGAAACAATCAACATCAAGCCGTATTCGACCAGTGCCCGATTCACTCGCTGCTCGTAGCGTCCGCGTTTGGCACCGGGCCAATCAAGAGAGAAGTCACCCACGTGGATGATTGTCTTCACGCCTTCTCGCGCCGCGCAGGCGATTGCCTTCACTGCCCACCCCTGGTCGCCATGCCAATCCCCGAAGACTGCGATGGGGGATCGGGATCCCGTCGCATCGCTCACTGGTCCGCCACCGTCAGGTCTTCGATGAGGACGACGGGCGATGTTGTCCTCATCGTGGGGATACGGTCCGCACGGACTTGTAGCCAGATCAGCGCCGGGGCCCCAACCCTGCAGCTCTCAAGCAGGAGGAGTTCCATGGCCTCTCCATCCCGGCGCAGTTGCGAAAACCCTGCGACCAGATACTCAAAAATCGGTGCGGTCGCGGCCATGGTCCGCATTAGTGTCCGGGCGTCCAAGTCGAGCAAGTAGTGACTACCGGTCGCAGTAGTCACCAAGTACCGGCCGGCGTCAGCGTTCCGCAGTTCCTCTCGCATGACGGTGAGCGTATCGGGCGGCACCGACATCGAGGCGTCCCTGTACACGGTTGCTAGGGCTGCCCGTGCACTGAAAAAAGACTTAGTCGCCTGCGGAAAATGGGGTTGCCCGCTCGAGATCCGGTCTATGTTCGCTCATTTCGCGGCCCATCCAGATCGCTCGGAACGCTGACAGGGCATGCCCGGCTAAGCCACCCAAGAGCTGGTTCCCGTCGCAGTAAGCGAATGACTTCTGGGGTAGCCAAGACCAGCAGTGCGACCTGCAAATCCCGCGTGACCAGATGCTGAAATGCTGCCACGGCATCAGTCCGTGCGTGATGGCGCGGAGTTTCCGGTCCTCGTTCTGCACCGTTACGAACGGTTTCGCTCACGCCGAAACGCCCGCACGAAAGCGACGATCCCGACGAGGAAGATCACAAGTCCGGCCACCGCCACGATGCCCCGCACCGGTGTGAGCGTGCTGAACGCAAGCGACAGGGAGGCAAAGATGAGCGCCGACGAGCGCCCCCAACGCCCACAGCCAGGCCGGCGTGGGTGGCCTCTTCCTCGTATTCACTCGGATCAGCATGAAGGAGGATGCATGGGCCGCGGGTGCCATCCGTGCAAAGCGAAGACGCTCCAGAAACGACCGTCGCCTAGGGGACTAACGGGCCCGCATCCGAATCCTCGTCAGGTTCATCACCGAATTTGATCTCCGTCACTAGCTCGGACAGAACCGATCGCACAGTTGCGACGATTTCCGATGCGAGCGGATCGGCGACTGCGTGACGCTCACGGAGCACATCAGCCAACCTCTCCCCCACTTCATCCTCCGTGAGCAGCCACTGCGACACCTCGGCGACCATCCAGTGTGCGGTGTCGTACGCGACTTTCCGGACGACCGGCTCATATTCCGCCCGCCACGCAATTTCACCGTGCTTGCGAGCCACCTCGATCTCCATCTCGCGAAGCAAGGCAAGCTTTTTGGCTTCCATGAGTCGCTGGGCGGCCGCGCTAAGGGCCGTGTCAAAGTCCGTCATTCGGATGGTTCTCCTTTCCGTGCAAGAAGACTAGATCGCTTGAAGTCGATAACCAAAACCCGAGATCTGGTCACCACCGGTACGGTTGACCGCAAGGTAGGGGTCACCCACACCGCACCTTCAGAAGTTAGAGCGCAAACCTAAATTCCATCACGTTCCGTGGCCGAATGATCTCAACGAATTTTGCCTAAGGTCACCCTGCTCCGAGGCAGTGGCAGCCTCATCTCGGGAGGCATTCCCCGATGAAACCTAGGTAGCAGACGGCCGTATGGGTTACCGCAGGTTCATAGTCATCGTTACCCACTTTACGGCTCGACACTTCAGCCCTCCGACTGAGGTGCCCGGGGCCTCCCAAGCTTGAAACTACCCAGCCCGGCCGATCCTCTGCTTTCATTTCATCTATGGTCCTTAGATAGGAATTGCATGTTACTGAACCCAAAAATGCCAACTCAATATCAGCACACGCATAATTATACTGATCGACGTGGGCATTAATGCAATCATTATAAGATTGCCCCACCCAGCAGACCGGATTATCGTCCTCTCTAACAATATACTTGCCGGTGAGATGCTGTTCCGAGGTGAACGTCTCTGGGCTCTCTGGCCGATCCGTAACCGTGTGCACCTCGGCTGTTTCAACCGCGACCACCACTACAATCTGAACGGCCGTCACAGCGCCCATCGTCCAGGCGACTTCCCTGCTCAACCTCTTTGTACGCTGTTTATTGCTACCATCAGCGCCTGTAGCATTCCTGATGCCCGCCGACCTGATCACGAGATCGATCACTAGACTGGTAATTGCAATCGTTAGAACGGGCCCAATGTAGTAAAACCAATACCCCTGCATCCATAGCACTGCTATACCGGTTGCACCTAAAACGACGAGGGCCCAGTAGGTGAACCTCATGGAGGTAGTTAGCGGAAGGACGACCTTCGACAAACAGCTTGCGCAACCAGCCCGCATAAAACCGAACGGCCCCGCCTTCGGTTTGGCGGAGAAATGCACACCACAGGCCTCACAATAGAGATCGTCAATCTTTTTCAATACTCAGTGCTTTCTGAAGAAGGACGCCAGCCCGAAAGCTGGACCAAACAGTTCAACAAACATAAGGCCAAGTTTGAATATTGACGAATATGGGACTGCCCCGAGTTTCGTTGACTCTCTGTCAACAAAAGCCGGGGCAGTCCCGCCTGACCTTTATATAGATATTTCACTGTAGTGCCGCAGCCACAGAGAAACCTTGGGAAATTCTTGGGACGTCTCGCTGGTCGCATTCGGTACTACTGTCCGCACCCCCGATCGCCGGTGCTACGTGTTCGGCGATGTTGCGCAGAGCTTGAAGTTGGAGTCCACTCCCCGGTTGATTAGGCACTGCCACCAGCAACGGCCAGTTGGCGGACGGCCTCGTCCCCAAGAATGAGAGCCGACGTAATGGTGGATGTCCGAAAACATACGCCATTGCGCTGGACTAGGCTGTGCTCGCTTACCGCTCAGGTAGGGAGAACTAGGTGTCGGTAACGTGGTGGGTCGGCCTCAGCTCTAGTGAACCTCCTGTGAGAACAGACGGTCGTCGTACAGGCAACTACCGTCACTGAGGGCGCGTTGTTGGCGTATACCGGCTGCCATCCCCCGGGCGGGGGCGCGAGCCCGCGGGGCACGCCTCCTGTCGATCGGCACGCTTCCGGAGAGCGATCCACGGAAACGACACGTTTACGACACGCTTTGAACGGGAACTGCCGGGACCACGCGGGTATGATTTCGACATCAATAGCTGCAAAATTGCTGGTCAGAGGCTGGTTCAGGGCACCGCCGGGAGCACCCGGGATACCCCGCCGCGATAAGCGGGGGTCGTCGGTTCGAATCCGACAGGAGGCTCCAGATACCCCTCCGTTCCGGCGATTTCGCCCCGAACGGAGGGGTTTTTCTTGCCGCGACACTGGGCACCACACACTTGAGGAAGATGGGCGTGTCCCGGCCAGGAACGAGTACGAGCCCCGTCCTTCCGGACGGGGCTCGTACTTTATTCACTCGGCTGGCACGTCAGTGCCCGACTGCCCCTAATTTAGTGGGGCAGGTGGTCGTTCGTCGCTGAGCACGGCGAGCACGTTCTCTGCTGCGAGCATCGCCATGGCGGTACGGGTCTCGACAGTGGCGGAGCCGAGGTGCGGCACGAGCACCACGTTCTCGAGTTCGAGCAATCCGGGGTGCACGCTGGGCTCCTTCTCAAAAACGTCGAGCCCCGCGCCCGCAATCTGCCCCTCGCGAAGCGCCGATGCGAGCGCCGCTTCGTCAACGATCGGTCCGCGCGCGGTGTTGACGAGGTACGCCGAGGCCTTCATCGCGGCGAGTTGTTCCGCGCCGATCAGATGGTGTGTGGCAGGCCCGTAGGGGCAGTGCAGCGAGACGACGTCGGAGATGGCCAGCAGCTCGTCGAGCTCGACCCTCCGGGCGTCCAGTTCGGTTGCGACCGTGGGGTCGATCTCACTGCGTGACTGGTAGACGATGTCCATGCCGAAGGCCCTTGCCCGGCGAGCGGTCGCCTGGCCGATGCCGCCCATGCCGACGATGCCGAGGGTCTTGCCCTGCAGGCTGCTGCCGAGCAGGAAGAACATGCCCCACTTCCACTCCTGGCCGGAGCGGATGAGCCGTTCCCCCTCGCCGAGCCGGCGGGTCGCAGAGAGGATGAGGCCGAGCGCGATGTCGGCAGTGGCCTCCGTGAGCACGCCGGGTGTGTTGGTGGCGACGATGCCCCGTTCGGTGCAGGCCGGCACATCGATGTTGTCATAGCCGACGGCGACGTTCGCGACTACTTTGAGCTGCGGGCCGGCGGCGTCGAGCAGTTCGGCGTCGATGCGTTCGGTGAGCAGGCTTACCACGGCGTCGGCCCCGGCTACCCGGCGCAGCAGCTCCTCGCGGCCAATCGACTCCGGACCCGGCCAGGCATCGACTTCGTGCTCGGCGCGGAGCTTCTCGAGTGCGGTTTCGGGTACCCGTCCCGTGACGACGACCCGGCTCATGCCGTCTCGATCCACTTGCGCAGGCGGCCGAGGCCATCGCGGATATCAGCGACGTCGATGCCCGAGTAGGCGAGCCGGATGTACTGCCGGTCCTCGCCTGGTTGGCGGCGGCCGAAGTGCTCGCGGGTGCAGAATGAGACGCCGGTTTCCTGCAGCGCTGCCGAGGCGAAATCGCCGACTGCCGTGTAACCCATGCGTTCCATGGCATCAGTGACGTCGGGGAAAAGGTAGAACGTCGACTGCGGCACGGCGACGTGAACGCCGGAGATGTCGTTCACGAGTTCGCATGCGGCATCCCGGCGCTCGCGCAGGATGTCGAGCATCTGCTGAACGGGTTCCTGGGTGCCACGGAGCGCTTCGATGCCTGCCCATTGCACGTAGTGCGTGGTGCACGACTCATCGTTCGTATTGAGTGTGCTGAGAATCTTGGCGATCTCGATCGGGGCGACGGCGCACCCCAGGCGGGACCCGGTCATGGCGAACTTCTTGCTGAACGTGTAGAGGATCACGGTGCGCTCCGCCATTCCGGGAAGCGACGCGATCGAGCTTGAGACACCCTCATAGCGCGTCTCGAAGTACGCCTCATCGGAGAGTACCCAGAGGTCGTGCTCCTGCGCGAGCTGTGCGATTGCCTCACGCTCAGCCGCCGTCGACTCGGCGGAGATGGGGTTCTGAAGGTCGTTGTAGATGATTGCGACAGTATTCGGGGTGATCGATGCCCGCACCTGGTCGAGGTCGATCGCGAAGCCTTGGCTCGTGGGCAGGTAGCGGTATGGTACGGCCGTGCCACCAAGGTACTCGATCTGGGATTCGTAGATCGGGAAGCCCGGGTTGGGATAGAGCACTTCCTGGCCGGGGTTCATCACAGCCTGCAGGAACTTGGTGATGACGGGCTTGCCGCCGGTCATCACGACGACGTTGTCGGGGGAGAATGTCATGCCTCGGCGGGCCCCGAGATCGTCGGCGAGGGCCTCGCGCAGCTGCGGGATGCCGGGGCCGGGACAATAGCCCGTATAGCCGTCGGCGATGGCCCGATTCATCGCTTCGACGATATGGGGGGCTGTCGGAATGTTGATATCGCCGAGATGGAAGGGGTACACGAGGTTCCCCTTTGCTTTCCAGGTGGCCGCGGCTTGGGCGACGCTGAAGGCGGTTTCGGTGCCCAGGCGTTCGAGCCGGTGCGCAAGTTGCTGCATACTGTTCCACTCCTCATCGAGTTGACGATCGATCCTCTGCGGATTCAAGTCATGACTAATATATCAGACCGCAAGATGTGATATCCGGGATATATCCCAAGGAACAGTCGAACAGCCCAAGGACGGCCCCAGGCTGAAACGTTTACTCCGAATCGATCAGCTCCAGAAGCTTCTTTGCGGCGTCCTTGATATCGTCATGCCCGTATTGGGCGGCCCGGCTCTCCAACGAGATCACGGCGCAGCGGTGCACCTTCTTGAAATCGCCGAACGGAAAGCTCACGCTGCCTTTGGTTTCGTCCGACTTTTCGTCGTCGCGTCCCAGGTGCCATTGGGCGAAGTCGTCAAAGCCATGCTTGTCGATAAAGGCGTTTTCGTCGTCGGCCGACGGCGCGTGCTCACTCCAGTCATCGCGGACATCGCGTTCCACCTTCCCGTCCCTGACGAGTTCACGGGCATGCGTCAGGGCTTTGCGGTTGAGTTTGACTGCCATGGTGGTGCCTCCTCGGGTCGCAATGGAGAATACTTGCATTTTCAGCGTAGGACTGACTTGCACGGGCCGCCAGAACCCAGGCCGCTACACAAAGGCGTCAGGGCTTAACAGCCGCGAGACGGCTACGAAATGAGCCCACAACATTCAGCCCGTACGTTCGGTTCATGACTCCTCCGTTGCTTGCTTCCGCCAGTTCATGGCTCGCCGATGTGTTCCTCTGCGATTCGGTTGACCAGGCGGCAGATGCGATGGCTGACGCCACTCGCTGGGGCTGGCTCCCGGCACTTAGCGGCATCGCTGTTGCAAGCGACCACGCCAGGGCCGCGCACGCTGCTGAGGCTTCGAAATCCAACAAACGGTAGCAATATGTCTGGTTGGGCACACTATTCTCCAAGTCACGGCATAATGACCTAAACTGCTTCACTGAGGTGCCTGAAATGGCGCTGCGCAGCAACGAAAGTGAACCCGCTATGGCTACCGATTACGACGCTCCACGTAAGCAAGAAGAAGAGTCTCCCGCCGAGTCGCTGGAAGCCCTCCAGGCCACCCGTTCAGGTGCCGCCCAGACCGCGGTTATCGACGTCGACGAGAACGACACCGCCGAAGGCATCGACCTTCCGGGAGCAGATCTCTCCAACGAAGAGCTGACCGTCATTGTTGTTCCCGAACAGTCCGACGAATTCACCTGCTCGTCCTGCTTCCTGGTCCGCCACCGATCCCAGGTCGCCCGCGAAAAGAACGGCATGAAGTACTGCCGGGACTGCGAAGGCTAGCTGCCCCACGCCCATGTGAAAGGCGCCGTCCACGCTCGTGGACGGCGCCTTTCTGCGCTCCGGCCCGGAACCTCGCAAAGCCGCGTGCCGGCGTCGTTATGATGCATAACGCTAGTGTCCAGAAACGGTGTTAATAGGGTTTCTTTTGCCCCCGCAGAGCCCCCATGATTACGCCCGCGTGACCGGAGTCCGGCGCTTTTAACGGTTCCGCGCCGAAGCGGATACAACCCTTCTTAAGGGCTTTTGAGGCTCCTACGCTTGAGCTATCCAATCACTCGAAAGGTGGCCCACAATGAAAAAGATTCATACGTGGCTCGCAGTCATTTTGATGGCTGTCGGATTGGGTTTCCTGGCTCCGGGGCCTGCCTCGGCAACCACGTCCTATTGCGGACTTGTTTGGGGATCGCTGGAAAAGAGCAATCCTACGATGAGCGCCGCATCAGTAACCAACGTGCGGACGGGGCAGCATTACTGCTTCGACCGGATGGTGGTTGATCTCAACGGCCCTGTGGCCGGCTACAACGTCCGCTACGTCGACTACGTGGCACAGGACGGCTCCGGACACTTGGTTCCCCTGCGGGGGCAGGCGTTCCTCAGCGTCACCGTGACCGCGCCGTCCTACGACGTCGAAACCGGCGCCGCTACGTACAGCCCGGCCAACCAGGCCGAACTGACCAACGTGGCGGGCTACCAGACCTTCCGTCAGGTAGCTTGGGCAGGCAGCTTTGAAGGCTACACAACCGTGGGCCTTGGCGTCCGCGCACGGCTCCCATTCCGGGTATTTACCCTGGACGGACCGGGCTCCGGATCAAGGCTCGTGGTGGACGTAGCGCACTTCTGGTGACCATCGGTTCAATGGCGAACCGGCGTTGAGATAAGCACAGTAAACCCAAGAACGGCACCCTGTTCCGGAAATCCGGGCCAGGGTGCCGTTCTGTGTGCTCGCGGTCGGGCAACCGCGGAGGCCAGCCAGCGCGTGGCGCCTACTCGGGCACCACCAGTGCGGGGGTGTCGCGTCGGATGGTCTCACCGCGGAAGAACCCGGGGCGAAGGCGGGCCATGATCACCATGAACACTGCACCGAGCGCCAGGATCCCGATACCCAGGACAAACACCAGCCCCACGCCGAAGACCTCTGACCCGCTGCCGAATTCCGGAGCCCAACTGTCCACGGCCGTTTGCAGGAAGACCACAAACAAGCCGACGCCGCCCAGTACCGGGCACAGGAGCCGCAGTACGAAGTTGCGGACGCTGCTGAAAACGCTGTTCCGGAAGTACCAGGCGCAAGCGATCGCGGTGAGGCCGTAGTAGAAGCAGATCATCAGGCCGAGCGCCAGGATGGTGTCGTTCAGGACGTTCTCGCTGATCACATGCATCACCGCGTAGAAGCCGGCAGACAGGACGCCGGCGGCAATGATGGCGGTGCGCGGCGTCGAGAAACGTTTGCTCAGGCGACTGAGCGGCTTGGGAAGCGCGCCGTAGTGGGCCATGGCGAGCAGGCTGCGTGAAGGTGACATGAACGTGGACTGCAGCGACGCCGCGGAGCTGGAGAGCACGGCGAGGGACATCAGGATGGCGAATGGTCCCATGATGGGGGAAGCCAGGGCGATAAAGATATTCTCCTGGTTATCGGGGTTGCTGAGCCCGTTGCCGGTATCGCCGATCCCGGCGAACATCATGGTGGAGATGCTGATCATCAGGTAGATGCCCAGGACGATGACGGCGGTGAGGGTCCCTGCCAGTCCAGCCGTCTTCTTGCCGTTGGTGGTTTCCTCGTTCACGGTCAGGCATACATCCCAGCCCCAGTACACAAAGATGGACAGCGAGATGCCGGCCGCGATTTGGCCGAACGTCTCGATCCTGGTGACGTCAAACCATTCCCAGCTAAACGGGATGGCTGTTTCAGACGTGGACCAGTTAGCGAAGGCCATGGCCACGAACAACCCCAGGACCAGCAGTTGGAACCCCACCAGGCCGTACTGCACCAGCTTGGTGGTGTGCATGCCGCGGTAGCTGATCCACACCGCCAAGGCTACGAAGACGAAGCAGGTCAGCACGTTCAGCGGCTTGTTGGCGGCGAGGTCCGCCAGCTCGGGTGAGCCCGTCAGCTGTGACAGGAAGAGGTAGAAGAAGTCCACTGCCACGGCGGCCAGGTTGGACAGCACGATGATGTTTGCCGCCAGCAGTCCCCAGCCACCCATCCAGCCAACCCACGGACCGAAGGCTTTAGTGACCCAGGTGAACGTGGTGCCGCTGTCCGGGGAGTCGGCGTTGAGCTCCCGGTAGGCCAGTGACACCAGGATCATGGGGATGAACCCGATGAGGAAGATCACGGGCAGCTGTAGCCCGGCCTCGTTGATCGTCGGGCCCAGGGCACTGGTCAGCGTGTACGCCGGGGCGATGGTGGAGATGCCCAGGACCACAACGGCCAGCAGGCCCAGCTGCCCGCCCTTGAGGCCCTTGGCCGTAATGCCGTGCGCAGTGCCCGGCGCGTCAGCCCCACCGGGCTGGCCGGCGGGGGTGCTCTTGCGGATAGTTTGCGTCATTGTCCAGCGCTTTCTACGAGGCAGCAGGCTGCTGTTGGGTGATGCAATGAATGCCGCCGCCACGGGCGAAGAGCTCCCGGGCGTCGATGCCGACCACACGCCGGCCGGGGTAGGCCTCGGCCAGGATCTGCAGCGCCTTGTCATCGTTCGGGTCCGCGAACGTACACGCGATGACACCGCCGTTGACCACGACGTGGTTGATGTAGCTGTAGTCCACAAAGCCCTCCTCATCCCACAGAGTTTCCGGAGCGGGGACTTCGATGATGTTCCATTCCCGTCCGGCCGCATCCCTGGTGGTGCGGAGGTGCTCGATGATGTCCCGGCTTACCTGGAAGTCCGGGTGGCGGGAGTCCCGCTGGGAATGGACCAGCAGCGTGCCGGGGGAGGGGATGGCTGCCACGATGTCCACATGGCCGCGGGTGCCGAACCTCTCCGAGTCCCGAGCCAGTCCGCGGGGAAGCCAGATGGCGTGGGTTGCACCGATAGTCCGGGCGAGCTCCGCCTCGACGTCCGCACGGCTGAGTCCCGGGTTACGGCCCGGATCGAGCTGCACTGTTTCGGTAACCAGCACGGTTCCCTCGCCATCCACCTGGATGCCGCCGCCCTCATTGACCAGGGCGGAGAGAATGTGGCGGGCGCCTGAGCGGCCGGAGATTTCGCCGGCGACTAGTGCGTCCTTGTCCCAACGGGCCCAGTCCTGGGCGCCCCAACCATTAAAGACCCAGTCGACGGCGCCAAGGTGCCCGTCCTGGTCCAGCACAAAGGTGGGGCCGATGTCCCGCATCCACGCATCGTTGAGCGGGGCCGCGAGTACCTCGACGGCAGGGTGGAGATAGCGGGCGGCGATGCCGACGTCGTCGGGGTCCACCACCATGGTGACCGGTTCAAACTCGACGGCGGCATTGGCCACCGCCGCCCACGTCGACCGGGCAGTGTGGGCAGCTTCCTCCGTGTCGCCCAGCGTGTACCCTCCGGTGGGGAAGGCCATCCAGAGCCGCTCCTGGGGAGCGGTCTCGGCGGGCATGCGCCAGGAACTCATGCGCTCACCCCTTCGACTACGGCTGCTTCGCCGCCGAGCGGCAGGTCACGCCGCACGGGGTCTGTGAGGCGGCCGTAGGTGTCGGGGCGGCGGGTGGCCAGGAAGGGGAAAAGGGTAAGCCAGTCGCGCCGCTGGTCCAGGTCGAGGTCTGCCACCAGAACGGCGGAGGCGTCCCGCGGGGCCTGGGCCAGAATCCGGCCATAGGGATCGGAGATGAACGAGGAGCCGTAGAAGTTCAGGGTCCCCTCGCTGCCCCAGCGGTTAGGGGCGATCATAAAGAGCCCGTTGGCGATGCCGTTGCCCACGATGACCTGCTGCCACAGCGGCTGGGTGTCGAAGTCGGGGTGGTCCGGTTCCGAGCCGATCGCGGTGGGGTAGACCACGATTTCGGCGCCGCCGAGGGAGTACAGCCGGGCTACCTCGGGGAACCATTCGTCCCAGCAGGTGGGCATGCCCAGCCGGGCGCCGCCCAGTTCCGCCGGCGCGTGGACCTCGTAGGCATCGGCCGCTGCGGGCCCTTGGCGGAAGAACTTGTCTTCGTAGTAGCCGGCGGTGACCGGGATGTGCAGCTTGTGCGTGCGGGCCAGCAGCTCACCTTCCGGGGAAACCAGGATGGCGGTGTTCAGGCCCAGCCCGTCATCGCTGCCGTCCGGGTTGTCTGCCTTCTGGTACAACGAGGCGTGGACGGAGACCCCGTGGCGGCGGGCTGAGTCCGCGGCGAAGCGGAAGGTGGGTCCGGTGAGCAGGTCTTCAGCGGTGTCGGAGGGCCGGGGCCGGTCCGCCGGTGGCTGTACGGCTCCGCGCCGGGGAACGTCGTTCTCCGGGCGGGTGTCCGCGGGGTAGCGGGAAAGGGTGAGTTCGGGCAGGAATACTACAGTGGCACCGAGCCTGGCGGCACGGCCGATGCCCTCGTCGAGTTCGGCCTGCAGGACGGCAGTGTCCGCATGCCAGCGGTGCTGCACGACGCCGACCCGGAGGGCAGGGCGTTCGGACGGCGCTGTCCGGGCCAAGGAGTCGGGCGAGTCGAGGCAGGAAATTTCAATCATGTGCTTACTTCCAGTGAGACGACCGTCACTAAATGAATGACGTTCATTTAGTATGGACGGCATCCGGCTTTCGCGCAAGGGCTTATATGAATCCCATTCTTTTATGTCACCTCGTTCGGAATAGTAAGCTCACTGAGAAATTTTGCTCCGTAGGCTCATCACGGCTGATACGGTCAGGATCACTGGACCAATCGAGGAGGATTCATGAAAGCTTCACCGACCCTGACCAACAACCTCCAGGCCGTTCTCGCGGACCTGATCGAACTGCACATCCAGGGCAAGCAGGCCCACTGGAACATCGTCGGCACCAACTTCCGGGACCTCCACCTGCAGCTGGACGAAATCGTCGATGCCGCCCGCCAGTTCGCCGATGACATGGCCGAAAGAATGCGGGCCCTGCATGCCCTCCCGGACGGCCGCAGTGCCACGGTGGCCAAGAGCACCAGCCTGGCCCCGTTCCCGGCGGGCCTTATCAACACCAAGGATGCCATTGAGCGGATCGTCGCCGCCCTTGAGGCCGCCGTTGGGACCATGCGCAAGGTCCATGACGAAGTGGATGAGGAAGACCCCACCACCGCAGACCTGCTGCATGAATTCATCGCCAAGCTGGAACAGTATGCGTGGATGGTGAATGCGGAGACCATGAAGGCCTCCGCCAGCGTCACCGCACCGGACGCAAAGTAGCGAATAACGCGCAGTAAAGCGCCCGGCGCCGGAGCCATCTCCGGAGCCGGGCGCTTTCTTGTTGCGAATGACGCTGAGCCCTGCCGGCTTCGTGGAATGCGCTCGCCTAGTGCGCCTTGGGAACGCGGTGAAGTGCGACGGCGGCAAGCACCGCAGCTCCTGCCAGTAGGACCAGGGCGATCCCCGCGGTGATATGCACCCCGGAATCGAAAGCCGCACGCGCTGCGGCGCGGAGGGCTTCCGCGAGCGGTGCGGGCAACGTGCCAGCGAGCTCCATGGCACCGGCCAGGGTTTCGCCCGCCTGGTGAGCGCCGGATCCGGATGTGGCCGCTGCGAGACCGGCGGGTACCAGCAGGTTGTGCTGGTACGAAGCGGTCAGGATGGAGCCCAGGACGGCGGTCCCCAGCAGCGACCCCACTTCGTAGCCCGTCTCGGAAATGGCGGCTGCCGCGCCTGACTTCTCGGCGGGAACAGCGCCCAGGATGAGGTCGTTCGAGATGGTCTCGGCCGTTCCCACCCCCAGGGCCAGGATGAGGAGTGCTCCCAGCAGGAGGGCCGGGCCGGCGCTGTGGTTGCCGAAGGCCACGAGCCCGTGGCCGGTTGCGCTCAGGGCCAGCCCACCGGCCACGACAAAGCCCGGACGGACCTTCCGCACCAGGGGTACTGCCACCAGTCCGGCCACCACTGTTGCCACAAGGGCCGGGATCATGGCCACGCCGGAGGCGGACGGCGTCATGCCCTCCAGTAACTGGAGATGCTGGGCGAGGAACAGGATAAAGCCATTGAAAGAAAACAGCGCCAGGACGTTTGCCGTGATGGCCGTACTGAAAACCCTGTTGCGGAACAGGGACATGTCCAGGAGGGGGCTCGCCAGCCGCAGTTGCCGGCGGACAAAGACGAATCCCATGGCAAGGCCAAACCCTATGACGAGCAGCGGAAGCGTCCCTATGCCTTCAGTGGCAAGTTCTTTGATGCCATAAACAACGGGCACCATCACCAACAGGGAAAGCAGGATGCTTGGCACGTCAACCCGCCCGGGGTGTGGGTCCTTGGACTCCGGGATGAAGGCGGGACCGAAGGCCAGGAGGGGCAGCATGATGGGTACGGCGACCAAAAGGATGGCGCCCCACCAGAACTGCTCCACCAGCCAGCCACCGAAGATCGGCCCCAGCGCTGCGCCGCCGGAAAAGCCGGCCGCCCAGATGGCCACGGCCAGCCGGCGCCGGTTGGGGTCCGGGAAGATATTGCGTATGAGGGACAGGGTGGACGGCATCAGCATGGCCCCGAAGAATCCCAACGCCGCCCTGCCGGCTATCAGCCACTCTGGGCTCGGGGCGAATGCTGTGGCCGCCGAGACTGCCGCGAAACCGACACTGCCGACCAGCAGCAGCCGCCGGCGTCCAATCCGGTCACCCAGGCTGCCCATGGCAACCAGCAGCCCGGCAAGCACGAGGGGATAGGCGTCCACAATCCACAGCAGTTGGACGCCTGAGGTCTCCAGGCTTCTCGCGATGGCAGGCAGCGCAAACGTCAGCGCCGTGTTGTCCACGGCAACCAGGAGTACCGGAAACATGAGCAGTCCCAAAGCGAGCCAGTCCCGCCACTGCCCGGAAGTGCCGGCGGGTATTGATGCGGTGGTGGGTGGCGTGCTGCGGGTGTTCTGCCGGGAGGTTGCGGACGGTGTCATGGAAATAACTGTACCGTCTGGACGGTATAGTTAAGAAATGAGGGACCCTTAGGATGCATGATTGGACCCATGGCCAGAAAACCCGTCGCGCGAGATGCCGTCCTCGACGCCTTTGAAGAACTTCTCATCGACGTCGGGGAGCGTGCTGCCACCCTCGATGCAGTTGCCAAAAAGGCCGGGGTGTCCAAGGGCGGCCTGCTGTATCACTTTCCGAACAAGGAAACGCTGATCACCGCAACCCTTGAGCGCCTGGACCGCCTGGCCGGTGAGGACCTTACAGCCATGGCGGCAGCGCCTGAGGGTGCCGCGGCGTACTTCATCCGGTCCTCACTGTGGTCGGACACCCCCATGGACCGTTCGTTTGTTGCCGCCACCCGCCTGGCCGAGGTGGCCCACGAGGAGGCCCGCCGTCGTTTCGCCGCCATCCAGCAGCAGTGGCTGGAGTTGATCGGGGCGGACGTTGGCAAGGCGATGGCCAAGGCCGTGCTGTACATGGGGGACGGGTTGTACTTCAACGCCATGTGGGAGAGCGGGCCGTCCGGCAATGCAGACGGCAGGCAGGGTGACGTTGCCGAACTCCTCGCAGCGGTAGAGCGGCTGAGGGGCTGAGTGGCGCCAGGCCGGTCCAAGGTGGTGACGCGGTCACCATTTGCCCGAAAGCCTGCGGCATAGGACAATTGGTGATGGCTGTCACCGGCCAATCTCAATCCCAAATGAATAAGCCTTTGATCTGCGGCGGGAGAGTTCTGCTAGTAGGTACAAGCAGGCGCCGTAGGAGCAAATCCTCCCCAGGAATCTCTCAGGCCCATGTACCGCCGCGGCGAGGCAACTCTGGAAAGTAGCAGGCTGTCCGCCTGAGGTGTCCCGGTTCGTTCCGGAACACCCGGACCGGTTTGCTCACCGACGGTGCAAGTGTGGTCCCGCAGCAGCGGAACCGCACGGAAACTCTCAGGTCCAATACAGAGTGGGGAGGAACCCGAATCGATGTGGCGTACCCTCGCCGCCTGAATTATGGAGTTCCTTGTGACCGTCTATCCGGCCTCCGCCGCCCCAGCTACCGCTACTTCAGCCTCTGCGCCCTTTGTTGACAGGCACATCGGTGCCCGCCGTGAGGCTGACGTCGACGCCATGCTTAAGGCCGTCGGTTACGACACCGTCGATGCGCTGGTAGACACCGCGGTTCCGAAGGACATCCGCCAGGACTCCGCGCTGGAACTCTCAGCAGCGTTGAGCGAGGTTGAGACGCTCGCCGAGCTTCGCAGGATCGCCGCCAAGAACAAGACCGCCGTGCAGATGATCGGCCAGGGCTACTACGACACCGTGACGCCTCCGGTGATCCGCCGCAATATCCTCGAGGGCCCGGCCTGGTACACCGCGTACACGCCCTACCAGCCGGAGATCTCCCAGGGCCGTCTTGAGGCGCTGCTGAACTTCCAGACCATGGTCCAGGACCTCGTGGGCCTTCCCGTCGCCAACGCGTCCCTGCTGGATGAAGCCACCGCCGTGGCTGAAGCCGTGCTGATGATGCGCCGGGCCAACAAGAACAAGGACGCCCGCGATGGCAAGACCGTCCTGGACGCCGACTGCCTGCCGCAGACCATCGCCATCGTGAAGGGGCGTGCTGAGGCCCTGGGCTTCGAGGTGGAGGTCGCTGACCTTTCCAAGGGCCTGCCCGACGGCGTCATCAACGGTGTGGTGCTGCAGCAGCCAGGTGTTTCCGGCCGTGTCTTCGACCACTCCGCCGTGATCGCCGACGCCAAGTCCCGCGGTGCCCTGGTGACCGTGGCCGCGGACCTGCTGGCACTCACCCTCATCACGCCTCCCGGCGAGCAGGGTGCCGACATCGCCGTCGGCTCTGCCCAGCGCTTCGGCGTCCCGCTGTTCTACGGCGGCCCGCATGCCGCCTACATGGCAGTGCAGAAGGGCCTCGAGCGCTCCATGCCGGGCCGCCTCGTTGGGGTCTCCAAGGACAACGCCGGCGTGCCGGCCTACCGCCTGGCGCTGCAGACCCGTGAGCAGCACATCCGCCGTGAGAAGGCCACGTCCAACATCTGCACCGCGCAGGCACTGCTGGCCATCGTGGCCTCCATGTACGCCGTGTACCACGGTCCGGACGGCCTGAAGGCGATCGCGCAGGCCGCCCACCACCACGCGAAGACCCTCGCTGCGTCCCTGAAAGCCGCCGGCCTGGACGTGCTCCACACCAGCTTCTTCGACACTGTCACCGTTTCGGTACCGGGCAAGGCCGCCGCGATCGTCGCCGCCGCCGAAGCCAAGGGCATCAACCTGCGCAGCATCGATGCCAACACTGTTGGCTTCTCCACCGATGAAACCACGACGCCGGCAATCGTCGATGACGTACTGGCCGCCTTTGGTGCCGAGGCTGTTGACGCGGCCGCTGGCACCGACCCTGCGTTCGAGCTGGATGCCGCCGTCGAGCGTTCCTCCGACTACCTCCAGCACCCCGTGTTCAGCACCCACCGTTCCGAGACCCAGCTGCTGCGCTACATCCGCAAGCTTTCGGACCGGGACCTCGCGCTGGACCGCACCATGATCCCGCTGGGCTCCTGCACCATGAAGCTGAACGCCACCGCCGAGATGGAAGCGATCTCCTGGCCGGAATTCGCCTCCATCCACCCGTTCGCGCCCGACTCCCAGACCGAAGGCTGGCGGGAACTGATCGCGGACCTCGAGTCCCAGCTGACCGAGATCACCGGCTACGACCAAGTATCCATCCAGCCCAACGCCGGTTCCCAGGGCGAGCTCGCCGGCCTGCTGGCTATCCGCGGCTACCACCGCTCCCGCGGGGACGAACAGCGCAACATCTGCCTGATCCCAGCTTCGGCGCACGGCACCAACGCGGCCTCGGCCGTCCTGGCCGGCATGAAGGTGGTTGTGGTAGCCACCGCCGCCGACGGCACCATCGACCACACCGACCTCTACGCCAAGATCGAGGCCCACAAGGACGCACTGTCCTGCATCATGATCACCTACCCGTCGACGCACGGCGTCTACGACGCCGACGTCCGCGAAGTCTGCGACGCCATCCACGCCGCAGGCGGCCAGGTGTACATCGACGGTGCCAACCTGAACGCCCTGGTGGGCCTGGCCCAGCCCGGCAAATTCGGCGGCGACGTCTCGCACCTGAACCTCCACAAAACCTTCTGCATCCCGCACGGCGGCGGGGGACCCGGTGTAGGCCCGGTCGCCGCAAAAGCACACCTGGCACCGTTCATGCCGGGCAACGCTGCCACCTGGACCGAAGGCGACGGCGTCCCGATCTCAGCCTCCCGCTTCGGCTCCGCAGGTGTCCTGCCGATTTCCTGGGCCTACGTGAAGCTCATGGGCGGTGCTGGCCTGACCGAGGCCACCAAGTCGGCACTGCTCGCGGCCAACTACATCGCGGCCCGCCTGAACGACTTCTTCCCGGTGCTGTACACGGGCGAAGGCGGACTGGTGGCGCATGAGTGCATCCTTGACCTGCGTGAGCTGACCGCCAAGACCGGCGTCACGGCCGAGGACGTGGCCAAGCGCCTGATCGACTACGGGTTCCACGCCCCCACCCTGGCATTCCCCGTGGCCGGGACACTCATGGTGGAGCCCACCGAGTCCGAGGACCTGCACGAGATCGACCGTTTCATCACGGCGATGATCGCCATCCGGGCCGAAATCGACCAGGTGGCCCACGGCGACTTCACCGTCAACGACAGCCCGCTGCGCAACTCCCCGCACACGGCTGCTGCCGCCATCAGCACCGACTGGGACCGTGCCTACCCGCGCGAACAGGCCGTGTTCCCGGTGGCCTCGCTCAAGCAGGACAAGTACTTCCCACCAGTGGGCCGCATCGACGGAGCCGCCGGCGACCGGAACCTGATCTGCTCCTGCCCGCCGCTTTCCGAGTTTGAAAACTAAGGACTCCACGATGACTGAGAACTACACCGCGCTCTACGAAGAGCACAAGAAACTCGGCGCCTCCTTCACCGACTTCGGTGGCTGGCAGATGCCGCTCAAGTACAGCTCCGAACTGGCCGAGCACCACGCCGTCCGCAAGGCGGCAGGCATCTTCGACCTCTCCCACATGGGCGAAGTCTGGGTCACCGGCCCCGATGCCGCAGCGTTCCTGGACTACGCGCTGGTGGGCAAGATCTCCGCCATGGCCGTGGGCAAGGCCAAATACTCGCTGATCTGCAACGAGGACGGTGGAATCATCGATGACCTCATCACGTACCGCCGTCCTGCCGCAGAAGACGGCACAGACCGCTTCCTGGTGGTCCCCAACGCCGGCAACGCCAAGACTGTGGCAGCTGCGCTGGCCGAGCGCGCTGCCGGCTTCGACGTGGTGGTGGACGACGTCTCCGCCGAGACGTCCTTGATCGCTATCCAGGGACCTAAAGCGGAGGAACTCCTGCTACGTCTGGTCCCTGCCGCCCAGCACAGCCTGGTCACGGACCTCAAGTACTACGCCGCCGTCGAGGTCCCGATCCTGGTGGCAGGCGCCGGCCAGGAACTGCTGCTGGCCCGCACCGGCTACACCGGCGAGGACGGCTTCGAGATCTTCGTGGCCAACGAGGACGCCGCCGCGCTCTGGCAGGCCATCGTCGCCATCGCGGACGAAGGGGAACTCGTGCCTGCAGGCCTCGCCTCCCGCGACTCGCTCCGCCTCGAAGCCGGCATGCCGCTCTACGGCAACGAACTCTCCCTGGAAGGCGACCCGTTCGCCGCCGGCCTGGGACCCGTCGTCGCGCTGTCCAAGGAAGGCGACTTCGTGGGTAAGGCGGCGCTCGCCGCCAAGAAGGAAGCCGGTGCCGGAGTTACCACCGGCCGCAGGCTGGTTGGCCTTAAGGGACTCGGGCGCCGGGCCGGCCGCGGGCATTACCCAGTCCTCAACGACGGCGCCGTGGTTGGCGAAGTCACCTCCGGCCAGCCCTCGCCCAGCCTTGGCTACCCGGTGGCCCTGGCCTACGTCGACGTCGCTTTCATGGAGCCCGGCACTGCCCTGGACATCGACCTCCGTGGCAAGACCGAGCCCTTCGAAGTCGTGGCACTGCCGTTCTACAAGCGCCAAAAGTAGTCCCGCGCCACCCGACGCTCTCTCAGTTTTCACAAAACCAAACTAAGGAA
This sequence comes from Arthrobacter sp. R4, assembly GCF_051365025.1. Taxonomy (NCBI): domain Bacteria; kingdom Bacillati; phylum Actinomycetota; class Actinomycetes; order Micrococcales; family Micrococcaceae; genus Arthrobacter; species Arthrobacter sp. R4. The sequence continues at coordinate 39,391 of NZ_JBLWIJ010000001.1, forward strand.
ATAACACATGGCTAAAGTTGCCGCAGAACTGCAGTACTCCGACGAGCACGAGTGGGTTGCCCGCGAGGACGGGAACCTCGTGTCCATCGGCATCTCCGCCGTGGCCACGGACGCCCTCGGTGACATTGTGTACGTGGACCTGCCCGAGGTCGGCTCGACCGTGACCGCGGGGGAGACCTGCGGCGAGGTGGAATCCACCAAGTCCGTCTCCGACCTCTACTCCCCGGTGACGGGCGAGGTCACGGAGACCAACCCGGCCGTCGTCGAAGATCCCGCACTGATCAACAGCGACCCGTACGGCGCCGGCTGGTTGTTCAAGGTGGCCGCCGAGTCTGACGGCCCGCTGCTCTCCGCGCAGGACTACGCGTCCAAGAACGGCGGCGAGCTGTGAGCACGGCAAAGTCAGCAACCGCGGAGTTTACGCAGGTCGTTTCCCCATCCCTGGACGCGGACCTGTCCGTCCTGGACCCGGAGATCGCGGCCAAGATCGACGACGAACTGGGCCGCCAGCGCGACGGCCTGGAAATGATCGCCTCGGAGAACCACACCGCCGTGGCAGTGATGCAGGCACAGGGCTCGGTCCTGACCAACAAGTACGCCGAAGGCTACCCCGGCAAGCGCTACTACGGTGGCTGCGAGCACGTCGATGTGATCGAGCAGTTGGCTGTCGACAGGGTTAAGGCCCTCTTCGGTGCCGAGTTCGCCAACGTGCAGCCGCACTCCGGTGCACAGGCGAATGCCTCGGTGATGCACGCGCTGATCAAACCGGGCGACACCATCATGGGCCTGAACCTTGCTCACGGTGGCCACCTGACCCACGGCATGAAGATCAACTTCTCCGGCCGCCTGTACAACGTGATCCCGTACCAGGTCCGCGAGGAGGACCACCGGATCGACATGGCCGAGGTGGAGCGCCTGGCGCAGGAGCACAAGCCGCAGCTGATCGTCGCCGGCTGGTCCGCATACGCCCGGCAGCTGGACTTCGCAGAGTTCCGCCGGATCGCCGATTCCGTGGGCGCCTACCTGATGGTGGACATGGCGCACTTCGCCGGGCTCGTGGCCGCAGGGCTGCACCCCTCGCCGGTGCCGCACGCCCACGTCACCACTTCCACCACGCACAAGACCCTCGCCGGTCCGCGCGGCGGCATCATCCTGACCAACGACGCCGCGATCGCCAAGAAGATCAACTCGGCTGTGTTCCCGGGCCAGCAGGGCGGGCCGCTGGAGCACGTCATCGCAGGAAAAGCCGTGGCCTTCAAGATCGCCGCGTCCGCCGAGTTCAAAGAACGGCAGGAACGCGTCCTGGCCGGTGCCCGGATCCTGGCCGACCGCCTGGTCCAGCCAGACGTCACCGCCAAGGGCATCAACGTGATCTCCGGCGGCACCGACGTGCACCTGGTCCTGGTGGACCTGCGCAACTGCGAACTTGACGGCCAGCAGGCCGAGGACCGGCTCGCGGAGATCGACATCACGGTTAACCGCAACGCCGTGCCGTTCGACCCCCGTCCGCCGATGGTCACCTCCGGGCTGCGCATCGGCACCCCGGCGCTGGCCACCCGCGGCTTCGGCGAAGCCGCCTTCCGTGAGGTCGCGGACATCATCGCCGAGGCTCTGAAGGCCGACGCCGGCACGGACCTTACGGGCCTGCGTCACCGCGTAGAGGTCCTCGCCGCAGCCCACCCGCTCTACCCTTCGGTCGCCAACCTCGCCTGAGTGCCTCGTTGCGGCTGGGTCCGCGCCGGCGGACCGCTTTCGAAAACCGCGGCCCGTCGGACCCTCGGAGGGGGCCGGGCATCCGGCAGCATGCGTCTAAGGGAGCGTCACGTCCGCGCAGCGGGCGTCTTCGCGACCGAGCATGCAGAGGATGTCCGGTTCCCTCCCCACCCCACCACTTACCTAGTTAGGAACTGACCATGGCTGTTGGTGTCTTTGATCTTTTTTCGATCGGGATTGGACCTTCCAGTTCACACACTGTGGGTCCCATGCGGGCTGCTGCTGTGTTCGCAGAGGAGCTTCAGGCCTCAGGGAAGCTGGGGGACGTCGCGAGCCTGCGGGTTGACCTGTACGGCTCCCTCGCCGCGACGGGCCACGGGCACGGGACGATGACGGCGATCCTTCTCGGCTTGGAAGGCTTCCATCCCGAGAAGATCCTGCCTGACGAGGTGGAGGAGCGGCTGGCTGCGATCGCTGAGACGGGAACGCTTCAGTTGGCCGGTGCTGGCGGTGGGAACGGTGTTCCCCTGCCCTACGGCGTGAAGGACATGGTCCTGCGCCCGCTGACCATCCTGCCGCGGCACACCAACGGCATGACCTTCACCGTTTCTGACTCTGACGGCGAAATCCTCCACAGCGCCACTTTTTTCTCAGTGGGCGGCGGTTTTATCGTCCGCGAGGGCGAGGAGGACGCCGCGCTGAAGGAACTGGACGAGTCCAAGAAGGAACTTCCGCTTCCGTTCCGGACAGCGGCCGAACTGCTGGGCCGCTGCCAGTCCAAGGGCCTGTCCATCGGTGAGGTCATGTTCGTCAACGAACGCGCCTCCCGGTCCGAGCAGGAGATCCGCGCAGGGCTCCTGCACATCTATTCGGTGATGGAAGGTTGCGTGGAAACCAGCCTCAAGCGCGAAGGGCTGCTGCCCGGCGGACTGAAGGTCCGCCGTCGGGCCCCCGACTGGCACGAGCGTCTCTTGAAGGAAAGCCGGGACCACGATCCCGACTACCGGGACCCCAAGTACTGGCAGGAATGGGTAAACCTGATCGCCCTTGCCGTCAACGAGGAGAATGCCTCCGGCGGGCGGGTGGTCACCGCCCCGACCAATGGTGCCGCCGGCATCATCCCGGCTGTCCTGTACTACGCGCTGCACTTCGCCCCAGGGATGGAGAATGCCACGCAGGAAGACCGCGACGACGTCGTGGTGAAGTTCCTGCTCACGGCCGGCGCCATCGGGGTGCTGTACAAGGAACAGGCGTCCATTTCCGGCGCCGAGGTGGGCTGCCAGGGCGAGGTGGGGTCGGCGTCGTCCATGGCCGCCGCAGGCCTGGCCGAGGTGATGGGCGGGACACCGCAGCAGGTGGAGAACGCCGCGGAAATCGCGATGGAACACAACCTGGGCCTGACCTGCGACCCCATCGGCGGGCTCGTACAGGTGCCGTGCATCGAACGCAACGCGATCGCTGCTGCCAAGGCCATCAACGCGGCGAAGATGGCGCTCTGGGGTGACGGCTCGCACCGCGTGTCCCTCGACGAAGTCATCGTGACCATGCGCGAAACCGGCAAGGACATGAGCTCCAAATACAAAGAAACCGCCATGGGCGGCCTCGCCGTCAACGTTGTTGAATGCTAGTTATGCAGCGCCGCCCAGAGATTCAGGGATGACGCAAACACGATCCAGGTGACGTAGGGCAGCAGGAGTAGTCCTGCTGCCGGGCTGATCGGTCCGAACCGGAGCACCGTGAAAGCCACAGCCACGATCAAGGCAAGGATGATCGCGAACGCCAGCCACAGTGCAGTGGTGCCCAGCACAGGGTAGAGGCCAAAGAAAACCGGGGTCCACAGCAGGTTGAGGATCAACTGGATACCGTAGGTGACCAGCGCTGGCCTCGACTCCGGCACACGGCGGCGCCACACCAGCCAGGCGGCCACGGCCATGGCCGTGTACAGCAACGTCCAGACCGGACCGAAAACCCCATTGGCCGGCGTCCACGGAGCTTTGTCGGCGGTGACGTACCAGCCGTTGACGTTGTTTACGGTGGCAAAGGCCCCCAGCCATGCGACCAGTGCTGAGGCTCCCAGGAAGATGGCGAGTGCCACAATCTGCGTGCCCGGTCCGTAGTTTCCTGCGGGGTTGCCGGAGCGGGGCGTGGACTCTTCAGGGTGCGGCTCCATGCGTCAACCCTTACGAAGCGTGGACCCCGAGTCAAGGCGGCCACGGGCCCGCGGAAAAGCCCGTACCGGTTCAGGCTTTAGACTTGTGGCTACATGTCTGCCCACAGCCACACGTACAGAACCGCGCACAAGACCAACAGACAGGACACGCCCCCTTGCGAGAATTCACCGCCCGCTTTGCCACAGGCGAGGAAATTGAGAACTGGGACAAGCACGTCACTGCGAACCCGAACGGCGGCAATATGCTGCAGTCTGCGGCCTACGCTTCGGTGAAGAACGGCAACGGTTGGGCTGTCCGCTTCCTGGTCCTGGAGAACAGCGGAACCGCCAGCTACAACCTGGTCCTGGAGAAGAAATTTCCGGTGCTGGGCCGTCTCTGGTACCTCATCAAAGGGCCCGACGTCCGGGCCGCGGAGGACCTCAAACCGGCCTTGGCCGCCTGTGCCGAATTTGTCAAAGCACGGAAGCTGAACGTTTTCGCCATCAAAGTGGAGCCGGACATCGTCGCCTCACCGGAAGCCCGGGCTGAGCTGGCTTCCGCCGGCCTGGTGAAGGCCCCCAACATCCAGTCGAACGACTCCACAGCCCTGCTGGACATCTCCGCGCCGGAAAACGAGGTGTTCCGGTCCATTTCCTCACGTGCCCGCAACGCCATCCGCCGGGCAGAGCGCGAGGGCTGTGAAGTGGTCCAGCGGGAGCAGGGCCCGGAGACCTACCGCGCCCTCTATGACCTGATGGCCGACACCGTCAAAGCCAAAGGATCCATGCCCCTTCGCAGTTATGAGTACTACGCCCGGTTCTGGGACGAGTTCTGTGACCGTGGCCAAGGCAGCTTCTTCTTCGCCTACGAGGACGGGAAACCGAGCGTGGGCGCCTTTGTGATCAACTATGGGGCCAAAGCGACGTACAAAGACGGCGGGTCCACCCAGAACCGGAAGCAGTACGGTGATTCGCACCTGGTCCAGTGGGCCGCGATCCGCAGGATGAAGGAGCTCGGCTGCGCCGAGTACGACTTCTGCGGCACCCCGCCCGCGGACAGGATCAAGGACAAGTCCCACAACCTTTACGGCATGGGCATGTTCAAAACCAGCTTCAGCAAAACAGTCACGGACTTTGTGGGCTGCTACGACTTCGTCCTCGCACCCGTCCGGCACCGGCTCTGGGTCAAGGGCGCCGAGCGTGTTTTCCGGCGCCTCGAAACCATGCGTACCGGCAACCAGTTCTACTGAGCCGCCGCCACACTCCACCGTCCACAACATCTCAGCGCTGCCACCATTCGGCAGCACATCCACAGGTGAGGAACTTTCCCGTGAATTCAACCAAGGCCGCGACCGAGCTCGAGTTCGCTATCCTCAGCGACGCCGACTTCGAGGCCTTCTCAGTCAGCCACCCGCAGAACAACTTCATCCAGTCCGCCGACTTCGCCCGGTTCCAGCGCGCCCGCGGGCAGGCAGTGGAGCTGTTCGGAGTCCGTCGTGATGGCGAACTGGTGGCCGCCGGCAAACTGAACTACACCACCAACCGCTTCGGGTACACAGTGTGCGAGTGCGCCAAGGGGCCACTGATGGACTACACGGACTCCGCCCTGGTGCGTGCCGTCGTCGAACTCCTGAAAACCAGGGCAGCGGAACGCAAAGCCGCTGAGCTGCGGATCTCCCCGAACCTTCCCTTCATCGCACGCGACGAGGACGGGGCCGAACACCCAGAGATCACGGACAACCGCCCGCTGGTAGCAGAGCTTGCGCGGCTCGGATTTGCCCACCAGGGCTCGGACATGAACTTCGCCAACGTGAACTGGATGTTCATCAAGACCCTCGACGGCGTCACGGACGCCGAAGAGCTCATCATGGGCACGAGCTACCGCACGCGCAAAGCCATCCGGAAGGCCGAAAAGAACGGCGTCTTCCTGGAACAGGCGACTCTGGAAACCCTGGACGAGTTCTACGACGCCCTGAGCACGGCCGGCGACGAAAAGGGCTTCATCTACCGCGAACGCGAATACTACGAGCAGCTGCTGCGGACCACTTCGTCCGAGTTCACCAAGCTCATGATGGCAAAGATCGACATCCCCGCGTACCGCAAGTCCATCACCGAACGCCTTGAATCCGAGACCGCTGCGGCGGCCGACCTCCGCCGTGAGGTCGAAGAGACCGGCAGCAAGAAGAAGGCGAACCGCCTCAAGGTGGTACAGGACCTCGTCGACAGCTATGAGCGCAGCCTCAAGGACATTGAGCGGTTCCCGGATTCCGTTGGCGTGGCAACGGTGGCGGCCATCCACTTCGTCTGCTTCGGCGACGAGTTGGTGTGCGTCATCGGCGGCACCAAACAGGACTATATCTACTTCAACGGAGCCACCTCCCTCTACTGGGGCATGATGCTCCATGCGCTGGAAAAGGGCTACAGCCGCTACAACTTCTACGGCACCTTCGGCATCCAGGGACAGGACGAGGAAGGCCACGGAGGCTACGCCTTCAAGAAGGGGTTCGGCGGCGAGGTGGTCCAGCTGCTGGGTGATTTCGTGATGCCGGTGCGGCCCGTGATTTTCCAAGCCAACCGGATCGCCCGGGCGGCGGTGGCGGCTGCCCGCACGCTGCTGGGCAGGCTCCCGCTGAAACGCCAGGCTTCCGGCGAAGAACCAGCCCCCGCCGAGAACACCGCATAAAGACCACGATAAGCACCCCCGGAAGAGGACCAGCGTGACAGATCGACCCGGGGATCCCCGGAACAGGCCTCACACTGACGGCCTGCCGAAGACTGAGCCACTTTCCCCCTCCCAGGTCCGGCAGAACGCCGCGGCAAAGCGGATGCTGCGGCGCCTGGTCCAAGGGGAGAACCCACCGACGGCGCCGCTGAGTATCGTGGACAGGCTCGCAGGCAGCCCGTACGCCAACCCCATGATCCAAGTGGGAGGCGTGGACACTTCCGCCCGCAAGACCCTGGACTTTGCCCTGCACCTGGCCGAGACCATGTTCCGTTATGGCGCCGGCGCATTGGAAGTCGAGACGAGCATCATCGCCGTGACGGCAGCGCTGGGGCTGAAGAACATCGAAGTGGACATCACCAACCAGTCGGTCGGGATCAACTACGCGCCCAAGGACCAGACGCCCATCGCCCTGTTGCGCGTCGTGCGGTCCTGGACCAACAACTACGCCGGGCTGGCCAAGGTCCATCAGCTCGTTACGGACATCGTGGCCGGGGGAGTGGGCCGGGACGAGGCAATCCGCCGGCTCGATGAGGCCATCACCAGCCCCAAGCCCTTCCCGCGTTGGATGGTGACCGTGGCCTTCGGCGTTTTCGCGGCAGCATTCGTTGGCGTACTGGGTGGCGGTCCCGTGTCCTCAGCCATCGCCTTTGTGGTCAACATCGGGGTGAGCCTGCTGTCGCGCCAGCTGGGCCGCTGGCGAGTACCTGACTTCTTCACCACCGCGACGTGTTCGTTTGTGGTGACTTTCATGGCACTGCTGCTGTGGCAGTTCAACCTCACCACCGCGCCGGCCATCGTGGTGGTGGGCGGTATCCTGCTCCTGCTGCCCACGGGCCGCCTGGTGTCCTCCGTGCAGGACGCGATCAACGGCTTCCCGGTGACTGCCGCCGGAAGGTTCCTGTCCACAGTCCTGATCTTCGGCGCCCTCGTGGCAGGCATCGCCGTCGCGTTGGTGGTCGGTTCCATGACGGGGATGCAGGAAATCGACGTTACGGAAACATTCAGCCCCGCCTATGACCTGTGGGTGCTGGTGGTCCTCACGGCCCTGGCTGTCATGGCCATCGGGGTCACCGAACAGACGGCGTGGAAGCTGCTCCTGCCCACCGCTGCCGTGGGCGTCGCCGGGTACCTGGTGCTTCTCGGCGCCAGCTCGCTGGGGATCAGCGACAGGTTCTCGCCGGCGTTGTCCGCCGTGGTGATCGGTCTGCTGGCCCGGGTGGTGGCATTGAAGATGGGTGCGCCCCAGCTGGTGGTCGCCGTGCCGGCGGCGTTGATCCTGCTGCCGGGCCTGACGATCTTCCGGTCCATGTATGTCCTGTCCATCGAGGAATCCGAGATCCTCCTGGGCGCAGGGGGCATGCTGAACGCCGGCGCCATCGTGCTCGGCGCAGCGGGCGGGATCGTCCTGGGCGACACCCTGGCCAGGCCGTTGACGCGGAGCCTGGCCAGCAACGAGCGCAGGCGCGCCCGCCGGCGATAACGGGGCTAAATCTGCCCGATGGGCAGCTTCTTCTCGGCCTGGAAGTCGTCTTCGACCCGGCCCGCGGCCCAGTAACCGGACAGCGAAACCTGCTTGCGGTCCAGGCCCTGCTGGACAAAGAACACCTCGCGCAGGCCCTTCATGTAGCCGCGCTCGCCATGGGCAAAGACGTCGACCTTGCCGACGGCGGGCCAGTCGGCGTTCGCGACTGCCGACACCAGCAGGTCGCCTGTGCCGGCCGGTGCGCCGTTGCGCCGGAGCCACGTGATCTTGACACCGGCGGGGGCTGCGATGGGCTGGATGTCGGCGTCGGAGTCAACCTCGAGGAAAGCCACGCCCCGTGCCTCCGTTGGCAGGGCTTCCAAGGAGGCTGCGATGGCAGGCAGGGCGGCTTCATCGCCGGCGAAAAGGTACCAGTCGGCGTCGGGCGCCGGGTTGTAGGCGCCGCCGGGACCGGTAAAGGTCAGCGGGTCGCCGGGCCGGGCGGCGGCCGCCCACGGTCCGGCCAGTCCTTCGTCGCCGTGGATCACAAAGTCGATGGCCAGCTCCTGTGCCACGGAGTCCACCCATCTGACGGTGTAGGTCCGGGTGAAGGGCCACTGCTCACGGGGCATGGTCTCGCGGATGGTCCACAGGTCCAGCGGCTGGGCGTAGTCAACGCCTGCCTGGGGGAACACGATCTTCACGTAGCGGTCAACAAAATCGTTGTTGACGTAGTCGGCGAAGCCGTCGCCGCCGGCAACGATCCTGACCATGTGCGGCGAAAGCTGCTCGCGGCGGACCACGGTGAGGTTGATTTGGGGACGCGACTTTTTGGTGGCGCTGGTGGCAGCGGGAACGGTGCTCATAAGGCCAGCCTAAGCTAAGGGAGTGGTGGGAGTTCCCAGGTTACGCCAGGGCTTCCTTGCTCGTTCAGCAGCGCATTGGCTTGGCTGAACGGCCGGGAACCGAAGAAACCGCGCGACGCCGACAATGGGCTCGGGTGCGCGCTGGACACTACCGCGGCGCCGGACAAAAGGGGCCGGACTGCCTCCGCGTCCTTGCCCCACAGCACAGCCACCAGCGGAAATGCGCTGCCGTCAGCCTTCCGTCGCCCGGCCACCGCGGTGACTGCCGCCGTCGTGATTTTCTCCCAGCCCTTTCCGCGGTGGGAACCCGCGGCTCCGGCACGCACGCTCATGACCCGGTTCAGGAGCAGCACGCCCTGGTCTGCCCAAGCGCTGAGGTCGCCGTGCACGCGCGCCGGTACTCCCACATCGGCCTCGAGCTCCTTGTAGATGTTTGCCAGGCTGCGCGGAATGGGTCGGGTCTGCGGGGCCACAGCGAAGGACAGGCCGACGGCGTGCCCCGGGGTTGGGTACGGGTCCTGCCCCAGGATCAGTACCTTGACGTCTGCCAGCGGCTGCCGGAACGCGCGGAGGACATTCGACGGCGACGGCAGCACCTGGTGCCCGGCCGCGACGTCGTCAGCGAGGAACCTCAGTACGGCACGCAGGTCATCTTCCACCCCGGCCAGGGCGGCGGCCCAGTCGGCGGCCATCAGTTCGTCCAGTGGCAATACAGCCATCTCGGCATAACCGACGGGCTCCGCCGCTTCCGGCTCCAGCTCGAACAGGGGTTCCGAATCAAACACGCCCCCATTGTCTCAGTACTCCCGTTTGTCCACTGCCAGCCCGTTGCGGCGTAAATGACAACGCTGTTATTCGTCCGTAACATGGGGGTGAGACTTTTAACCTTATCCAGCGAAGGAGTATGCCGTGGCGGAACCAGCCCGGGAACACCTGGCAGAGCCTGGCGAGCGTGGCTCCCTGCTGGCTGACTTTTCGCTCCGGGACTCGCCGCTCGGCGAGCGGGAGCAACAGATGCTCGCCCTTGAGCGGCAGTGGTGGAAGTACGCCGGTGCCAAGGAACAGGCCATCAGGGAACTCTTTGACCTGTCAGCTACGCACTACTACCAACTGCTCAACGCGCTGATCGACTCCGAGGATGCGCTCGCGCACGATCCCATGCTCGTCAAGCGATTGCGTAGACTACGTACGTCGCGACAACGGGCACGCACCGCACGTCGCCTGGGTTCGGACGCGTAACTCCGCTCGTGCTGAGCCATCAGCAACAATCAACAAGGATGTCTCTCCACTATGACCAGATACGCTCGGGATGAATTCGACAAAGTTCCGGAGGCTGCCTCCCGCCAGGGTGTCCACCGTTCAGCTTCGGCACCGTCCAGGCCGCGGCTATGGCCCATGCTCGCCGTGGGCGTTGTGGCACTTGCGGTCGGCCTGGTCTCCTTTCTGATCCTGCCTCAGCTGGGATTCACCCAAGCCGGCAGCCAGGCGTCCACCAGCATGGAGTCATCTGCCCCCTCGGAGGCAGCCTCTCCCTCTGCCAGCGCTGAACCTTCCGCAACCGCAGAGCCCACTGCCAGCGCCGAGCCCTCACCGAGTGGCGAACCTGAGCCGAGCCCCACACCCTCCGCCGCGGCCTCCCAGGCCGCCGTGAACAAGACCCAGGGCCTGGCGGTCTACAACGCCGCCGGAACAGCCGGCCTGGCGGGCAGGGTCAGCTCCACCGTCCAGGCGGACGGTTGGACCCTAGGCCAGGTAGGAAACTGGGGCGGCGCACCCCAGCAGACGTCGGTAATTTTTTATGCTGGTCCGGCACAAAGGGCCAACGCGGAGGCCCTCTCCGAACTCCTGAACATTCCAACGATGGTCGACAGCGCCGACTTCCAGGTTCCGCTGGTGGTTGTGCTGGGGCCGGGCTTCCAGTAAACGGGTTACACCTGAATAACTATTGAACACCGACGCGGCCCTGTGCCTCGGCTCGTCCGGGGACCATTGGCTAGAGTGATTTCAGGCTTCGGTCCGTAACGAGCGGCACACAGTGGCGTGGGCCTTACGGACGCTACTGAAAGAGTGGGCATCATGGCACTGGGAACCGTGAAGTGGTTCAACGCTGAAAAGGGCTACGGCTTTATTACGGTGGACGGCTCGGGTGACGACGTCTTTGTCCACTGGTCCGCCATTCAAGGCGAGGGATACCGCGCACTCGATGAGGGGCAGCGGGTGGAGCTTGAAGTCGGCGAAGGCGAGAAGGGCCCGCAGGCAGAAAGTGTCCGGCCGGCAGAGTGAAGTCCGTAAGTTTCCGATCTTCCTTGGTCCGTGTCCCAGCAGCGGCGGCCCTCCTTCTTGGGCTGGCCGGGTGTGGGGCTGCTGCTGGAAATGCCCGGCTTGACTCCGTTGAAGCCTCCGGCGATGGAACGCTGCGCGTTGGCGTGATCCTGGACAGCACCGGAACGCGGGACTTCCTCAGTGGCTCGCAGCTGGCCGCGGCAAAACTGGCCGTGCAGGAAATCAACACTACCGGCGGGCACAAGGGCAAACCCATTGAACTGTTGCCCCGGGCCGCCGGCGACTCCGGCGCGCAAGCCAAGGAGCTGGCCAAGGCCAAGGCCGACGTCGTGATTGGACCCACTGATTCCAGCAACGCGGCTGCTGCCATTGACGTTCTCTCCGCCGCGAAGATTCCGCTCATTTCACCGGCCAATTCGGCGGCAGGGCTGAGTAAGTACAAAAGCGGCGGCTACTACTTCCGGACTGCACCGGCCGACGTCGCCCAGGCTTCGGTGCTTGTGAAGCTCGCCAAAGACGGGGGCGCGAAGAGCCTGGCGATCGTTCACCAGGACAGCAGCTACGGCAAGGATGTTTCCGCAGCGGTGGCCAGTGCGGCCAAGGACGCAGGCGTGGAAACCTCCAGCACGTCAGCGTTCGAGCCCGGCGATGCGCAACGGGCCGCAGCTGCTGCCCGGAAAGCGGCCCCGGATGCAGTGGTGCTCATTGCGCGGGATGGCGCCCAGGGGGCCATCGCTGAGCTGAACAACGCCGGACTGTCCGGCAGTAAAGTCATCCTCAGCGACGGCGCTTTCGCCCAGTATGGTTCCGGGTTGGGGTCAAAAGCGCTCGACGGCGCACGGGCAGTGGTGCCCGGCGTATTCCCCTCCGCGGACTTCCAGGCCCGCCTGCTGGCGGTCGATCCTGGGTTGAAGGACACCTCTTTCGCCGCTGAGACGTACGACGCCGTGACGGTGGCTGTCCTGGCTGCCGCGGCAGCCGACGACGACGCCGGCCGATCAATAGCCGCACACCTCATAGCTGTCTCCGGAGGCACGGCCCCCGGCGCGGAACCGGCGAAGGCCGCACCCTGCCAGTCCTACAAGGACTGCGTGTCAGCGCTGAAGACCGCAGGTGCCGCGAACTACGACGGCCAATCCGGTCCGATCGGCTTCGACGCCAACGGCGACATCACCTCTGCGAACTTCATGGTGTTCACCTACGGAGCTGACAACAGGGCAAAGCTCAGCGGTCGTGAATCCGCGGGTCGGGCCGCAGGCTGATCGCCGGGAGCGAAACGAGGCCCCGCAGGCACTGGTTACCGGGACTATTCGCTTGCACTCTCACCTATGGAGTGCTAATTATTGACTTAGCACTCTTACGTACCGACTGCTAAAGCGACGCCCGGCTCAGGCCGGTTACGAAGCCCAGGTGCCGGTCGAGGAGCGAAAGAAATACTTACTGGAGTGAGATCGGGAACCTGAGGCGTACAGAGGCCAAGGGTGAAGGATCGTCCGTCGCGGGCACTTCGGTGGGTTCATTCTTAACGTCTGTCCCGAAAGGACTACTGCCGTTATGGCCAAGATCATTGCATTTGATGAAGAGGCACGCCGCGGCCTTGAGCGGGGCCTGAACATCCTCGCCGACGCCGTTAAGGTCACCCTCGGCCCGCGTGGACGCAACGTCGTCCTCGAAAAGAAGTGGGGCGCCCCCACGATCACCAACGATGGTGTTTCCATCGCCAAGGAGATCGAGCTGGACGATCCTTACGAGAAGATCGGCGCCGAGCTGGTCAAGGAAGTTGCCAAGAAGACTGATGACGTCGCTGGCGACGGCACCACCACGGCCACCGTGCTCGCCCAGGCACTGGTTAAGGAAGGCCTGCGCAACGTCGCGGCCGGCGCCGATCCGCTGTCCCTCAAGCGCGGCATCGAGAAGGCTGTAGAAGCCGTCACGGTGGAACTGCTCGCTTCGGCCAAGGAAATCGAAACCAAGGAAGAGATCGCCGCCACGGCTTCCATCTCTGCCGGTGACGACGAAATTGGTGCCCTCATTGCCGAGGCCCTGGATAAGGTCGGCAAGGAAGGTGTTATCACCGTCGAGGAGTCCAACACCTTCGGCCTGGAGCTTGAACTCACCGAAGGCATGCGCTTCGACAAGGGTTACATCTCCGCGTACTTCGTCACCGACACCGATCGCCAGGAAACGGTCCTCGAGGACCCGTACATCCTGATCGTCAACTCCAAGATCTCCAACGTCAAGGAACTGGTTGCTGTCCTGGAAAAGGTCATGCAGTCCAACAAGCCGTTGCTGATCATTGCCGAGGACATCGAGGGCGAGGCCCTGGCCACCCTGATCGTCAACAAGATCCGTGGCACCTTCAAGTCCGTCGCCGTCAAGGCTCCGGGCTTCGGCGACCGCCGCAAGGCTCAGCTGGCCGACATCGCCGTTCTGACCGGCGGCCAGGTCATTGCCGAGGAAGTTGGCCTCAAGCTGGAGACCGCTGGCCTGGAACTCCTGGGACGCGCCCGCAAGGTTGTCGTCACCAAGGACGAAACCACCATCGTTGAAGGTGCCGGCGACGCCGACCAGATCGCTGGCCGCGTTTCCCAGATCCGCGCCGAGATCGAAAACTCCGATTCCGACTACGACCGCGAGAAGCTGCAGGAACGCCTGGCCAAGCTGGCCGGCGGCGTTGCAGTCATCAAGGCCGGTGCCGCAACCGAGGTTGAGCTCAAGGAACGCAAGCACCGCATTGAGGACGCTGTCCGCAATGCAAAGGCTGCCGTAGAAGAAGGCATCGTCGCCGGTGGTGGCGTTGCACTGATCCAGGCTGGCGCCAAGGCGTTCGCGAACCTGAACCTGACCGGTGACGAAGCAACGGGCGCCAACATCGTCCGCGTTGCCATCGACGCCCCGCTGAAGCAGATTGCCTTCAACGCCGGCCTTGAGCCGGGCGTTGTTGTGGACAAGGTCCGCGGCCTGCCCGCAGGCCATGGCCTGAACGCCGCAACCGGCGAATACGTCGACCTGCTTGCTGCCGGCATCAATGACCCCGTCAAGGTGACGCGCTCTGCCCTGCAGAACGCGGCCTCCATCGCCGGCCTGTTCCTCACCACTGAGGCTGTCGTGGCCGACAAGCCGGAGAAGAACGCTCCGGCCATGGGTGGCGGCGACGACATGGGCGGCATGGGCGGCTTCTAGTCTCCAAGCGCCCGGAATACGTTCCGCGCAAACAATGCGGCCCCCTCCGTTTGGAGGGGGCCGCATTTGTGCGTCTTGGCAGGCTCTGCAGCCGCCGGGCTCCGCTACTTCCGTGCCGTTGCCAGCATTCCTTCGACTTCTTTCTTGAAGGCTTCGGCTGCTGCCTGCGGAGTCAGGCGGTCGTACAGGACCTCGTCGGTGAACCGCTTGATGACGTTCTGGACGCTGCCCGCGCCCACCGGCGGGACGGGTGGAGCGTCGGCGATGTCCGGCGCGATGTCCTTCAGGAAGGCCACAACGGTTGTGTCTGCGGGCTTGAGGGTGGACGTGATGCTCTCGACGATCTCAGAGTTGCTGGGGACGCCGCGGTCAGTCATGAGGATGGCACCGGCAGCCGGGCTGTTCGCCAGGTAATTAATGAAGGTTGCGGCCGCCTCAGGATGCTTGGAGCGAGAAGACGCAGACCAGAACATCGTGGGCTTGTAGTACATGCCGTTGTCTGCGGACTTACCGTCCAGGCTGGGGGCGCGGAGCATTTTGATGCTGCTGCCTGTAGTGGTTTCCAGCGAGCCGAGCTGGTTGGTCCACCACCACGCCATGCCGACCCGGTTGGTGCCGAACAGGCTCTCCTCCAAGCCTGCGCCGGAGTCCTCGGTGGCCACGGTGGCGGGCGGGCTTGCCTGGGAGTCACGCTGTTCCTTGAGCCGTTCCCAGAAGGAAGCAGCGGTGGCTGTGTCGAAGTCCAGCTTTCCGTCCTGGGAGTAGAGGTTCTCGCCGTGCTGCCGAAGCCAGATGATGAGGTCTGCTTCGTTGCTGCCATAGGCCGCACCGTAGCTCTTCCCGTTACCCGCCGCGCTGAGCTTCGCGGCAGTGTCCATGAAGTCACTCCATGTCCACGTGGTGTCGTCGGGTAAAGGGACGTTGGCTGCTTCGAAGACCTTGGTGTTGGCCATGATGACGTACGCATTCTTGCCGGTGCTCAGGCCATACTGTGCGTCGTCGTATTGGCCGGAGGCCAGTGATTCCTTGTCCAGCTTGGAGGTGTCGACCCCGCTTTGCTTGGACAGGTCAAGCAGTGCTCCGCGGCCGCCATACTCGGCGATGTACTTCTGGTCCATCTGGATGACATCCGGTGCATCGTTGGCGGCGGTCTTAGTGGCCAGTTTGTCCCAATAACTGGCCCATTCGCCGGGCTCGGATTCGATCCGGATGTTGGGATGCTCAGCCTCGAACGCGTCGATGACCTTTTCGGTCTGGGCGTTGAGGTACTCGTTGCCCCACCAGGCGAAACGCAGGGTGACCTGGTCGTTGCTGCTGGATCCTGCGGGCGCGCCGCAGCCGGTGGCGAGCAGCGACACCGCGACGGCGACTGCGCCGAGCTGGAATCTCCTGCGGCTGATGGCCTGAATCTTCATTGATGTGCCTTCCTCGAAGGGTGGGGTCCACCCCGCCTGTGTTCCCTTGCCGCGTCCATGCCGGTGGGAGAGCGTCAAATGAGAAAGCGTTTTCTCACTCAGGTTTCCGATTCTGCCCCGCATCGACTTCAGCGTCAAGAGTTTTCGGTAAGCGGTTTCCCGGCGGTCGCCGAATTCCATGTCGGCGTCGTCTGGCAGGATGGTTCCGTGACGATTACTGCAGCGGCCGACGGTTCGGCTCTAGGAAATCCAGGTCCGGCTGGCTGGGCATGGTACGTGAACGACGACTGCTGGCGGGCCGGAGGGTGGCCTCACGGCACCAATAACCAGGGCGAGCTGATGGCCGTGCTGGACCTGTTCCGTGCCACAGCCCACGTTCCCCACGAAGACTTGAGAGTTTTGTGCGACAGCCAGTACGTGATCAACTCCATTACCAAATGGATGCCTGGATGGAAGCGCAAGGGGTGGCGGAAAGCGGACGGAAAGCCAGTCCTGAATGTTGAACTGTTCAAGGAATTGGACCGGGAACTCGCCGGGCGGAAGTACACGTTTGAATGGGTCAAGGGGCATGCGGGCCACGACCTGAATGAGGCCGCTGACGAACGGGCCAGGGCCGCGGCCACCGCGTACCAGCAGGGCGTTGCTGCCCGCTCCGGTCCGGGATTCGCCGGCGCGCCGGGCCACGTGGGCGCCAAGGCTCCTGCCGCGGCCGGTGCGGCGGCAGGTATGGGCGGATCTGTTGGTTCCAATAATGTTGCCTTGTCCAATCACCAGGAGCTGCTGAGCGAGCCAGATCTGTTCAGCGAGCTGGAGGAAGATCCGCTGGCCACCCCTGGCGCCCCCGGGAAGTCGCCGGAGGAAATCGTTGAGGCCCTCGAACGGGAGCTGCTGGGCCCCGACGTTCGGGGCGACATCGGCCGCACGGGTGTCCTGCTGCATCCCGACTTCATGGAGATTGGAAGCTCGGGGAGGGCGTGGACCCGCGAGGCGATGATGCTCGCGCTGGAGGAAGATCCCGGTGAGCGGACGGAGCTGGAAATACTGGGCGCGGACCGCATCGGAACCGGCGCGGTCCTGCTGACCTACCGCAGCTACGCGCGTTCAGGGACAACGCTCCGCAGCTCCTTGTGGGTCCTCGACAACGGCCGCTGGCGGCTCCGCTTTCATCAGGGAACGCCCGAAGCCTGAAAGCAGGCATCGCCGCGGCGGCGGGGCCTCTACGGGCACCGCGCGTTGCCTCCACGTCCGGCCGCCGTTCTCAGCTAAAACGCTGGGTGTTGCCCTGCTCGGCTTGGGCATAGGTGGCCGCGGCCGAGGCCAGTGCAAGGTTGATTGACGCAAGCGAGGCCTCCACCTTGCCCTGGGTCAGGGTCCACTCCGATATCAGCGCCTGGAAGTTGGTGGCGGCCGAGCCCCGCCAGGTGGACTGTAGCTCGTCCAGGCCGCGCTTCATGGCCTGGACGTCGGCGCTGATCCGGTCCACTGTCGCTTTGACGTTGGCGGACTTGAGCTGGAGGAGTTCGGTGTCAACGGAAATGATGCTCATGGCTGCTGCCTTTCAGGTGGTGGACAGTCAGGCTGTCCGGTCCGGCACCTCCGGACCACTGCCATGAGCCTATGGAGCCGGACGCAGCCAGGGCCACGGGAGTTTGCTATATGTGGATAACGCGGCCGTCGTTGGCGCTTCCGCCGTCGCCATGATCCTGCCCACCGGTGTCCTGGACTTCGCGAATCCGTCCCTGGCCGGGTTCGCCTTGTGGGTCCTGTCCTTCGTCCTCGTCCCGTGTGGGCAGGCTGACCACCAGGGTGGCGCCGCCGCCGTCCGTGGCCTGGACCCTGACGCTGCCGCCATGTGAGCCGACGATTGCCGCGACGATGGCCAACCCCAGACCGCTGCCGCCCGTGTCTCTGGTCCGCGACGTATCCGCGCGGTAGAAGCGCTCGAAGACCCTGGAGGCGTCGTCGTCGGAAATCCCGGGGCCGTGGTCCCTGACCTCGATCACGGAGGCCGGCTGGCCGCCGTCGGACATCCTGACGCCCACCGCCAGCTCGATCGGGCTGCCGTCCGGCGTGTAGCGCAGGGCGTTACCGACCAGGTTGCCTACCACCTGGCGCAGTTTTGCTTCGTCCCCGAGGACGGGGGCGGGCGCCGCACTGCCGCCGTCGAGCCCAACCAGTGAAATGGTGCGCGTACGGTCACTGGCCTGGGTGTCCACCACGGCGTCATGGGCGATCAGCTGGAGGTCAACCGGCTTCTGCTGGAGGGGCCGTTGTTCGTCCAGGCGGGCCAGGAGCAGGAGGTCTTCCACCATGGAACCCATCCGCTTGGCTTCACTTTCGATGCGGCCCATCGCGGTGGCGACGTCGGAATCCGTAGCGAGGGCACCATGGCGGTACAGCTCCGAGAAGCCCCGGATGGTCACCAGCGGTGTGCGGAGTTCGTGCGAGGCATCGGCTGCAAAGCGGCGCATCCGGCCCTCGGAGGCTGTCCTGGCGGCAAACGCCGTTTCGATGTGCGCCAACATGGCGTTCAGCGAACTGGCCAGCCTGCCCACCTCCGTACCGGGATTTTCGACTTCCACGCGCCGGGACAGGTCACCGGCGGCGATGGCGGCAGCGGTCTTCTCCACCCGGGCCAGTGGACGGAAGGACCGCGACACGGTCCAGCTGGCAATCAGCGAGGCGAGCAGGAGCGTCAGCAGTCCCACGCCTGTGACCACCAGCGTGGCGTGCTTGAGGACGTCGTCCACGCTCTGCAGCGGCAGGCCGATGACAACCACAGCGCTGCGTCCGTTGTTCAGGACGGGCACGGCCACCACCCGCCAATTCTGGCCGTCGGTGCCGCGGACCTGGTAGGGGCGGGTTCCCAGATCCTGCGCTTGATCCGCGGTGATGTTGCTGATGTCCGGGCGGTTCACGGCATCACCGCCGAACGGGTAGGGATCCTCGCCCGGGGTGTAGAGAATCAGGGAGTAGTCGGTGGGTACCGGATTGGGTGCCTGCAATTGTGTGAAGGACCGCTGTCTGTGGGCCAGTTCGACGGCGGCATTGAGTTTGTCATCCACCTGGCCTTGGAGGTAGCTATGGAGCAGCGTCAGGGTGCCCGCGCCGGTCACCGTCAGCGCAACGATCAGCAACGCCATGATGATGGCGACGAGCTGGGACCTCAGGGAGGCCGATTTCCACCGCTCCAGCAAGGTCAGCGCTTCTCTGCCGTCCGGAGCACGTAGCCCACCCCGCGCTTGGTCTGGATCAGGGCGGGCGCCTCCGGGTCAATGTCTACCTTGCGGCGGAGATAGGAGATATAGGACTCCACGATGGAGGCGTCCCCGTTGAAGTCGTACTCCCAGACATGGTCCAGGATCTGGGACTTTGAGAGCACCCGGTTGGGGTTCAACATGAGGTAGCGGAGGAGCTTGAACTCTGTGGGGGAGAGCTCGATGACGGTGCCGCCACGCCGGACTTCGTGGGCGTCGTCGTCGAGCTCCAGGTCATCAACGCGAATGACGGCGTCGTCGTCGAGCAGCGGCTGGGTACGGCGGAGGACGGCGCGGATCCGCGCCACCACCTCGTCCAGGCTGAAGGGCTTGGTGACGTAGTCGTCGCCGCCCACAGTGAGGCCAGTGACCTTGTCCTCGGTGTCATCCTTGGCAGTCAGGAACAGTACGGGAAAGTGCTTCCCGGAGGCACGAAGCCGGCGCGTGACCGTGAAGCCATCCATGTCCGGAAGCATCACGTCCAGGACGGCCAGGTCAGGGGAGTGGAGTTCAGCGGCGGCCAGGGCATCGCGCCCGTTGCCCGCGGAGACGACCTCGAAACCTGCGAACCGGAGGGAGGTGGACAGCAGTTCGCGGATGTTGGGTTCGTCATCAACAACAAGGAGCTTCGCCTCTGGGCCGTTCTTATTCATACTCCCATGATGCTCCCAGAGTCTGGGAGTTTTCTGGATGGATGGTGGGTGTTCTTCGTGAAAGTCAAAACAGGGCCCCTGCCACCGCATGCAGGGACCCTGGTTTTGGTGCCGACAGGCACCCCGTAAGACCTATCCGGCCTGCTCTACATCCTTGGCATCCATGATCCGGTAGGCGTAGCCCTGCTCGGCCAAAAACCGCTGGCGCTTGGCCGCGAAATCCTGGTCCAGGGTGTCCCTTGCAACCAGCGAGTAGAAGCGGGCTGCCCGCCCGTCTTTCTTAGGACGCAACAGGCGGCCCAGCCGCTGCGCTTCCTCCTGGCGGGATCCGAAGGAGCCGGAAACCTGGATGGCTACGGAAGCCTCGGGCAGGTCGATGGAAAAGTTGGCCACTTTGGACACCACCAGTGTCTGCACGTCACCGGCTCGGAACGCGTCGAAGAGCTTCTGCCGTTCCTTGACGGACGTATCGCCCTTGATGACCGGAGCGTTGAGGCGCTCGCCGATTTCGTCCAACTGGTCGATGTACTGCCCGATCACCAGCAGCGGCTCGCCCACATGCTTGGCTACGAGCTGTTCCACGATCTGCGTCTTGGTCTCGGATGTGGAGCACAGCCGGTACTTGTCGGCGTCCTCTGCCATCGCGTAGGCGACGCGCTCGTCGCGGGGGAGGTCCACCCGGACTTCGACACAGTCGGCCGGGGCGATGTACCCCTGCGATTCGATGTCCTTCCAGGGCGCGTCGTACCGCTTGGGCCCGATCAGGCTGAAGACTTCGCCTTCGCGCCCGTCCTCCCTGACGAGGGTAGCGGTGAGGCCCAGCCGGCGTCGTGCCTGCAGGTCTGCCGTCATGCGGAAGATCGGGGCGGGAAGCAGGTGCACTTCGTCGTAGATGATCAGGCCCCAGTCGTTGCCGTCCACGAGCTCCAAATGCGGATACAGTCCGCCGCGTTTGGTAGTGAGGACCTGGTACGTGGCGATGGTGACAGGCCGGACTTCCTTGACCGCCCCGGAGTACTCACCTATCTCGTCCTCGGTCAGCGAAGTGCGTTTGAGCAACTCGTCCTTCCACTGCCGGGCAGCCACCGTGTTGGTCACCAGGATGAGGGTGGTTGTGGAACTGACGGCCATGGCCGCTGCCCCCACCAGAGTCTTACCCGCACCGCACGGAAGGACCACCACCCCGCTGCCCCCCGCCCAGAAGTTTTCCGTGGCCAGCCGTTGGTAGGGGCGCAGCTTCCAGCCGTCCTCATTCAAAGCGATCAGGTGCGGCGTGCCGTCCACATAGCCGGCGAGGTCCTCCGCCGGCCAGCCGATTTTCAGCAGCAACTGCTTGAGCTGGCCCCGCTGGGAGGAATGGACCACGATGGTTTCGCCGTCGATCCGTGGCCCCAACAGGGGCTGGATTTTCTTGGCCCGGATGACCTCTTCCAGCACGGGGTAGTCGTCAGTGCGCATGACCAGGCCGTGCTGCGGATCCTTTTCCAGCCTCAGCCGCCCGTACCGGGACATGGTCTCTTCGACGTCGATCAGCAGCGAATGCGGCACCGGGAAGCGTGAGTACTTCAGCAGCGTGTCCAGGACCTTTTCCGCGTCCAGCCCCGCGGCCCGCGCATTCCACAGGCCCAGCGGCGTCAGCCGGTAACTGTGCATGTGTTCCGGGGCGCGCTCGAGCTCGGCGAACGGGGCAATGGCGTGGCGGGCTTCGGTGGCCAGTTCATGGTCCACCTCAAGCAGTATGGTCTTATCGCTCTGGACAATCAGCGGTCCGTCGTTCACGCGGTGGCGTCCTTTACTGGCGCAGTTCCCCTGCGGCCTCGATATCAATGATCCGGTGGATGGAAACCACCCGTTCGGTCTCCCGCGCCGGATCGAAGACCCTGACCCGTCCGCCACTTACCGATAAGGGAACAACCGTCTCCAGACTCGCATTCCCCCCACCGTCCACGACATTCATGCTCACAGTCTGCTTGAGCCGGATGGCCCGCTGCAGGGTCTCCAGCCCAAGCTGGGTTGCGGTTTCCCCGGACCCGGACTGGGGTGGGGGCACGGACGACGGCGGGACGCCGGCCCCCGGTCCTCCCACCGCTTCCTGGCCATCGTGGATGCCGGAGGGTGAGGTTTTGTGATGGCGCAGGACAGACAGCTGGGCATCCATCTCCGCTTCGGCCGGCGCGGTCCGCGGGGCGGTGTATACCGGACGGGTGCTCCCCGGTGCCTGCGTGGTGCGGCGCAGCCGGACCACCGACGGTTCGGATTCCTCCACTGACGGCGAGAGCCCCATGCTGCGCAGGACCTGAGCCGTTTCGCGTGGGGGCGCTTTGGATATGAGCACTGTGGGCGCGATTCTCACGAGGCCAAGGCCGGAGGCCTTTGATTCGGAGGCCAGCTCCAGCACGGCGGTCTCGTCGTCGCTCTGGACAAAGCTCGCGGCCATCCCCACCCGCAGCCGTCCGTGGCGCGAGGCCGTGTCCTCTACCAGGTATTCCAGGGGTTGCGGCACAGCGGTGGCGGAGTGCTCCCTCAGGAAGCCCAGCAGGCTCGCCGCATCCTGCCCTGCCTCCAAGGCGCGGCGCACGGATGCAGCAGAAAACCGGTAGATCGTTGCCGGACCCTGCCCTTCGGCGTCGGCCATCAACAGCAGTTTTTCGCTGAGCTCGGGACTGAGGTACCCCGGGGCAACGGCCGTGAGATCGGCCTGGAGCAGCACGTGGTTCAGGGCAGCGGGAAGGTGCTCACCGAGGATCCCCAGCGCTTCATCGGGCTTGTCCTCGGCGATCGCGCTTCCCAGCTGGCTGAGCGCCCCCGAACCGGTCAGGCCAAGCATGTCGGCCTCCGCCAGCACGCCGCGGATCAGCGAACTGAAGCGCCGCGCCATCCGGGGCTGTTCCCATTCAGCCCGCTGCAGCACAGCCGCCGCGTCCAGGACGGGGGCGTGGGCGTCGGGAGCTGTGGCCTCATTGGTGAGTTGGTTCAGGATTTCCAGGATCCTTTTCCGGACAACGGGAGCATCAGGCCGTTGCGCTTCGGCCGAGAGCGCGTTGATGGTGGTGCCGGCTGCGCCGCGATGGGCAACTGCCGGTGCGTTCGGCTGCCCACTGACGGGCTGGCCCACCAGAGACGGGACGCGTTCACTTGCCAGCCAAGCGTTAACCAGCCACAGCCATTGCTCCTGCCGCGGCAGGAGCAGCCATTCCAGTTCCGGAGGCTGCACCCAGGCAGAGGAATCCACATCAAGGCGGATCAGGCCGGATAGGGCACAGAGCTCCACCAGCAAGCCCGCACGATGCTGCTCAATCCGCAGCGTTTCCGCGACCCGCCTCATCTCCCGTACCCCCACGCCGCCGGTGCGCAATGTTGCCAGTGGCTGTTCCCTGACTGCGTAAAGAAGCTCCCCCACCAGCCGAAGCGTTTCCGCAATGGCACCCAGCGCGGCGTTCCGGCGGAGTGCAGCTGTCGTGTGGCCGAGTTCAGGAACGGGCGGCGAAAGGGTGAAGTCGTTGATAATCGCACCGCCCCGGAGGGACACGCCCACGCTGTGCGGCAGTTCCACGTGGGCCGCGTCCAAGGGGACCAGCAGGCCGCGGGCCAGCAGCCAGTCAACGGGCCCGACGTCGGCGGTTTCGTTGGTCACGGATGCTTTCCGTTGCGCTTGGGGGACAGCACCCATGGCCCAGTTTCCGAATCGGGCCAGTAACGCCGTGGTACGTTCCGGTGCATCCGCCAGGATCTGCTGCAGCGACTCCGGCGACGACGTCCAGTGCTGCAGGGCAAGCGCTGCTTCCATAGGCGTGGTGGCTTCCTGGACGGGCACGCCGCTGCGGTGCAACTCGGCAACCAGCTGTACCACGCGCTGGGCGAACGCCGGCTGCAGGCGGACCAGTTCCGTGTAGCTCCGGCCCAGCCCGGCCGGGTAGATGCCCACGACATCCCGAAGGGACCCCACCGGGAGGTAGAAGCGCTGACGGTGTCCGGTAGGGGTTGTTCCGTGCGGGGGATCCGCCCGGTGTACGAGCGCGAGGTCCTGAAGGGAGGCCAGGATCCGGTCTACGGTGGCCACCGAAGCACCGGGAATGAACTTCCGCAGCCCGGCGGCGCAGGCGCTGTGGGCCGTGTCCGTATTGGTGCAGAGATGGAGGGTCTCCAGGACCTGCATCTGCGGTTTGTTCAGGCGTTCCAGTGCCCGCTGGACACTTACCCTGGCGCTGGCACGCGCCGCGAGGGCGGAAAAGTCCGGAACGGCAGGCGAGATAAGGTCCGGCCGCGCGGCGAACAGTGCCCGCAACGACTCGTCGCTGCGTGCCTCCAGCTCTTTGCTCAGCGCGCGGATAAGGGACATCAGTCCAACGTTACCGTCCGCCGGACTTTCCTGCCCGGCGCCGTCCCGCCACGCTGTCCAGGATCAGGAAAAGCATCAGCAGGAAGGCCAGCGGCAGGCCGTAGAGGGCCGTGGAGGTGACCCACACGGGGGCTGCCGAGCCGGCAAAGGCCAGCGCCATCACCGCGCCCACTGCCATCAGTGAGAGCAAGGCGACCGCTGCCGCACAGATCATCAGGGGACGCCGGTAACGCGAGGGTGTCATGGACGTAACGCTAACAGTCCTTCGGCAGGCGATGGTGTGAAGGAGGGAAAGCAGGATTCGGGCGTGCGGCAGGATAACCTTGAAGTAACAGACCAACTCGGCCCGGGCAGTCATACCCTGAACCCGCATATCAATGCGGATGCGGTGACTGCCGGTCGTGTCTCAAGACGTCAGAACGAAGAAGGTTGATTACGTGCCTACCGGCAAGGTCAAGTGGTATGACAAGGAAAAGGGTTTCGGATTCCTCGCGGGCGAGGACGGCCAGGAAGTGTTCCTGCCCAAATCATCGCTGCCTGAGGGCATTACTGAGCTGAAGGCTGGAACCCGGGTGGAGTTCGGCGTTGCCGACGGCCGCAAGGGGGCCCAGGCCCTGGGCCTGCGCGTCCTGGATAAGACGCCGTCCATCGCCAAAGCCAAGCGGCCCAGCGCCAAAGACCTGGCACCACTGGTGCAGGACCTCGTCAGCGTGCTGGACAACCTCTCCGGCACCCTGTCCGCCGGCAAGTACCCGGAAGGCAACAAGGGCAAGGCCATCGCCGCAGCCCTGCGTAAGGTTGCCGACGAGCTGGACGTTTAGGCCTGCTGATGAACCCGGAAGCTGAACAGCCGGACCCCGCGGCAGCGGATCAGGCAGGCGCCGCCGTCGAACCGTCAGCGGGAGCCGCGGCGAAGGCCGCCCCCGCCGCCACCGAAACCAAGCGCCGTGCGGGTGTCCCCGTCTGGCGTATCGGAAAACCGGACGCCTTCCTCGCCGGCGCAGTTGACGTAGCCCGGACCGCCGTTGAAGGCATCACTGCGGCCTCGACAATAGGCGCCCACCTCGGTGCCAAGAGTGAGGGCGACCGCCTGGTGACGCACCTCTTTGAGTCGCGCCTGCCCGGATACCAGGGGTGGCAGTGGTTTGCCGTCCTGACGCGTAACTCGCGGTCCAAGGTGGTCACGGTCAGTGAACTTGGACTGCTGCCCTCAGAGGACTCCATCCTTGCCCCCGAGTGGGTGCCTTGGGCAGAACGCGTGCGCCCGGAGGACGCCCAGGACGCCGAAGCCCCGGAGGTGGTTGGGGCACCGGACATCGAGGAAGGTCCGGACACCAATGTGCCTGGCCCGGAAGCGTTGGATGGCGAAGGGACCCTCGCGGAGGACGCGGACGCTGAAGACGCCGAAGAGCCTGACGCTGACGAGCCTGACGCCGAATAATCGGCGGGCAGACACGCGACTCACACTAAAACGCAGACGGCGCCGTCCGGGACCAAAGTCCGGACGGCGCCGTCGAGCGTTAAGGGCCCGATATTGCCCCAGGCGTCCTGACGCCCCCTACCCATCGATTGCTCCGTAGGCGCCCTTTAGGGCCCCCAAAAGGGCGCCTACGGAGCAATCGATGAGTGGATGGGGGGGCTACTTGCGCAGTTCGCCCACCACGAAGTCGATGCAGGCCAGCAGCGCCGAGACATCTGCCGGTTCGATTGCCACGAAGGTGGCGATCCTGAGCTGGTTGCGGCCCAGCTTGCGGTAAGGCTCCGTGTCCACAATGCCGTTGGCACGCAGCACCTTGGCAACGGCAGTGGCGTCGATGGAGTCGTCAAAGTCGATCGTCGCGATAACGTTTGAGCGCTCCTCTGCCTTGGCCACGAAAGGCGTGGCAAACCCGGAAGCCTCAGCCCAGCTGTAAATCCGGCCGGCAGAGTCCGCTGTACGGGCCGACGCGAAGTCCAGGCCGCCGTTGCTGTTCAGCCACTGCACCTGGGCATCCAGGGTCACCAGGGTGGAGAGCGACGGCGTGTTGTAGGTCTGGTTCAGGCGGGAGTTCTCGATCGCCGTCTGGAGGTCCAGGAAGTCGGGGATCCAGCGGTCGCTGGCCTTGATC
Source organism: Arthrobacter sp. R4 (assembly GCF_051365025.1). NCBI lineage: Bacteria > Bacillati > Actinomycetota > Actinomycetes > Micrococcales > Micrococcaceae > Arthrobacter > Arthrobacter sp. R4. The sequence continues at coordinate 65,544 of NZ_JBLWIJ010000001.1, forward strand.
CTGGCGGCACGCTCCAGCGCTGCCGGGGAAAAGAGGCCCAGCCACAGGCCGCCGTCGGACGCGAAGTTCTTCTGCGGTGCGAAGTAGTACACGTCTGCCTCGGCAACATCAACGTCCAGGCCACCTGCGGCGGACGTGGCGTCCACCAGGACGAGCGCGCCCTCATCCACACCGGAGACGCGCTTCACGGGCGCCGAAACACCGGTGGAGGTCTCGTTCTGCGGCCAGGCGTAGACGTCAACGCCCGCCTCGGCCTGGGCAACCGGCCGCGTACCTGGCTCGGACTTGATGATCGAGGAGGCGTCCAGGAACGGCGCCTTGTTGGTGGCTGAGGCAAACTTGGAGCCGAATTCGCCGAAGGACAGGTGCTGGGCCTTCTTCTCAACGAGGCCAAAGCTGGCAATATCCCAGAATGCTGTGGAACCGCCCACGCCCAGTACTACCTCGTACCCGTCAGGGGCACGGAAGAACTGGCTCAGGCCTTCGCGGACCGAACCGACAAGGTTCTTGACCGGAGCCTGGCGGTGGGACGTGCCCAGAATGGTCGTGGATGCCGCCGAGAGTGCTTCAATCTGTTCCGGCCTGACCTTGGAAGGTCCTGCGCCGAACCGTCCGTCCTTGGGCAGGAGGTCGGCAGGAATAGTGATGCTGTTTTCGCTCACAAGGGCTCCAATTCGGCGTGGACGTGACACATGTCCGGGACGGTGGGGTGGCCGGCAGTCGTCAGTGACCGCAACGAGGACCTCCTATATTCTGCCTGAACCGCTGATTCGGCGGGAACCGGCTACGTCATAGTCCAGCCATTGAGACAGGCCGGAGGGGCCGTAGGAATTATCCGGACAAATTCAAAATAGGCTAAGCTTTTCAACGGACTACGTCGCTGTCGGTACGCGATACGGTGGGACAACGCAAGGTAATGCGCTCGAGGAGCTGAGCTGGATGACGGATCTGATCGATACTACGGAGATGTATCTTCGGACCATTTTGGAGCTTGAGGAAGAGAACATCGTTGCTCTTCGCGCCCGCATTGCCGAACGGCTGCGGCACTCCGGACCCACGGTGTCCCAAACGATTGGCCGGATGGAACGCGACGGCCTGGTGGTGGTCTCCGGAGACCGCCACCTGGAACTGACGGAAACCGGGCGTAAACGGGCCACCGAGGTCATGCGCAAGCACCGGCTCGCGGAGCGCCTCCTGGCGGATGTGATCGGCCTGGACTGGGCGTACGTCCATGACGAAGCGTGCCGCTGGGAGCACGTGATGAGTGAGCGCGTCGAGCGGCGCATCTACGAAATGCTGAACCACCCCACTGAATCGCCCTATGGCAATCCCATCCCCGGCCTGGCGGCATTGGGAGGCCAGGCGTCGTCGCCCTTCACGGACGGTGTGATTAATCTCCTGGAAGCCATGAAGGGCTATGGCCCCGGATCCACCGTGGTTGTCAGCAGGCTGGCAGAACCCATCCAGGTGGACCCTGAGCTGCTGACCCAGCTGGACGAGGGCGGGATCCGGCCGGGCGCCCCGATTTCGCTGGAGCGCGTGGGAGACTACATTTCGGTCCGGGTCCCCGGGATCGAAGGGGCGCTGGAGCTTCCTCCCGAAGTGGCGGCGCACGTTTTCGTATCCGTCCGCTGACCCCTGACGAAGCGCCCGGGTCCGGGGGACGAATTACCCCAATGAATAGGCTTTAAGCAAAGATAACGGAATTGTTACTGTCCGGCTTAATCGCCTATAGTTAACGCCAAGCGTCGATACAAAAGCGTTACCTGATCTGGAGCCGAGCTCTGCCAGCAGATCAGTAGTACGAGTCACCAACTGGCAGAGGCGGGGGAACCACAACCGGCAGTCGCAAGGCTGCCTTGGGGTGAAGTCCGTCAGCAGCAAGCCTCTTCCAGCGAAGGATCCTCACGGGATATCTCTGCGCCGAAGCTTGCTTACGGCGGACCGGGTCTATGAACTCTCTGACCCGAATCCGACAGCTAACTTCGCAGGCTTTCCAGAGAGGAACCGTTCTTGACCATGCAGAATTCCAGGGGCCGCCGCCGCGCAGCGGGCCCCGCAGCAGCGCCCCGCGTTGCGGCAGCTGTGGCCGCGGACAGGCCCCGGGATCCACAGCGCGATGCGCGCCGCCGCCGGGGACCCTTCCGGCAAATCACTGACTTCGCAGCGGCCAGTGGGGTGGGCCAAAAGGCCGGTATCGCCCTCGCGGCCACCGGCCTGGTGCTCACAGTCACCGTCCCTGCCACCAGTCCCGTCCTGGCCACGCCGGACGCCGGTCAGCAGACATCGGCTGTTTCCGCAGCTCCACAGCCTGAAATCTCTGCCGAAGCAGCTGCAAAAATCGACTTCAGCCGCTCATCCGTAGTCACCATGGGTGATCCGGACGGCAAGCTCAAGCAACTCTTGAGCGCCCAGTCGGCGGGGTCCATCACCCGGGCCGCCTCCGCCGGCAGCCTCGGTGCTCCGCTGGCGAGCCTGGTTACGGCCTCCCCATTCGGCTATCGCGTGAGTCCTATCACTGGCGGCTCCGGTGACTTCCACCGCGGCCAGGACTACGTGGCACAGTGCGGCACGTCCGTCCTGGCGGCCGCCAGCGGCACTGTGACCTTTGCGGGATGGCACCAGTTTGGCGGAGGTAACCGCGTGGTCGTGGACCACGGCAACGGCCTTGAAACGACGTATAACCACCTGTCTTCCTTCAACGTCAAGGTTGGCCAAACGGTCAGCCGAGGTGAGGTAGTGGCGCTCAGCGGCACCACCGGCGCCTCCACAGGCTGCCACCTCCATTTCGAGGTCCAGGTCAATGGCGAAGTCGTTGACCCCACCGGCTGGCTCTAGCCCAACTGATGGAAAACTCTCACATTTGCGTGACATGCCGTGACCTGAATGTGACATTCGCTCTGAACTGCTGTACCGTCTAACTTGCGTCAACTTTTCCGAAGTTGACGTTCTTGAGTGGATTGCCTAGCTCTGCCACCGCTCAAGGTCCGTTCGCATGACATCGTCTGGCAGGGGCGGGGGAACCAATTTTGGCCTTTGAAGTTCGAAGGCCTTGGGGTTAAGTCGCAAAGCTTCCTGTGGAAGCGGCGTGGCCGGGTGAACTCCCATCCGAATCCGACAGCTCACCTCGTAGGCATTGGGAGAGGCTACCTTCGTGTCTTCACGCCATAATTCTGCGCGTCACCGCGCACAAACGGTTCGCACCAACCCGTTGGGCCCCGTGTCCAAGGCTGTCAGTGCAAATGCCGGGACCGTCGGTCGCCAAGCTGCTGTCATCGCAGCTGCATCAGGTCTGATCCTGAGCATGGGGCTTCCGGCCAACGCAGCGGACACCACCGCTGGCGTTTCCGCCTCCACCGAGTCCGGCTCGCAGACGGCGCTTGCCGTCACCGCTGCCCCCACCGCCACCGTCTCCTTCGAACGCCCCGTGGTTAAGACCACGCCGGCCCCGAAGGTCGAAACGGTCCGTGCACAGTCCACTGACACGGAACGGGCAGCAGATGCAAAGGCCCCCGCAGCCAGCAAGCTGACGGACGCGGTATCTTCCGCGGCCGCCTCCGGCCTGGCCGCAATCGCCTACACCGGAATCGGCCACCCCTACGTCTGGGGCGGCACCTCGCCCAGCGGGTGGGACTGCTCCGGCTTCACCCAGTGGGTGTACGCCCAGGCAGGCATCAGCATTCCCCGTGTAAACGCGTGGACGGCAATGACCCCCACGTCAACACCGTCTCCCGGTGACCTTGTTATGCAGAATGGCGGCGCACACGTAGGCATCTACGTTGGCAACGGCATGATGATCAGCGCCCTGAACCCGTCACAGGGAACGCTGCTGCACTCCGTGGCCTCCACGGGCGGCGGATCCTTCTACACCCTGAAGTAGAAGAACCGCGCCCGCTAGAACACTTTTCGCAAAATCCCCGTTCGGGGTGTGCCGGCGTACCCCCAAGATGCCGGCGCACCCAAAGCCCTTGGCCTGCCTGTGCGGTCCTGAGGAAAACGAAAGAGAGAAATAATGACTACACGTGCAATTGCTGCACGGCACCGCGCGGAGGTCACCACGACCAACTCGCTGGCTGTCATTGCCAAGGCCCTCGGCGACAACGCCGGTGGCATGGGTCGCCAGGCCGCGGTTATCGCTGCTGCCTCCGGCCTGGTCCTGACCAGTGGTATCGCCGCCAACGCTGCAGACACCAACGTTCAGCGCGAATCGGCTTCTGCTTCCAACCTTGAGGTTGAGGTTGCCGCTCCGGCAGTCATTTCGGCCGCTTCCACCATTGCCATCTCCTACGAGAAGCCCGCGGTGACCACCACGCCGGCTCCCGTGGTTGAAGCGCCGGAACCTGAGCCTGAGGTTGAGGTTGCGGCTCCCGCACCCGCCGCCCAGGCTGTTACCACTGTCAAGGTAGCGGCTGCAGCTCCGAAGGCACCTGTGGCGGCCAGCAGCAAGGGCCAGGCCATCCTGTCCGCAGCCTACGCCCAGCTGGGCGTCAACCAGGACTGCACCATGCTGGTCACCAACTCCCTGGCCGCTGTGGGCATCAACTTCCACGACTGGCCTGCAGGCTACCTGTCCTTGGGCCAGACCGTGAGTGCCGCCGAGGCCCAGCCCGGCGACCTGATCTACTACGCCGATGGTGGTGCGGGCGTTGCCCACGTAGCTGTCTACGCCGGCAACGGCCAGGCCGTACACGGTGGCTACAACGGCAACCAGACCGTTGTTTTCAGCGCCAACGTTGGCTCCGGCCCGGTTTTCATCCGCGTCAGCTAGTTTCCCTAGCAACGCTTGGCAAGGACCCCCGCCCTACGGCGGGGGTCCTTGCGCTTTAACGGCGCAGCCCGGCCCAGACCCGGTAAGAGGCGATCGACACGGGCGCACCCCGAAACCATGGATTAGTTGATCCCGGGTTTCTTTGTTTACTCTTGTGGTGTCGATCCATAGCCCGGACATGCCGAGGGCAGCCGGCCCTCGCGCCCCTGACGGGTGCGGCCGTGAAGAGGTACGTGCATGCGCACTCTCGTTCTGAATGCTGGATATGAACCGCTGGCGGTAATCACCTTCCGCCGGGCGCTGGTCCTTGTGCTCACGGGGAAGGCAAGCGTTGTAGCCGAAGGCGAGGACCCTGTAGTGGGGCCACAGGAGATTCTGGGCCGCCCGTCCGTGATCCTCCTGAACCGCTACATCCGCCCCCGGTACAACCAGACCACCGCCGTGAGCCGCCGTGGCGTGCTGCGCCGGGACGGACACCGGTGCGCCTACTGCGGAAAAGCAGCCCACACCATTGACCACGTCCAGCCCAAGTCCCGCGGCGGTGCAGATTCCTGGGAAAACCTCGTGGCCGCCTGCCTGCGCTGCAACAACGTCAAAGGCGACCACACGCCGGGGGAGATGGGGTGGAAGCTCCGGTTCACCCCGGAACCACCGCATGGGACCATCTGGCAAATCAAGGAGCTGGAGAAACCCACACCGGCGTGGGATCCCTTCCTGTTGCCTGAACGGGCTGCCTGACCCGGCTGAAAGCACGGATAACACCCGCCCCGCTAGGCTGGAGTGGTGGCTCCTGATACATACGAATTTGACGCGGTAATCCTTGCGGGCGGCCGTTCGTCCCGTCTGGGTGGCGTCCCCAAGCAGTCATTGATTTACGACGGCGCCACCCTCCTGCAGCGGTCCCTCGCAGCAGCCGGGGGTGCCCGGGGGGTCGTGGTGGTCGGCCCGGACCCGGGACCCCTGCCCGAGGGGGTCCTCACGTGCCGGGAAGAACCGCCGTTTGCCGGTCCGGCGTCGGCCATTGCAGCAGGGTTGGCCGCGCTCGATGGAACCGCGGGGCCGCGTCCTCCCTTCACGCTCTTGCTGGCCTGCGACATGCCCAGGGTGGGCCAGGCCATTGATGCCCTTCGGCGGTCGCTTGGTCCTGGCGACGGCGCCATGGCCGTTTCGCCGGACGGCCACCGCCAACCCCTGGTGGGCTTTTACAGCACTCCCGCACTCCACCGTTCAGTGCAGGACCTTGACTCCCGCGGGGCCTTAATGAACGGCTCAGTATCCGCTCTCCTTGCTAGGCTGGACGTGCAGCTTGTCACCGTCCCGGCGGGCTCTACGGATGACGTAGACACGTGGGATGATGCCGCCGCGCTTGGAGTGGCCGGCCGGGAACCACGATGAGGTACCGGACCTGCATGGCCGCAGTTGAATGGGAGGCATACAGTGAAGAGCCAGGATGAGACGCTGGAAGAATGGTGCAGGGCGCTCCTTCAGGCCTACGAACTCGAGGACGTCCAGATAGACGTCAACGCCATCCTCTCGCTCGCCGGAGTGGCTGCACATTCGGTAGTGCGGCCCGCAGCGCCCCTGACCACCTTTATCGCAGGCTTCGCCGCCGGCCTGGCCTCAGGCTCGGGGAAGGCGCCGGACACCGCGTCCATGTCCGCTGCCATGGACGTGGCACGGTCCCTGGCCGTGGACTATGATTCTGAATCCGCCGGGACTCCGCGCGAATGACGGCTGCCCCCGGCGACAACGACGACGCACTTAGGCAGGACACTCACGACGAAAAAACCAGGCATCTGGCCCACACCTGGGAAGAGGCCCGCCAGGCAGCGTTCGATTGCGCCGTGCCGATACCCCCGGGACGCGTTCCGTTGCAGCAGGCCCTTGGCCGGACGCTTGCCGAGGACATCACAGCCCTCCAGGAGATGCCGCACTACGCCTCGTCCGCCATGGATGGCTGGGCGGTCAACGGCAGCGGCCCCTGGATCCTGGCCGAGGCCGGGCAGCGGCTGGCGCCGCACCAGGCCAGCCCCATCGTCACAGGTGGCCTGATCCCCGCCGGTGCCAAAGCCGTGCTCCGCAGCGAAAGCGCTGTGCTGGGCACTGACGACGACGGCCTCCCGGTCCTGATGGTTGGCGGCGGCGCCCGCCCCGGCGAGCCGAAGAACGGCCAGCACATCAGGAAAGCCGGGGAGGAAGCGGCTGTGGGTGACGTGCTTGTCAAGGCAGGCGTTACCCTCAATCCCGCCCACCTTGCCGTGGCGGCCCTTTCCGGCCATGACGACCTCCTGGTGCAAGGCAAGCCGGTGGTCAAACTCCTGCTGACCGGCTCCGAAGTGGTGACCCATGGACTGCCGGCGCCCGGGCAGGTCCGTGACACATTTGGCCCCCAGCTGGCTGCAGTCGTGGAAATGCTGGGGGGCATTCCCGCCGGGCAGGAAAAGATCGGCGACTCCTACGAAGACTGGCTCACTGCCTTGGAAGACGTCGCCGAGCCCGGCGGTGAGGTTCCCGCCGTCGTGCCTGCCGACGTCGTCATCACCACCGGCGGTACCGGCAGATCAGGAACCGACCACCTGCGCCAGGCCGTCGCCGAACTGGGTGGAAGGCTGGTCATCGACGGGATCGCCATGCGGCCCGGCCATCCCGCTGTCCTCGCGGAGCTGCCCGACGGACGGTTTGTCCTCGGGCTGCCCGGAAACCCCCTGGCCGCCATGATGGCGTTGTCCACCGTAGGCGCGCCGTTACTCGCGGCACTTGGCCACGGGTCCATGCCGGAAATACAGGAAGTCCCCTCCGGAACCACCATCGAGCCGGATCCCGGCCGTACCCGGCTGATGCCGTTCCGGCTGCTGTATGGCATGGCGTCGCCGGCCCAGCACACCGGCCCCGGCATGATGCGGGGGTTGGCGTCCGCCCACGGTGTGATGGTGGTGCCGCCCCACGGGGTGCAGCTCGGTGAAGCAGTCCCGGCCTTCGCGCTGCCGTGGGGGCCGCCGCTCGCCACCGGAGAAAAATCCGGCACCAAAGCCAAGACCCCTGCACGGGCTGCCCGGAAGGCCGGCTCCAAGCCCGCGGCACCGGCAGGCCCCGTGGACTGGAGCGCACTCCTGGGCTGACCGTGGCGCCGCTGGCTTAGTGCCCTTGCCCTTGCAATGATGGAGTCATGAACAGGCACCTTGGCCATCGACGGCAGCAACGGGACATACTGCAGGGCTTCCGCCGGCAGGACGGGGCACAGCTATGGGCCGTGTGACGCAGCGCCGCAAGGTCCACCGGTACGTGCTGGACGGGTCCCCCCAGGCCCTCGAGTTCCCCATACGGCACAGGGAAGACACCCTGGCCGTGGAGGAACCCCTGGAGATCCGGTTGGGCTCCCTGTCCTTCTCCGTCACGATGCGCACTCCAGGCGACGACTTTGACCTCGTTGCCGGTTTCCTGGTGTCCGAGGGGATCATCTGGACTCCTGAGCAGCTGGTGTCGCTGCGGTTCTGTGCCGGGGAGGACGAAAACGGCGTGCAGACGTTCAATGTCGTGGAGGCACAGCTGCGTCCGGACGTGGACGTCCCGACGATCGGCCGTAACGTCTATACGTCCAGTTCGTGCGGCATCTGCGGCACGGATTCGATCGATGCCGTGCGGAAGTCATCGCACTACAGCCCTGCCGCGGATCCGGTCTCGGTGCCTGCGGAAGTCCTCGCGTCGCTGCCGGACCGTCTCCGCGAGGCGCAGGCGGTGTTCGACGTCACCGGGGGAGTGCACGCCGCCGGGCTGTTCAGGGTAGAGGACGACGGCGGGGTGCAGCTTTTGTGCCTGCGCGAGGATGTTGGCCGGCACAATGCCGTGGATAAGGTGGTGGGCTGGGCGTTGCGGGAACGGATGCTTCCGCTGTCCGGACTGGTGCTCCAGGTATCCGGGCGGGCGTCCTTCGAGCTCGTCCAGAAAGCGGCCCTGGCTGGCATCCCGGTGCTGGCTGCCGTGAGCGCGCCCTCCAGCCTCGCGGTAGAACTCGCCGAGGCGTCCGGAATGACCTTGGCAGGGTTCAGCCGGGGGACAAGCCTGAACGTTTACGCCGGGCAGCACAGGATCACCGTCCCTGTGCCGGCCGAGGATCCCGCGGAACTTCGAGGATAAGCAACTGGCACGCAGCCGGCCCCGCCGAGGCTTGGTTATTAAGCTACGACGCAGTAGATTTTATCCATCGAATGGACACTTTGATCCAGTTTCAAGCGTTAAAGAGGGCTTACATTGCATGACGACCGCCGGATCACGGAAGTCCGCCTGGACCGTTTCGTGCGCGAACGGATCATCCCCGCTGTCTACACACGCACCGTCCCACTGAACCTCAGCACCTGGGACGTTCCGGACGAGCCCGTGACCGTGATGGAGGCGCTGCGGCACGACTTCGTGCCCCAGGAGCCGGGTGCCGCGTGGGGCAAACCCTGGGGGACGAAGTGGCTCAGGCTGCAGGGCGACGTCCCGCAGTCCTGGGGAACCGATCCTGACACCACAGTTGAAATCGTGGTGGACCTTGGTTTCACCACCGAGGCGCCAGGCTTCCAGTGCGAGGGGATCGCTTGGCGCCCGGATGGCACCATCATCAAGGCCATCTCGCCGCGGAACCAGTACATCCCGCTCAAACTTCTTGGCAGCGGCATGGCCGTGGACTTCTACGTTGAGGCTGCGGCCAACCCCGACGTCGCGCAGGGCTGGACCTTCGCGGCCACTCCTTACGGAGACAAGGCGACAGCAGGCACTGCGCCGCAGTACCGCCTTGGCCACATCGCCATCGCGGAACTCAACCAGACGGTGTGGGAGCTCCAGCAGGACATCTGGACCCTTTCAGGGCTGATGCATGAGCTGCCCATGGAGCAGCCGCGGCGCCACGAAATCCTCCGCGCGCTCGAACGGATGATGGACGCCATGGACCCGGACAACATTGCCGGAACGGCCGCAGCCGGGCGCCAGGTGCTGGCAGAGGTGCTTTCCAGGCCGGCCTATGCCTCGGCGCACCAGTTGGTGGCCACCGGACACGCCCATATCGACTCCGCCTGGCTCTGGCCCGTGCGGGAAACCATCCGAAAATGTGCCCGGACATTCTCCAACGTCGTGGCGCTGATGGACGAGGACCCTGACTTTGTGTTCTCCTGCTCCTCCGCCCAGCAGCTTGCCTGGATGAAAGAGTTTTACCCGGAGCTGTTTGGCCGTATCCGGGAGAAGGTCAAGGCCGGCCAGTTCGTGCCGGTGGGCGGAATGTGGGTGGAATCGGATACCAATATGCCCGGCGGCGAAGCCATGGCCCGGCAGTTCGTCGAAGGCAAGAGCTTCTTCCTCAACGAGTTCGGCATTGAATGCCGTGAGGCCTGGCTACCCGATTCCTTCGGCTACTCAGCCGCACTGCCGCAGATCGTCAAATCGGCAGGCAGCCGCTGGTTCCTCACGCAAAAGATCTCCTGGAACCAGATCAACCGGATGCCGCACCACACGTTCAACTGGGAAGGGATCGACGGGACGCGGCTCTTTACGCACTTCCCGCCAGTGGACACCTACAACTCCGAGCTCAGCGCGCGGGATTTGGCGCATGCCGAACGCAACTACCGCGACCACGGGCGCGGCACCACCTCCCTGGTTCCGTTCGGCTATGGCGACGGCGGCGGCGGGCCTACGCGCGAGATGCTGGCCGCCGCCCACCGCACCGCTGACCTTGAAGGATCGCCCAAGGTCAGGGTGGGCTCCGCCGAGAGCTTCTTTGCCGAGGCCGAGGAGGAGTACAGCGCCCTTCCCGTGTGGGTGGGTGAAATGTACCTTGAGCTCCACCGCGGCACCTACACCAGCCAGGCCCAGACCAAGCGCGGCAACCGCCGCAGCGAGCACCTGCTCCGCGAGGCCGAACTCTGGTGCGCTACTGCAACCGTCCGCACGGGCGGGTCATTCACCTACCCGGCAGCGGAACTCAAGCGGCTCTGGCGCCTGGTGCTGCTCCAGCAGTTCCACGACATCCTGCCCGGCAGCTCCATCGCCTGGGTCCACCAGGATGCCGAAAGGAACTATGCTGCCATCAGCGCCGGCCTCGAAGCCCTGATCGCGGAGGCAGCGGCCGCCTTGCTGGGCGAAGGCCCCCATGATTTCCTGCTCAACGCCGCCCCCCACGCCCGTGACGGCGTCCCCGCGCTGGGTGCTGCTGAACGGCAGGCAGCCGGACAACCAGCGACGGTATTGGAGCAGGACGGCGGGTACGTGCTGGACAACGGCGTCATCCGCGCAGTCCTGGATGCTGACGGCCTGATCGCGTCCCTCTCGGATTACGCCAGCGGACGGGAAGCCATAGCGCCCGGCCAGCGCGGCAACTTGCTGGAACTGCACCGGGACACCCCCAACGAGTGGGACGCGTGGGACATCGACGCGTTCTACCGGCGTAACGTCACGCGGCTGGACCAGGCCCAGGCTGTTCGGGTGGAGACCCACGGCCAGTCCGCCGTCGTCGTGGTGGAGCGTGTCGCAGGGTCCTCGCCGGTCACCCAGCGGATCGTTCTGGCACCAGGCAGCGATTCACTGGAAATCACTACGGCCGTCGATTGGCAGGAGAGCGAGAAGCTCCTCAAGCTCGGCTTCGCACTGGATGTCCGGGCGGACCGCTCGGCCTCCGAAACACAGTTCGGCCACGTCTTCCGGCCCACGCACGTGAATACCTCGTGGGAAGCTGCCAAGTTCGAGATCTGCGCCCACCGGTGGATCCATGTGGCCGAACCGGGCTACGGCGTGGCGGTGTCCAACTCGTCCACCTATGGGCATGACGTCACCAGGAACATCCGGGAGGACGACGGCGGGACCACCACTACCGTCCGGCTATCACTCCTGCGGGCCCCCAAGTTTCCCGATCCCGCCGCTGACCGCGGACATCACGAACTGACGGTCACCATCCGCCCGGGTGCCGGTATCGCCGAGGCCGTGGAGGAGGGGTACCGAACTAACCTGGCACCGCGGATGGTGCGTGGCGCCAAACCGGCGGAACCGCTGTTCACCGTGGGCAACGCCGCGCTGGTTATCGAGGCCGTGAAGCTGGCCGAGGATGGCTCGGGGGATGTCATCGTCCGGCTTTACGAGTCCCTGGGCCAGCGTTCGGCCGGGCTACTAACGGCGAATTTCCCGGTCGCCAAGGCGTATGCCACTGACCTGCTGGAACGGCCCGTCGAAGCGCCAGGCGTGGCACCGGCCGGGGATGGCGGCGTCACGCTGGCCCTGCGCCCCTTCCAACTGGTCACGTTGAGGTTCGTCCGCTGACTCCATCAGCCGGCTTTACGCCCGCGCCTGGCTGAGGAGCCGTCCCCTGATTCCGCCTGCGGGAATATGCAAATGCATCTATTGCTTGGATTAGGCATGGAACTAGGAATCTTCACCTTCGGCGATGTCCACCGCGATCCCGTACGCGGCACTGTGGTCTCTCCTGAACAGAACACCCAGGATCTCCTGGAGAGGGCCCGCCTCGCCGACCAGGTGGGACTTCACTACTTTGGGGTCGGGGAGCACCACCGCGCCGACTACTCCGTCACGTCGCCGTCCACGGTGCTGGCGGCCGTTGCGGCGCAGACCCGGCAAATCAAAGTGGGAAGCGCAGTCACGGTCCTCAGCACCGAGGACCCGGTGCGGGTTTTTCAGCAGTTCGCCACGATCGACCTGATCAGCCAGGGCCGTGCGGAACTTACGGCGGGCCGCGGCAGCTTCATCGAGTCCTATCCACTGTTCGGGGCCCGCCTGGAGGACTATGACGCCCTCTACGAGGAGAAGTTGGAGTTGCTGCTCCGGCTCAATGCGCAGGAGCGTATTACCTGGAGCGGCAAGTTCCGTTCCGGCCTGCATGAGGCGCAGATCCTGCCGCGCCCCTTCCCGGCGGAGGACGGCCTCCGTGAGCTGGATATCTGGATCGCCACTGGTGGAACACCTCAGTCGACAGTGCGTGCCGCAGCCCTGGGCAAGAACGTGATGTACGCCTTGTTGGGTGGATCGGTGCGAAACTTCGAGCGCCATGCGGCGCTCTACCGGCAGACCGCCGTCGAACAGGGGCACGGATCCGCCGGCCTGAAGGTGGGCGTTAGTGCACCGGGGCTGGTGCTGCGGGACACACCAGCTGCCGCGGGCAGGGCCAAGGAGGCCTTCCGGCCGTACTGGATGGACACCATGCGCCGGATCTCGGCAGAACGGGGATTTCCCACCCCGAGCGGGCTTACCTACAACATGGAGGCGGCGCCCGGCGGCGCATTGTTCGTAGGCAACCCGGAGCAGGTGGCCGAAAAAATCGTCAGGATGCACGGCCATCTGCAGCATGACCGGCAGATCTTCCAACTGGACCTGTCCTCAGTCCCGCAGGCAACCGTGCTCGAAGCGATCGAATTGCTGGGTACCGAGGTACTTCCACTGGTGCAGCGTGAGCTGGGGCGGGCTGCCGGGACCGGAGGGCAGGCCGTGAGCCACGCCGCGCCTTAAATAGGCTGAGTGGGGGCGGTCCCCAACGGCCGCCACCACTCATCCCCCCAATGCGCGTGAAGACATCCGAGGCGCAACGTCTAAGAATTTATCCCCGTTCGTAAACGCCCTGCGCCTCGCCTTCACACATTCATGATTGTTTCATATTCTAATGATTTTGTGAATTTGTCGAGGTTACTTTTCAGTAAAAGTCCTCTGTTTTGCCGCGTTGCGACCATAACCGACCTTGGCCGCCCAGATGATCGCCAGTCCCACAACGAAGCACAGCACTGCCGTGTAGTTGATCATGAATTTGGCCGGCGCCCAGCCGGACGGCATAAGAGGGAAGAACAGCGTTAAGGCGATAGCCACTGCTCCGACGGCCAGCAGGAAGGCCGCGGTGCGGATCGGTAGCGGCAGCGAACCGCGGACTGCCCGCACCATGGCAGGCAACAGCACCAGGGACACGTACGTGGGGTACGCCCTGCCAGCCGCACCGTAGTATTCCACCAGCACGGCATCCGGACCGCCCCTGAGCGAGATTCGGGCCAACCCCGCGGACGAACCCTGTGAGTCGATCATGATGAACAAACCAATAACGGCCAGCGACACCAGGGCCAGCGCCATCATTCCGACAGGGCCGGTCAGCAGCCGGTAGCCATCGGTGGCGCCGAAACCCCGGGTGACACGGATGCCCACGCAGAGGATGGCGGCGAAGATGACAAACCGCAGGATGAGGTTTGCCACATTGAATCCGCCCAGCGCCTGGTCTATGGCCACGTAGGGCGCCTCGATGCTGAGGATGATGGCCAGGGTCATGAGCGCAAAGATCCAGAACAGGGTCCGGTTTTCACCGCGCAGCATGCTGGGAACTCTGGCGATCGCAACCAGGGCGCAGATGGCCAGGGTGGACCACTGAAGGATCTCGATCATCCGAGGTTCTCCCAGATCTTGTCGGTTTGTTCTTGGTCGTGTTCCTGGCGCTTCAAGGTTTTCCCCAAGGCTTGCAGCCGGTCGCCGGCCAAGGTGGTCAGCTCGCCGTCTGGCAGGCTGTCCAGGGCGGCCTGGCGGGCGTCCGGCGGCCAGCCAGCTTCTGCCTCGGTGATCAGTCCCGTGGCCACCAGCCCGCCTGCCGCGCCCACGCCTGCGGCCAGGGAAGTTGCGATGGCCAGTTCGGGGGAGAGCCGGTTGGCGCTCAGTTGGGCCGAGTAGTTTTGGGGTGCGACGCCGGTGGCGGCCGAGACGCGGTGCCTCAGTTCGCCGTCGTCAATTGCCTCAACCCAGTTCTTCACGGAGGTGGCATGCGGTGCCGGGCTCAGCGGGGGCGGCTCCGCCGAGGTCTGGCCGGCTGGATCCACCGCCGAGCGAGCCAGCACGGCGCGCAGGAGGTCAGGCGTGGAGATCTGGCTGACCAGTTCACACCTCGTGGGTGGGACTGTCGCAGCCAGGTCGCGGTAGGCATCGAAGCCGGCGAGGGCCGAGACCGGATTGACGCCATAGGCGCGGCTGATGCTCACCACGGTGGCCTCGGCGACCTTCCCGCGGACCAACTGCTGGGCCAAAGTGGTCCGTTTGATCCCGGAGATCCGGCAGACATCGGCCGTGCTGGCATTGGGCGCAATGCCTTGCAGCCAGCGCTGGAACGCCTTGGCGGGGAGGGGCATGAAGTGCTCTCTTCAGAACGGACGGATGCCTCAATTTTAGCCTGCAGAACCCCGGGCGATTTTACGCGGAGTGTCGATTCGACTATGCTCGATGGTCGAGCCCGTTGGTCCGTACACCCCCCAAGTCCGGACCAGCGGGTTCTTTTATGCCCCCGTCGCGAGCAGGGCGGTAGCACCCGGATTTCCCGCGGTTTCCCGCGGTTTTCTGGCGGAGTCCCGGGCGTCATTCCGCGCCAGCGCCCCAGCGGGGTCCCGCCGTCCGGCAGCATCGAGAGGATCGACCCCATGACTGCAACCCTGGTTGCCAAAGACCTTTCCGGCGGCCACGACCACCGGACGCTCTTCTCCAAGCTTTCCCTGACCGTATCCCCGGGTGACGTTGTGGGGGTGGTGGGAGCCAACGGCGCCGGCAAGTCCACCCTGCTGCGGCTGCTGGCTGGAGTTGACCAGCCGCAGGGCGGTTCCGTCAGCCTGGCCCCCGCCGATGCCTTCGTGGGATGGCTGCCGCAGGAGCACGAACGCGTGGCGGGCGAAACGGTTGCAGCCTACATCGCACGCCGCACCGGCTGCGCCCAGGCGACGGCGGAGATGGAATCCACCGCCGAGGCCCTGGGTTCCGGTGCCCCCGGGGCCGACGACGCCTACTCCCTGGCTTTTGACCGCTGGATGGCCTCCGGGGCAGCCGATCTGGACGAGCGCATCCCCCCAGTGCTTGCAGACCTGGGGCTGGAGACCGGCACTGACGCTCCCATGACAGGCCTCTCCGGCGGCCAGGCCGCCCGTGTTGCCCTTGCCGCCCTGCTGCTCAGCCGCTTCGACATTGTGCTGTTGGACGAGCCCACCAACGACCTTGACCTCGCGGGCCTGGCCAAACTCGAGGCGTTTGTGCAAGGACTGCGGGGCGGTGTGGTGCTGGTGTCCCACGACCGCGAATTCCTGGCCCGCTGCGTCACCACCATTGTGGAACTGGACCTGGCCCAGAACTCGGTGGCGGTCTACGACGGCGGTTACGAGGCCTTCCTGGAGGAACGCGCCGTGGCCCGCCGCCACGCACGGGAACGCTTCGAGGAATTCGCCTCCACGAAGGCGGATCTCGTCTCGCGCGCCCGGACACAGCGTGAGTGGAGTTCCCAGGGCGTGCGGAACGCCATGAAGAAAAGCCCCGACAACGACAAGATCCGCCGCGCCGCGAGCACCGTGTCCTCCGAGAAGCAGGCCCAGAAGGTCCGGCAGATGGAGTCCCGCATCGCCCGGCTGGACGTAGTGGAGGAACCGCGGAAGGAATGGCAGTTGCAGTTCACCATCGGCCAGGCGCCCCGCTCCAGCGCGGTGGTGGCAACGCTGCGGGACGCAGTGGTCAAGCAGGGCGACTTTACGCTGGGCCCCGTCAACCTCCAGCTCAACGCAGGAGAGCGGATCGGCATCACAGGACCCAATGGAGCGGGCAAGTCGACGTTGCTGCGGCTGCTCCTGGGCATCCAGGCACCAGACTCCGGCAACGCAGCCATGGGTGCCTCGGTGGCCATCGGAGAAATTGACCAGGCCCGCGGACTTTTGGCTGGCCACCTCACCCTGGCAGACGCCGTCGAAGCCGTCCTCACGAACCTGACGGCGGCGGAGGTCCGCACACTGCTGGCCAAATTCGGGCTGAAGGCCGACCATACGGCCCGCCCCGTGAATTCCCTCTCACCCGGGGAACGGACGAGGGCCGCACTGGCCCTGCTGCAGGCCCGCGGCGTCAACCTGCTGGTACTGGACGAGCCCACCAACCACCTTGACCTCCCGGCCATCGAACAGTTGGAGGAGGCACTGGGAAGTTATGAGGGCGCTTTGTTGTTGGTAACCCATGACCGGAGGCTGCTCGAAAACGTTCAGCTCGACGTCCGGTGGAATGTGGAAGATGGAATGGTAACTGAATTGATGACCGGCGCGACGGGGCAGCAGCTATGAGCATGGATGGCGCCGCCTGGCACACCCTGTACAGCATCACCCGCGCAAAGAGCGGCTCCAAGCCCTTCTCCAAGGAAACCCTGAAACGGGTTCTGGGCTTTGCCCGCCCGCACCGCGGAAAACTGATAGCCTTCGTGGCGCTTTCGGTTGGGATGGCCTTCCTGGCAGTAGCCACGCCTGTCCTGGCTGGCCAGGTGGTTGACGCCATCGTGGCCCAGGCAGGCACGGACCAAGTCATCCGGCTGGCCGTGCTGATCGCCGTCGTGGCCGTGGCCGAAGCCGGACTGGGGCTGGTCAGCCGCTGGCTGTCCTCCACCATCGGCGAAGGCGTCATTGTTGACCTGCGCACCAAGGTCTTCGACCACGTGCAGAAGATGCCCATTGCGTTCTTCACCCGCACCCGGACCGGCGCCCTGGTCAGCCGCCTCAATAACGACGTCATCGGAGCGCAGTCCGCCTTCGCCGGGACCCTGTCCGGGGTGGTCAGCAACGTCGTGGCGCTGGTCCTGACGCTGATCGTTATGCTCGGCACGTCCTGGCAGGTCACCGTGCTGGCCATGGTCCTGCTGCCGATCTTCCTGATCCCCGCACGCCGCATGGGTTCCCGCCTTGCTGACCTCCGCCGCGAAGCCGCCGAACATAACGCCGCCATGGGCACCCAGATGACAGAGCGCTTCTCCGCCCCTGGCGCCACGCTGGTCAAGCTGTTCGGCCGGCCGGACGAAGAATCACATGAGTTCGCGGTCCGGGCCGGCCGGGTCCGTGACATCGGCGTCCGCACGGCCATGCTGCAGTTCACCTTCGTCACGGCGCTGACCCTGGTTTCGGCCCTCGCCCTTGCCCTGGTCTACGGACTGGGCGGTGTGCTGGCCATATCCGGCCAGCTTGCTCCGGGCGACGTGGTGGTGCTCGCGCTGCTGCTGACGCGCCTGTACGCACCGCTGACTGCGCTGTCCAATGCCCGGGTGGAAATCATGAGTGCCCTGGTCAGCTTCGAGCGGGTCTTCGAAATCCTGGACCTGAAGCCACTGATCCAGCAGAAGCCCGACGCCGTCGAGGTACCGCAGGGACCCGTCTCCGTGGAATTCCACGACGTCCGTTTCGCCTACCCTTCGGCGGACAAGGTGTCACTGGCCTCCCTCGAAGAAGTGTCCACCCTTGACACCCGCGGCGGCGAAGAGGTGCTGCACGGCGTCAGCTTCCGGGTGGAACCGGGGCAGACCGTGGCCCTGGTGGGCTCTTCCGGTGCGGGAAAGTCCACCATTGCCCAGCTGCTTTCAAGGCTGTACGACGTCGACTCCGGCGCCGTGCGGCTCGGCGGCACCATTCCGGGGACGGGGCTGGACGTCCGCGACGCCACCTTCGATTCCCTGCGTGACACCCTGGGCATGGTGACCCAGGACGGGCACCTCTTCCACGAGAGCATCGCCTCCAACCTCCGGCTCGCCAAGCCGGACGCCACCGACGACGACATGTGGGAAGCCATCCGGCAGGCCCGCCTCGAGACGATGATCCGGTCCCTTCCCGACGGCCTGGACACCGTGGTGGGGGAGCGGGGATACCGTCTTTCCGGCGGTGAACGCCAGCGGCTCACCATCGCCAGGCTGCTCATTTCCCAGCCCAGGGTGGTCATCCTCGATGAGGCGACTGCCGCACTCGACTCCACCAACGAAGCTGCCGTGCAGGCGGCCTTGGGCGCGGCGCTCGAGGGGCGCACCGCCGTCGTGATTGCCCACAGGCTCTCCACCATCCGCGCTGCCGACGTGATCCTGGTAGTCGAGGACGGCCAGATCGTGGAGCGCGGAACACACACGGAGCTGCTGGCGGCCGAGGGTCGCTATGCGGAGCTGTACCGGACGCAGTTCGCGGAGGCCACTGCGGTGGCCGCGGAAGCCGTTCCGGAGTTCTAGCGGTTTTGCCCAACTAGGTAGCAGCAGATGTCGTTTTGAGCCGTCAAAACGACATCTGCTGCTACCTACTTGGGCCGGGGCGCAGTGTGGCCAGTTCTGGCAGGATGTGGTCTGTCAGGAGCGGCGCGAGGTCCGCGGGCAACCTGGCTCCCTGATCCAAGGCAGCCAGGTCTAGCCAGCGGATCTCGTCGATCTCGGCCGAGGGGTGCGCCGTCCACGTCCCCGGAGCGGTGAACACGGTTGCCTCAATGTCGGTGGAGGCCTCGTTGGCGGCGTCCGCGATCCACACGCCCATCAGCTGTAGCTCGTCCGGATCCACGATGATCCCCACTTCCTCCTGGAGCTCCCGGGCTGCAGCGTGGGCGGCGGTTTCGCCCGGTTCGGGCTTGCCGCCGGGGTGCATGAACATGCTGGTGCCGCGTTTGCGGACGGTCAGGAGCCGCCCGGCGGCGTCGAAGACACAGACGGCGGACACAACGATGCGGGCTTTCACGGTTTCGAGCCTAGCCGGTTCAACGTGGACGATAGCAGCAGGTCCTTGCTGGGCCCGCGGACGTCCCAGGTGTAGCTAAACCGGTCCGGGCCCTCCAGCGCATAGGCCACCCGGTAGGTGTCGGGATCGCACCAGTGGTTGTCCAGGTTCGCTTCCGGCGTGAAGCTCATCCGGTGGAAGGGCCGCCCGTCGGCAAAGAATACGTCCATCGCATCACGCTGTTCAGCGGGCTTGAGAAGGTACTCGCGGGAGGCCGGGCCCGTGAAGGTAGGCCAGCGCATGGTCCCCTCTTCGCGAAGGTGCAAACCGCCGTCGTCCGTGGAGGAAAAAAGTACGACGCCGGAAAAGGTTCCGCGGGTGCCTGCCGTCCGGTCCAGCAGCTGCCGTTCAACGGCCCAGCGTGCAGCCTGCGACGGACCGAGCAGGTAGGCGCGGAGATCAAAATCCGCCCCCGTCTGCCCGGGAGCCTGGGGTTCAGGAAGGTTCAAGTGCCCTCGATTGGAATCGAACCAACGACACCGGCTTTAGGAGAGCCGTGCTCTATCCACTGAGCTACGAGGGCGCGCATCCGCTGTACCGGCAGGGCCGGTCCGTCCGGACACGGATATAAGCATACAAGGTGGGAGGCCGTACTACGCTCTTGGCATGAGATCAGGCCCGACGTCCGCTCCAGCCACCGTTTACATCCCGGACACGGCCTCCACCCGCCAGTACGTCGGTGCCTGGTCCGTCCTGAGCGTCCTGCAGTATTTTGCCGCGGAAACAGCGGTGATCGGGGCGTGGGCCGGACCGCAGCCCTATGACCGACGGACTGGCTACATCAGTGACCTGGGCGCGGTTCATTGCGGGATCTACGACGGCCGGGACGTGTGCTCGCCGCTGCATTGGCTCATGAACGCCTCGTTCGTCGTCCAGGGGCTGGGCATGCTCCTCGGGGCGCTGCTGCTGAGTTCCGGGCTGTTGTGCATCGCCGCCCGGGCGGGTGTGCGCGTCCATCCGGGGCGCAGGAAACCCTGGTTGGCGGCCCTCTGGATGCGGGCACTGACCGGGATCGCGGGAGCAGGCACGGTCATCGTGGGGCTGGTTCCCGAGGACGTGGGCTCAGCCTGGCATTTTGCCGGTGCAGTGATGTATTTCATCGCCGGGGCCGCGGCACTGCTTGTGCTGGGCATACTGTGGCTGAACCAGACACCGTTGGGATGGTTCATCCTGGCGTGCGGCGTGGTGTCCGCCGCCGCGCTGGTTACTGGTGGACTGACAAGGATGGACGTTCCCGAACCCGGCACCCTGGAGCGGCTGATGGGCTATCCCGTCACCGTGGGAATGGCGGCCGCCGGGCTGGTGGTCGCGCAACGGGTGCACAGGCACCGCCAGGAAGGCCGCCTTCACCCATCCGTTGCTCCGTAAACGCCGTTTAGGGAGCTCAAAAGGGCTGTTACGGAGCAGTCGATGGGGAGTTGGCTTTCTGCCGCGGCCGCTTGCCCAGGAACACTGCCGCCGCCCCGGTCAGCAGGCTGAGGACGAACAGTACCCACCCGGCAACGGTGAGGCTGGACGCCAAGGCGACCTGGCCGGCGTCGGGCGTTCCTGCCGCCAACGCCGTGTCGATGGCGACGTTGCCCCACAACCGGACTACCACGAACAGCAGCGGGACTGCCCAGAGGGCCCACCGAAGGGCCTTCCGGGCCACGTTCGTGCCGATCAACAAGAGC
Organism: Arthrobacter sp. R4; assembly: GCF_051365025.1. Lineage (NCBI taxonomy): Bacteria > Bacillati > Actinomycetota > Actinomycetes > Micrococcales > Micrococcaceae > Arthrobacter > Arthrobacter sp. R4. The sequence goes on from NZ_JBLWIJ010000001.1 coordinate 86,501, forward strand.
CAGGTGAAACCAAATATCAGCGGGAAGAGTGTGCCGGCCGTCTTGTGCACGTAGTTGAGCTGGCCGCGGGCGTCGTCGTTCATGGCAGTATGCAGCTCGCCGACGTAAGCGGTGTCGAAGCCACCTACCAGCGAATCCGGCATAGCCAGCCCGCTGGCGAGCTGCCGCAGCTGGTCCAGGGTCAGCAGGTGGACGTACCAGAACAGGAACAGGCTGGCCACGACCCCGGCGATGACGATCAGGTTGCTGTTGTTCCGGGCTGTCTGCGGGGACCGGTCAGTGGTGGGATTGATCACCGGCGGGAGGTGGTGCTGCGGAACAGCCGCCTTGGAGCCGTGCTTCTTGATCCGCTGCGCAGGTGTCTTGGCCATGCCACCATTATCCCGCCCCATAAACTGGGTGCATGACCATAGGCCGGCATAGCGCTGTTGAACTTGACCCCTCACTGGACGACTACCAGCTGGCATCCGCGCTGGTCCGGGAGGCGGGGCAGTTGGCGCTGCTGATGCGTATGGCCGGCCTCCAGTCCCAGCAGAAAACCTCCGTTTCTGACGTGGTAACGGCCGCGGACCATGCGGCTGAGGCGTACGTCCTCGAGCAGCTCCGCCGCTGCCGCCCCGAGGACGGCATCCTGGGTGAGGAAGGCGCCTCGGTGCGGGGAACCAGCGGGCGGACCTGGGTCATCGACCCCGTGGACGGCACGTACAACTTCCTCCACGGCTCCACCTACTGGTGCTCGGCCATCGCGCTTAAGGACTCCTCGGACGTGCTGCTCGGAGCTATTTTCCAGCCGGAAGAGGACAAGCTCTGGCTGGGCGGCAGCACGCGGAAGGCGACCCTGAACGGCGAGAGCCTGGGGATCTTCCGCGACAACAACGGATCCCGCAACGGCACCCCGGTGGCGGAGCTCGGCGCGGCAACGTACATCCATCCCACGTGGCTGATGGATCCGCTGTGCGCAATGCCCTGGCACGCTGCCGCAACCTCCGCCGCGGCTCTGCGGATGCTCGGCTCCGGGTCCTGCGACCTGGGGCGGGTGGCCGACGGCCAGCTGGGCTGCTGGTTCCAGCACAGCTGCCCCGAGTGGGACTGGCTCCCTGGCAAGGCGATCGTCCGCGCCGCCGGCGGTGCCACGGACACGGTCCGGATCAACGGCCTGGAATGGTTCATGGCTGGAGGCACGACGGCGGTACGCGAGTTGCGTGCGGCCCTTGAGTCCGGCTCGGTGGCCTGAGCCCCGCTGCCTGGGAGATGTTGGTGTCGCGCGGGCTTGCTCGCAGTAATCCACAGGCCGGAAGTGAGTGTCGGCCCCACCGCCTAGACTTGTAGGCACCATGGATATGTTGTTTGACCCGTACTCTGACGGACCGTTCAAGGCCGCCCCGGCGGCCGCTGCCCGCACCAAGTCGCGCCCTGAGGGCTTGGCGACGGCCGCCGAAATGGGAGGCGGCGGGGGAGGCCGGAGCGCGGAAACCCACCAGGCCGCGCACCACCGGCCGGACGCCGCGGAGCTCCTGCAGGGACTCAACCCCCAGCAGGAAGAAGCCGTCAAACATGCCGGCAGCGCCCTGCTGATTGTGGCGGGCGCAGGTTCGGGCAAAACCCGTGTCCTCAGTAACAGGATCGCCTACCTGATCGCCACCCGCCGGGCACACCACGGCGAGATCCTGGCCATCACGTTCACCAACAAGGCGGCCGCGGAAATGCGGGAGCGCATCGAGGCGTTGGTGGGCGCCCGGGCGAAGATTATGTGGATCTCCACTTTCCACTCCTCCTGCGTACGCATCCTGCGGCAGGAAGCGGCCAATATCGGCCTGAAGTCCAACTTCTCCATCTACGACTCAGCGGACTCGCTCCGGCTGGTCACGCAGGTGTCCAAGAGCCTTGACCTTGATCCCAAGAAGTTCGCGCCCAAGGCCATCCAGCACAAGATCTCGGCGCTCAAGAATGAGCTCATCGATGCCGATTCCTACGCTTTGTCCGCCAACCACAACGACCCCTTCGAGTCCGCCGTGGCGGACGTCTTCAAGGGCTACACCCAGCGGCTGCGCCAGGCCAACGCCATGGACTTTGACGACCTCATCGCGGAGACCGTCTACATGTTCCGGGCATTTCCTGCGCTCGCGGATTCCTACCGGCGGCGGTTCCGGCACGTCCTGGTGGACGAGTACCAGGACACCAACCACGCCCAGTACGCGCTGGTGCGCGAAATCGTAGGCGAAGGGCCCGGCGCGTCCGAGCTCACTGTGGTGGGCGACTCCGACCAATCGATCTACGCCTTCCGCGGCGCCGACATCCGCAACATCGTGGAGTTCGAAAACGACTACCCTGAGGCGCGCACCATCAAGCTGGAGCAAAACTACCGCTCCACCCAGAACATCCTCAGCGCCGCCAACTCCGTCATCTCGCGGAACCCCAACCGCCCCGAGAAGCGGCTGTGGACGGCCGAGGGCGAGGGCCACAAGATCATCGGCTATGTGGGCGAAAATGAGCACGACGAAGCCCAGTTCATTGCCAAGGAAATCGACCGGCTCCAGGACGAGGACAACCTGCGCCCCGGCGACGTCGCCATTTTCTACCGCACTAACGCCCAGTCCCGCTCCATCGAGGATGTCCTGGTGCGCGTCGGCTTGCCGTACAAGGTGGTGGGCGGCACGCGATTCTACGAGCGCAAGGAAATCAAGGACGCCCTCGCGTACCTCCGCGTCCTGGTTAACCCGGACGACGACGTCAACCTGCGGCGCGTTCTGAACGAACCCAAGCGCGGAATCGGCGACCGCGCCGAGGGCGCCGTGGCCGCGCTGGCACAGCGGGAGCGGATGTCCTTCATGGCTGCGGCCCGCCGTGCCGAGGAAGCCCCGGGCATGGCCACCCGTTCCGTCAACGCGGTGCTGGGCTTCGTGAAACTTCTCGACGACCTCGCTGAGGTAGCGGCAGGCTCAGGCGCCGCCGCGGCCCTCGAGGCGGTATTGGAGCAGACCGGTTACCTCGCAGGCCTGCGTTCGAGCACCGACCCCCAGGACGAGTCCCGCGTGGAAAACCTGGCGGAACTCGTCGCCGTCGTCCGCGAGTACGAGCAGGAGAATCCGGAGGGGACGCTGGGCGCCTTCCTGGAACAGGTCTCGCTGGTGGCTGATGCTGACCAGATCCCGGACGCGCCGGGTGCTGATATCGATGCCGCGGTGGCGGAAGCGAAGCGGCTGGGAGTGGTCACCCTGATGACCCTCCACACAGCCAAAGGACTCGAATTCCCGGTGGTGTTCCTGACCGGGATGGAGCACGGGCTTTTCCCTCACCAGCGGTCCGCCACGGATCCGAAGGAACTTGCCGAGGAGCGGCGGCTGGCCTATGTGGGCCTGACCCGCGCCCGCAAACGGCTATATGTCACCCGCTCCGAGGTCCGCAGCATGTGGGGCCAGAGCCAGTACAACCCCGCCAGCCAGTTCCTGGAGGAAATCCCGGCCGAGCTGATGGAGTGGAAGCGGGAAGGCACCAGTCGGCAGTCCAGCGGCGGCTGGGGCGGTGGATCCATCGGGTCCAACCGGTACAGCGGATCCTTCTGGGGTGCCGGCACGGCACGAGGGGCGGCGGCCGATTCTTCGGCCGGTTTCAACGCGGACGTTCCCGCGGCCATCGCGAAGAACCGCGTGCAGCCGCAGAAGGAAATTGTGGCAGTCAGCGTGGGGGACAAGGTCAACCACACGAGCTTCGGCAACGGGACGGTGCTGGCACTGGAAGGGGCCGGCGACAAGACCGTGGCAAAGGTTAAATTCGATGTGGGGGAGAAGCGGCTCCTCCTGCGGTACGCGCCGTTGACCAAGCTCGACGCCTAGGCTGCCTGCCCTTGTCCAAGGACTGGGTCTGTCATACAGTTCAGGAACGCGCGGGCAGCCACGGAACCGGGCTGGGGCGTATCCATAACGGCAGATTCGGGGCACTACCGTGAAGATCCTGTTCGCAAGCCAGGCAATCGACGGCCACTTCAACCCGATGACAGGGGTGGCGATGCGGCTTAAGGACCGCGGCCACGAGGTTGCCTGGTACACGGGTCCCACTTTCGCTGACCGGCTCCAGAGCCTGGGGATCCGGCATTTCCCCTTCCGCCGGGCCATCGAGCACCGGGCTGACAACCTGAACGAACTGTATCCGGAACGGGCTAAGCTCAAGGGCCCATTGGCGATCGGTTTCGACGGGGAAAAGATCTTTGCCAGCAACGTCAGCAATTTTTTCGAGGACATCCGGGAGTTGGAAGCGGACTTTCCCTTCGATGTTGCGGTGGTGGACAGTTCCATGTTCATTCACCGGCTGGTTTCCCACTTGATGGGCAAGCCCCTGGTGAATTTTGTAGCTATCCCGAACATGGAGAGCGACCTCTTGGTGCCGCCGCTGTTCTTTGGGTTCAAGCCGCCCCGCAATCCCGTGGAACGGGTGGTGCAGGCTGCGGCAGGCCTTCTTTCCGACAAGGTCATCCTGAGGCCTGCCAGCCAAAGCTACCGGCGGCAGCACGATGCCTATGGCCAAGTGGTACCCCGCCGCGGGCGGTTGACCGACGAGCCCTACCGTTGCTCTGAAGCCATCATCCAGACGGGCCCGGAGTCGTTCGACTTTCCGCGCAGGCACGTCAACCCGAAAGTCCATTACGTGGGAGCCCTCCTGCCCTATCGGCCCACAACTCCAGCCGGTCCGGAGGCCGGTGACGGCGAGGCATGGCCCGCCTATCCTGCCACTTTGGTGGTGACGCAAGGGACAGTGGACAACCTGGATCAGGACAAACTGATCATTCCCGCCCTCGAAGCCGTGAAGGACATGGACGCCCTGGTGATCGTTGCGACCGGCGGCCGTGGAACGGAGGCGCTCAAGGCCAAATACCCACAGCCCAACATCGTCGTCCGGGATTTTGTCGATTTCGCCCGCGTCTTCGAGTTCACCGATGTGTTCATCACCAACGGTGGCTTCGGAGGTGTGCAACTGAGCCTGTCGATGGGTGTTCCGTTGGTGGTTTCGGGCATCAACGAGGGAAAGAGCGACGTCAACGCCCGGGTGGAATATGCCGGTGTAGGCATAAACCTCCACTCGGACTCCCCAAAGCCAGCCGCCATTGCCAAAGCCGTGGAGAATATTCTGGCCAATCCCAGCTGGAAAGAGCGCGCGCGGAAGATGCGGGAGCAGTTCGACCGGACGGATCCAGCTGAGGCTGCTGCCGCCGTCGTCGAGGGTGTGCGGAAGCCGACCGGCGGATAAGGTCACCGGACCGGCATAATGGAGCCCATGCGACGGACTGTCTTGGGGATCCTGGCCGCCTTCTTCCTGCTGGCTGGCACTGCGTGCACCATCACCACCGAGGACCCCGGCTACGTGGCTCCGCCGCCGCTGCCCGCACTGAAACAACTGGAACAGGCGGCCCTGGTGGATACTGCCCCGTTCAGGGCCGGCGAAGACATCCTGTCCTTCGTGACCGAGGACCGCAGCGTCGTTTGTTCGCTGACCTCGGCCCGGGGTGAACACGTCAACCTCCCCTATGAGCGGAACAACTTCAGTGACGGCGCGAACAACAAACTGCCCACCGTTCCCGTGGCGCACTGCGAGCTCGCGAAGTTTCCCCTGCCGGCAGCCGATGACGTGAAGGACGATTGCGCCGGCACGGGCCTGGGGTATCTCGGCGGAACCGCGCTTCTGACCCCGGAATCTGCCACGTATGGGGGGTGCCGTTCCGGCGTCACACAAATGGAGGCAGCTTATGGGCCGAAGGGAAACAAAACCGGCACGATCACCCAGCTGCCGGTGCTTGCCGAGGGACAGAACCTGGAGCGGAACGGGCTGCGTTGTTCGGCCTACAACGGCGGCGTGGCGTGCGGAAACGTGTCCGCCGGCGTCGGTTTTTTTGTTGCCAGGGACCGCTACGAACTTATTTCCGAGGCTTCAAGACCTGCTTCCCCGGCCCCGTCGGAGGCCGCAAAAACCCCGTAATCTAGGGCTTTTTCTACGTCCCATAGAATAGTGTCCTTACTCACATAAGCGGTAGTCTGGGACGGGCCGGTCCCCACAAAGGACTAGAGTTCCCCATGGAGCATCACGCCGCGTGGCTCGTTTCCAACAGGCCGCCGGTGCGTGCAATTCCGCAGCCCGGTCACCGTCTTCGATGGTGTCCGACTGTACAGAAACTACTTCGACGTAGAAGGACACTAAACCGTGGACCTGTTTGAATACCAGGCGCGCGATATGTTCGAGGCGCACGGTGTACCCGTGCTTGCTGGCATCGTGGCGTACACCCCAGAAGAAGCAAAGGCAGCTGCCGAGAAGATCGGCGGCGTAACTGTCGTTAAGGCCCAGGTTAAGGCCGGTGGCCGCGGTAAGGCCGGCGGCGTCAAGGTTGCCAAGACCGCCGATGAGGCACTTGAGCACTCCACCAACATCCTGGGCATGGACATCAAGGGCCACACCGTTAACAAGGTGATGATCGCCCAGGGTGCGGACATCGCCGAGGAATACTACTTCTCCGTCCTGCTCGACCGGGCAAACCGCAACTATCTGGCCATGTGCTCGGTTGAGGGCGGCATGGAGATCGAGCAGCTGGCCGTCGAACGTCCGGAAGCACTGGCCAAGATCGCCATCGACCCCGCCGTCGGCATCGACCAGGCTAAGGCTGACGAAATCGTTGCAGCTGCAGGCTTCGCTGAGGAACTGCGCGGCAAGGTCGCCGCCGTGATCCTCAAGCTCTGGGACGTCTTCAAGAAGGAAGACGCCACCCTGGTGGAGGTCAACCCGCTCGTCAAGACCGGCGCCGGCGACATCGTGGCACTGGACGGCAAGGTCTCGCTGGACGAGAACGCCGACTTCCGCCACGCCAAGCACGCCCTCCTTGAAGACAAGGACGCTGCCGATCCGCTCGAGGCCAAGGCCAAGGCGCAGGACCTGAACTACGTCAAGCTGGACGGCTCCGTAGGCATCATCGGAAACGGTGCAGGCCTGGTCATGTCCACCCTGGACGTTGTTGCCTACGCCGGCGAAAACCACGGCAACGTCAAGCCCGCCAACTTCCTGGACATCGGAGGTGGAGCTTCCGCCGAGGTCATGGCAGCCGGCCTTGACGTCATCCTCGGTGACGAGCAGGTCAAGTCCGTGTTCGTGAACGTCTTCGGTGGCATCACCGCGTGTGACGCCGTAGCCAAGGGCATCGTTGGTGCTCTGGCCGAGCTGGGCCACTCCGCGAACAAGCCGCTGGTAGTCCGCCTCGACGGCAACAACGTTGAGGAAGGCCGCCGCATCCTGGCCGAGGCCAACCACCCGCTGGTTACCCTGGCCGCCACCATGGACGAGGGCGCCGACAAGGCCGCCGAGCTCGCCAACGCAGCTAAGTAAAGGGACGCACCATGTCTATCTATCTGAACAAGGACTCCAAGGTCATCGTCCAGGGCATCACCGGCGGCGAAGGCACCAAGCACACCGCCCTGATGCTCAAGGCCGGCACCAACATTGTTGGCGGCGTCAACGCCCGTAAGGCCGGCACCACGGTCCTGCACGGCGAAACCGAGATCACTGTTTTCGGCACCGTCAAGGAAGCCATGGCCGAAACCGGCGCCGACGTCTCCATCGTCTTCGTGCCCCCGGCCTTCACCAAGAACGCCGTTGTTGAAGCCATCGAGGCAGGCATCGGCCTGGTCGTTGTCATCACCGAAGGCGTTCCGGTCCAGGATTCCGCCGAGTTCTGGGCATTGGCCCAGTCCAAGGTTGACGCAGACGGCAACCAGGTCACCCGCATCATCGGCCCGAACTGCCCCGGGATCATCACTCCGGGCGAGGCCCTGGTTGGCATCACCCCGGCCAACATCACGGGCAAGGGCCCCATTGGCTTGGTTTCCAAGTCGGGCACCCTGACCTACCAGATGATGTACGAACTGCGCGACCTTGGCTTCTCCACCGCCATCGGCATCGGCGGCGACCCCGTCATCGGTACCACCCACATCGACGCCCTGGCTGCATTCGAGGCCGACCCCGAGACCAAGGCGATCGTCATGATCGGCGAAATCGGTGGCGACGCTGAAGAGCGTGCGGCTGACTTCATCAAGGCCAACGTCACGAAGCCGGTTGTTGGCTACGTGGCCGGCTTCACCGCTCCCGAGGGCAAGACCATGGGCCACGCCGGTGCCATCGTCTCCGGTTCCGCCGGAACCGCCCAGGCCAAGAAGGAAGCCCTTGAGGCTGCAGGCGTCAAGGTTGGCAAGACGCCTTCCGAGACCGCCAAACTGCTTCGCGAAGTTTACGCGGCGCTCTAGGCTCCACAGCTCCACACAGCAGCGCGGGGTCACCCGCCGTCCCTCGGGACGGTGCGGTGACCCCGCGTTTCCTGCTTACGCACGACGACGGACGGTCACCTTCACGGGAAAGGTGACCGTCCGTCGTCGTACTTGGTGTTTTTGGATTTCAGACTTTAGCGCCGCTGAGCAGTTCATCCAGCCGCTCGTAGCCCTCCGTCATTCCACCCTCCATGCCGGACTGCGCCATGCCGTCCCGTGCCTCCTGCGTGGGGTAGACCGAGTGGCCCTTCAGGCGGGTGCGTCCGTTGCCGAGGTCCTCGAAGGTCATGAACTCGAGGCTGACGATGTCCGGGTAGCCGCCGAATTCGAAGGTCTGGATGGCGAACTCGTTTTCACGGACAGTGTGAAAGATTCCCTTGAATTCGTAGGCGACGCCGTCCGGCCCCGTGTGTACGTAGCTGTAGCCGCCGCCGGTGCGGAAATCGTAGTGGTTGATTTCCATCTTGAGTCCCCGCGGACCGAGCCACTGGACGATCAGGTCCGGGTCCTTGTGGGCGCGGAACACGTCCGCCACCGGGAAGTCGAACTCCCGCTCGTAGTCGATAAAGGGGAGTCCCTCTGGGATGCTGAGTTTCAGTTCGTTGCTCATGATGGGTCCTTTGCCTGTGTGCCGCTCGCGGCGGCGCTGGAATGGTGGAGCACGGCATCGAGGCTGCGGAACTGCCCCTCGCGGACCAACCGGTACTGGTCAATCCATGCGGTGAGCGCCTCCAGCCGTGCGGGGTTCAGGTGGACGGGCCGGCGTTGCGCGTCGCGGGTCCTGGTGACCAGCTGTGCCTGCTCGAGTACCTGGATGTGCTTCGAGACCGCCTGCTTGGTGATCGCGAATGGTTCCGCCAATTCGTTTACCGTGGCCGGGCCCCGGCTGAGCCGGGCGATGATGAGGCGTCGCACGGGGTCGGCCAGGGCCATAAAAGCCGAGTCCAGTGAGGCGTCGTCGGTGGACTTCATCGTGCTGCGGGGCCTTCCTGAATCAAAATCAACCAAATCGTTGATCAACTTATTGGTTGATTACAAATCTATGCCTTATGTGGCCGCCGGTCAAGGAGTTTTTGTCCAGCTAATGCCGCGCGTGAGGTTTACCGGGGGTTATCTCGATAAAAACGCGATGCGGCAGCGCGGCTAGACCGGGGCGTGGAGGCCGGGGAGGGCGTCCACCAGGGCGGCCAGTTCGGGAACCTCATGGGCCTCGGCCAGGGCGCGTTCCAGGGTGGCATCGTGTACCGGCCGGGCCTCCTCCAGCAGCTTGATCCCACCGGCCGTGAGCTCGGTGTAGATTCCGCGGCGGTCGTCCGCGCAGAGGATCCGGGTCAGGAGGCCCCTTTCCTCGAGCCGGTTTACCAGGCGGGTGGTGGCGCTGGCGCTGAGGGCGGTGGCGCGGGCCAGTTGCTGCATTCGCATGTGCCAGCCGTCCTGCCGGCTGAGCGCGTCCAGCACGGTGTACTCCACTACTGATAGCTGTGATTCGGCCTGGAGCGAGCGTTCCAGCTCACCTTCGATCATCCCGTGCAGCGCCGCCAGAGTGCGCCAACCCTGCGCCCGGACCTCCATGGCGTCGTCCTTGATGCCCATTTCTTTATCCTCTTCCGATGCTGTCCAGCGGCCCAATGGCATGTGTGCGGACACGACCAATAATAGTTGCTTGCGCGTTGTATTTGCGTGTGCAACAATAAATAACGCGTCTGCAACTACTAGCTTACGCGTCCTATCTCATTCCGTACAGTTTTTGAAGGAGCATCCCATGCCCATTGGCCTGATAGCCCTCGCCCTTGGCGGGTTCGGCATCGGACTCACCGAGTTCGTCATCATGGGCCTGCTGCCCGAGGTTGCCGCCGATTTCCAGGTCAGCGAGGCCACGGCAGGCTGGCTGATCTCCGGTTACGCCCTCGCCGTCGTTGTCGGCGCCCTGCTGCTCACCGCGGCCGTCACCCGGTTCGAACGCAAGCCCGTCCTGGCGGTGCTGCTGGTGCTGTTCATCGCCGGCAACCTGATCTCCGCGATCGCTCCCGGCTACGGGATGATGATGGTCGGACGCATCATCGCCGCCCTGGCCCACGGCGCCTTCTTCGGCATCGGTGCCGTGGTGGCCGCGGACATGGTGGCTCCCACCAAGAAGGCCGGGGCCATCGCCATCATGTTCACCGGGCTCACCGCGGCCAATGTCCTGGGCGTGCCCTTCGGTACAATGCTGGGACAGGCGGCAGGCTGGCGCTCCACCTTCTGGGCCATCACCGTCATTGGCGTCATCGCCCTGGCGGGAATCCTCACCCTGGTTCCCAAAACCGGTCACGGGGACACTACTCCGGGAACCCTCCGCAGCGAACTTCGTGCCTTCCGATCCGGCCAGGTGTGGCTCTCCATCCTGGTTACGATCCTCGGCTACGGCGGCATGTTCGGCGCCTTCACATATATCGCCTTCACGCTCACCGAGGTCTCCGGCTTCGCGGCGACCACTGTGCCGTGGCTGCTGATCGTCTTCGGCGTGGGGCTCTTCATCGGCAACACCCTGGGCGGCAAGGCAGCGGACCGGAACGTGGACCGCACCCTCATGGTGGTACTCGCCGTCCTGGTGGTTGTTCTCGTCGGCTTTGCCCTGACCGCCGGCAATCAGGTCCTTACGGTCACCTCGATAGTCCTGATGGGCGGCTTCGGATTCGCCACCGTCCCAGGCCTGCAGATGCGCGTCATGAAATATGCCAGCCGCGCCCCCACCCTGGCCTCGGGCGCCAACATCGGTGCCTTCAACGTAGGCAACGCCCTCGGAGCCTGGCTCGGCGGCGTGACCATCACCGCCGGGCTCGGCTACACCTCGCCCATCTGGGCCGGCGCCGCCATCACCCTCCTCGGACTCGGCGTGATGATCATCGCCGCCGCCCGGGCCAAGCGGACTGCCGCGCAGCAGGTACCCATCGGCGGCCCCGTTGCCGCCGAGCCTGTCACCGTCCTTTCCTAGGCTGTGCTTTCTTATCCCATCCAAGAGCAGGACGCAAAAGCCTGGATGTCTTTGGCTTCGAGCTGACCGCCGACGAGTTGTCAGTGATCGATGGCCTCGAAAAGGACGGCCCCACCGGCCCGCACCCCGCGGAGTTCAATGGCTAAGCATCTCCGGGACCCTGGTTCCGGCCGCGTGTCTGCGGAACCGCACAACTGCATAAGTACGACGACGGACGGTCACCATCGCTGCGACGGTGACCGTCCGTCGTCGTACTGGTTTCCTGTCTGTCCTCGGGGAGTGGGTGGCGCTTGGTCACCAGCGTTGCCGGGACTCTTGCCTGACGAGCGTAAAGTTTGTTAGTATGTCAGGACAAACTAAAGGAGAAAAAATGCCGCTCGTGCGCATCGACGTCAACCAGGGACGCAGTGCCGAAGACCTGCGCCGTCTTAGCCAGGGGATCCATGACGCGATCCTCGCGGAATACAAGATCCCGGAGCGGGACTACTTCCATATCCTGACCGAGCACCCTGCCGGGCAGATTTTTGCCCAGGACGCGGGCCTCGGATTTGAACGCACGAGCGAAGTGGTGATGATCCAGATCTTTACGCAGGGCGGACGCTCGCAGGCGGCAAAACAGCGACTCTTTGCAGCTGTAGCGGAAAAGCTTGCCCACGCAGGCATTGCCGGCGAGGACGTCTTTATTGGATATGTGGAAAACACTGCGGGCGACTGGTCCTTTGGATTCGGCCGGGCCCAATATGTCACCGGTGAGCTGGCTGTACCCAAGAAATAGGCCTCCTTTCCGGTGGAAAGGCCGCCAGGCGTACGCTTGTGAACGCAGGTTTGGCAAGTTGTAAATATGTCAGTACAAACCTTTGACAGGACATTGATTCTAGGGCAAAGTAGTGGTTGTGGCCCCGCTCACGGGGGTCGGAACCGGAGCTCTAACTGCTCAGAGGTACAGAGTTCAAACGAGAAAGGTCCGCGATTACCGTGACCCACGAACTGCTCACGATCGGGCGCATCAGCGTTGATATCTACCCGAACGACATTGGTGTGGACCTCGAGGACGTGACGTCCTTCGGGAAGTACCTCGGCGGATCGCCGTCGAACGTTGCCGTAGCAGCTGCCCGGCACGGCCGCCGGTCCGGTGTGATCACCCGCACCGGTGATGACGCGTTCGGGACGTACCTGCACCGGGAACTGAAGAAGTTCAATGTGGATGATTCCTTTGTTACGCCGGTGAAGGAGTGGCCCACCGCCGTGACCTTCTGTGCGATCAAACCGCCGAAGGACTCTCCGCTGTACTTCTACGGCCGGTTCCCCACGGCTCCGGACCTGCAGATCAAGGCTTCCGAGTTGGACCTGGACGCGATTCGCGACGCCGGCATCTTCTGGTCCACCGTAACCGGCCTCTGCCAGGAACCCAGCCGTGAAGCGCACATCAAAGCCCACGAGGCCCGCCCGAAGGCCGGCTTGGAACAGGGCCAGTTCACTGTCCTGGACCTGGACTACCGGCCCATGTTCTGGGCATCGGAAGAGGAAGCCCGGGCCCAGGTCGCGAAGATCCTGCCGCACGTGACGGTGGCGATCGGCAATGACAAGGAATGCGCCGTCGCGGTAGGCGAGGGGACCCCTGATGAGCAGGCGGACCGGCTGCTGGCTGCGGGTGTGGAGATCGCCGTTGTCAAGCTCGGACCTGAAGGGGTCATGGCCAAGACCCGCACCGAACGAGTGGTGTCCGCCCCGGTTCCGGTGGAGACCATGAATGGCCTGGGCGCCGGAGACTCCTTCGGCGGGGCGTTCTGCCACGGTCTGCTGTCCGGATGGCCGCTGGCGCAGGTCCTGGACTACGCGAATGCCGCCGGTGCGATTGTTGCCTCCCGTTTGTCCTGTGCCGATGCGATGCCGACGCCGGACGAGGTCACCTCGCTGCTGGCGGAACGCGGCCGCCTTGTCCCTGGACAGGTCGCTACTGAAGGAGCAGCGCTGTGACTCTCACGCCCCTTGCCTCGAACAATGCCGTGGACGATGATCCCCGCCGCTATGCGCACCTGAGCACCATCCGGCTCGAGGATCCGGACGCCATTGCCCGGGCAGCCGGGGCGCGGCGCCGGCACCCTGGCTTGAAGTACGGCCGGCAGAATTTCATCGTTGCCGCCGACCACCCCGCCCGCGGTGCACTCGCCGTCGGGAATGATCCGGTGGCCATGGCCGACCGCCGCCAGTTGCTGGACCGGCTGCAGATTGCGCTGGCCAATCCGGACGTGGACGGCGTGCTCGCCTCGCCGGACATCATGGACGACCTACTCCTGCTGGGGGCGCTGGAAGGAAAGCTGGTCTTCGGGTCCATGAACCGCGGCGGCCTCGCCGGCCTGGTCAACGAGTTCGATGACCGCTTCACTGGCCACACGGCCGCTGCACTGGAGGCGCTGGGGGCCGACGGCGGCAAGATGCTGACCCGTATCTGCCTCGGCGACCCGGACACTGTGTCCTTGCTGGAAGCGACCGCGAAGGCCATTGACTCCCTCGCTGAGCGGAAGCTGATCGCCATGGTGGAACCGTTCCTGTCCGTCCGCGAACACGGCAAGGTCCGCAATGACCTGTCCACCAACGCCGTTATCAAGTCGATCGCGATTGCCGAGGGCCTGGGTTCCACGAGTGCGTACACGTGGATGAAGCTGCCGGTCGTGGCGGACATGGAGCGTGTCATGGCTGCGACCACCATGCCCACGGTTTTGTTGGGCGGGGATCCGGACGGTACGCAGGACGAAGTCTTCGCCAGTTGGGAAGCCGCCCTGGCGCTTCCCGGCGTGCAGGGCCTCACTGTCGGGCGGACGTTGTTGTATCCGGCCGACGGCGATGTTGCCGGCGCCGTGGCCACCGCAGCTTCCCTCCTTAACCACACCGCATCAGCAGAAGTATCGGAGTAACTTCCCATGGGGACGAGAACAGCATCAGGGACCCGTCTAATGACCGTGGCCCAGGCCGTCGTCGAGTATCTTTCCAAGCAGTACACCGTCGATTCCGTCGGCGGGGTGGACTTCCGGGAACGCCTGATTCCGGGCACGTTCGGGATCTTCGGGCACGGCAACGTCGCCGGTGTCGGACAGGCTTTGAAGCAATACCAGCAGCTTGACCCGCGGATCATGCCCTACTATCAGGGACGGAATGAGCAGGCGCAGGCGCACCAGGCTGTCGGGTACGCCCGGCACACCCGTCGACGCCAGACGTTCGCGATCAGCACTTCGATCGGGCCGGGTTCCTCGAACCTGCTCACCGGCGCGGCCTTGGCGACGACGAACCGGCTCCCGGTACTGCTGCTGCCGTCAGATACGTTCGCTACGCGCGCCGCGGACCCGGTCCTGCAGCAGCTCGAACAGCCCTATGCCTACGACATCACGGTCAACGACGCGTTCAGGCCGTTGTCTAAATTCTTTGACCGGGTTTCCCGGCCGGAGCAGCTATTCTCGGCGTTCCACCACGGCCTGCGGGTCCTGACGGATCCGGCGGAGACAGGTGCTGTGACGATTTCGCTGCCGCAGGATGTCCAGGCCGAGGCTTTTGATGTGCCGGAGGAGTTCCTGGCCGAGCGGGAGTGGCGGATCCGCCGCCCGGACGCCGACGACGACGATATCGCCCGAGCCGCCGAGGCGATCCGTGCCGCCAAGCGGCCGCTGATCATCGCCGGCGGTGGTGTCCTGTACGCCTACGCCAACGACGAACTCGCTGCTTTCGCTGAGTTGACCGGCATTCCGGTGGGGAATACGCAGGCCGGCGTCGGTGTCCTGCCCTGGGACCACAAGTTCTCCCTCGGCGCGATCGGCTCAACGGGGACGACGGCGGCGAATGCCATCGCCGCGGAGGCGGACCTGATCATCGGCATCGGCACCCGTTACGAGGACTTCACCACCGCGTCCCGCACGGCGTTCCAGAACCCGGACGTGCGCTTCATCAACATCAACGTCGCCGCGATTGATGCGTACAAGCACGGCACCACGCTGCCGATTGTGGCCGACGCCCGCAAGGCCCTGGTCAAGCTCAATGCAGCCCTGGGCGGGTACCGCGTCGGTGCGGACCTCGAAGCGGCCATCGCGGTGCAGAAGCAGCGCTGGGACGCCACCGTGGACGAGGCCTTCGACACCCGGCACACACCGTTGCCGGCGCAGAACGAGATCATCGGCGCCACCTCCCGGGCCATGGACGCCACTGACGTGGTGATCTGTGCCGCGGGGTCGCTGCCGGGGGACCTGCACAAAATGTGGCGCGTCCGTGACCCGTTCGGTTACCACGTGGAGTATGCGTACTCCTGCATGGGCTACGAAATCCCGGGCGGGCTAGGCGTCAAGCGTGCAGCCCTCGCAGAGGCCGCGCGAAACGGAACCCAGCGCGACGTCGTCGTGATGGTGGGGGACGGCTCCTACCTGATGATGCACACCGAACTGGTCACCGCCGTCGCCGAACGGATCAAACTGATCGTGGTCCTGATCCAGAACCACGGCTACGCCTCCATCGGATCGCTCTCCGAAATGCTCGGTTCCCAGCGGTTCGGCACCCAGTACCGGGCCTTGGACGAGGAACAGCACAGCTTCGACGAGGGCGAAACCCTGCCGGTGGACCTGGCCCTGAACGCCGAATCCCTGGGCGTGAAGGTGGTCCGGATCGAGCCCGGCGAGAAGGTCATCGCTGAACTCGAACAGGCCATCCGCGACGCCAAAGCAGCCCCGGAACGCGGCGGGCCCATCCTGATCCACGTCGAATCCGACCCGCTGCTGGATGCCCCATCCTCCGAGTCCTGGTGGGACGTCCCTGTCTCCCAGGTCTCCGAACTGGACTCCACCCAGCAGGCCTACCAGACCTACACCGACCACAAGTCCCGCCAGCGCAAACTGCTCGGCTAGAAACCCCTCACACCCACTCAAGGAAGAGTCCCCATGACTGTCACCACTGAGACCACCACCATCAACCACTTCATCAACGGTTCCGAGACTGCCGGCGAGGGCGACCGCACGCAGCCGGTTTTTAACCCGGCCACGGGTGCCGTGTCCGGGGAGTTGCGGCTGGCCAGCCGGGCGGACCTGGACGCCACGGTGGCCGCTGCCCGCGCCGCCGCCGATACCTGGGGTGACATTTCGTTGGCGAAGCGGACCGCGGTGCTGTTCAAGTTCCGTGAACTGGTCGCGGCGCACGTGGATGAGTTGGCTGAGCTGATTACGGCAGAGCACGGGAAGGTCATCTCCGATGCGAAGGGTGAGATCGGCCGCGGCCTGGAAGTCATCGAATACGCTTGCGGGATTCCGACCCTGCTGAAGGGCGATTACTCGGACCAGGTTTCCACGGGCATCGATGTGTTCTCTTTCCGTGAGCCGCTCGGTGTGGTCGCGGGGATCACGCCGTTCAACTTCCCGGTGATGGTGCCGTTGTGGATGGCGCCGATGGCGATCGCTACGGGTAACGCGTTCATCCTCAAGCCCTCCGAGCGTGACCCGTCTGCCTCGATGCTGCTGGCCAGGCTCTGGAAGCAGGCCGGGCTGCCTGATGGGGTGTTCCAGGTCCTGCACGGCGGCAAGGAGACCGTTGACGGGCTCCTGACGCACCCGGATGTGGACGGGATTTCCTTCGTCGGGTCCACCCCGATCGCGCAGTACGTCCATGAGACCGCCACGAAGCATGGCAAGCGGGTCCAGGCTTTGGGCGGGGCGAAGAACCACGCGATCGTGCTGCCCGACGCGGACCTGGACAACGCCGCGGACCACCTGGCCGCCGCTGCGTTCGGCTCCGCGGGGGAGCGGTGCATGGCGATTTCCGTGGCGGTCGCGGTCGGGGACGCCGCGGACTTGCTGGTCAAGAAGGTCCAAGAACGTGCCCTGGCCGTGAAGGTGGATAACGGCACCGCCCCGGGCGCGGAAATGGGCCCGGTCATCACCCCGGCCTCCAAGGACAGGATTGTCCGGATCGTCACCGAGGCAGAAGCCGCGGGAGCTGCGATGGTGGTGGACGGCCGGGACCTCGTGGTCCCCGGACATGAGGACGGCTTCTGGGTCGGCCCCACCGTGCTCGATCACGTGAAGACCGGGATGAGCGCGTACACCGAGGAAATCTTCGGACCCGTCCTCGTGGTGGTCCGCGTCGACACCCTGGAGGACGGCATCAGGCTGATCAACGCCAACCCGTACGGGAACGGCACCGCGATCTTCACCTCCTCCGGCGCGGCCGCCCGCAAGTTCCAGCGCTCCGTGACCGTGGGCATGATCGGCATCAACGTGCCCCTGCCCGTGCCGGTGGCCTATCACTCCTTCGGCGGCTGGAAAGCCTCCCTCTTCGGCGACAAACACATCTACGGCCCCGAAGGCGTGTCCTTCTACACCCGCGGCAAAGTCATCACCTCCCGCTGGCCCGAACCCACCCACGCCTCCGGCGCCTCCTACAACTTCCCCTCCAACTGACGACCCCACCGCCACCGATCGATTGCTCCCCACCGGCACCCTCGCAGTTTTGAACCTCCAAAAGGGCCGTTGCGGAGCAACCGATGAGAAGGATTGAGAAATGACTGAGAACAAGCTAATCATCGGCACCGCGCCGGACTCCTGGGGCGTCTGGTTCGCTGATGACCCTAAGCAGACCCCCTGGGAGCGGTTCCTCGACGAAGTGGCCGAATCCGGCTACAAGTGGATCGAACTCGGCCCCTACGGCTACCTCCCGAACGACCCCGCCCGGCTCGCCGAAGAGCTCAAGCAGCGTGACCTGAAAGTCACCGCGGGAACTGTCTTCACGGCGTTCCACCGCGGACTGGACCAGTGGGAGACCGCCTGGGAGCCGGCCCGAAAGGTCGCAGAACTCACCGCAGCCATGGGCGGCGAACACATGGTGGTCATCCCGGCCATGTGGCGGGATGACGTCACCGGTGAGGCCGTGGAAAGCGGGCAGCTCACCGAGAAGGCGTGGGCCGATCTGTTCGCCGGACACAACCGCCTGGGCAAGACCCTGCTGGAAGACTTCGGCCTGAAGCAGCAGTTCCACTCGCACGCCGACTCCCACGTGGGCGCCCAGGAAGACATCGAACACCTCCTCGCCGCGACGGACCCGAAGTACCTGAACCTATGCCTGGACACCGGCCACGCGGAGTACTGCGGTGCCTCCAGCCTTGAGCTCATCAAGAACTATCCGGACCGGATCGGCTACCTGCACCTGAAGCAGATCAACCCGGACATCTTGAAAAAGGTCAACGAGGAAAACATGACTTGGGCCGCGGCCAACCTGGCCGGCGTCATGACAGAGCCGCCGAACGGGCTGCCGGACCTGCGTGCAGTCATCGAAGCCGTCGAGGCACTGAACCGCCCCATCTTCGGAATTGTGGAGCAGGACATGTACCCGGTAGCGTTCGACGTCCCCATGCCGATCGCCAAGCGCACCCGCAACTACCTGTTGTCCTGCGGCTCCCGCACGGCCGTCAACTAACGCCCGCCTCGGGACCCGAACCTAAGGAAAGAACAATGACTGAAACCCTTCGCGTCGCCGTCATCGGCGCCGGCCGCATGGGCGCGGACCACATCCAGCGCCTCAACACGCGTATCCATGGAGCCGAAGTTGCCGCCGTCGTCGACGTCGACCTTGCCCGCGCCCAAGCAGCCCTTGAAGGCATTCCGGGCGCCGTCGCCCTGGCTGACGCCGAGGAGGCGCTGAATAACGGCGACGTCAACGCCGTCCTCATCGCCACGCCCGGTTTCCTGCACGAGGACATCCTGATCAAGGCGATCGCCAAAGACATCCCCATCCTCTGCGAAAAGCCGCTGACTCCGGGCGCCGAGTCCTCCTGGAAGATTGTCCGGGCCGAAATGAAGCTGGGCCGCAAGCGCATTCAGGTGGGCTTCATGCGCAGGTTCGACGCCGAATACGCCGCCTTGGGCGGCATCATCCGCAGCGGAGAACTTGGCGAGCTGCTGATGCTGCACCACCAGCACCGCAACCCCACCACCCCGGCCGGCTTCACCAATGAGATGCTGATCAACGATTCGGTGGTGCACGAGTTCGATGCCATCCGCTTCTTCACCGGTGAGGAAATTACCAGCGTCCAGGTGCGGCTGGGCAAGGCGACGAAGAATGCGCCCGCTGGCCAGCACGACCCCCAGCATGTCCTGCTGGAGACCGAATCCGGTGTCCTGGCCGACGTCGAAATCTTCGTCAACGCCAAGTTCGGCTACGAAGTAGCTACCCAGGCCTCGTTCGAGGAGGGCATCGTCAGCATCGGCGGGGACCAGGGACCATACACGCGCAGCTCCGGCCGCTGGGGCGGCAACGTCACCCCTGGTTTCGAAGAGCGCTTCGGTGCCGCGTACGACGTCGAAATCCAGTCGTGGGTGGACGCTGCGGTCCGCGGTGAGATCGGCGGCCCCACCGCCTGGGACGGTTATGCCACCGCGGCATGCTGCGAGGCCGGCGTCGAGGCACAGAAATCCGGCGAAAAGGTACAGGTCCGGCTCAACACCAAGCCTGACCTCTACAGCTAGCCCCTCCCGACCGAACCACAACGGAGTGTCCCACGTGAAAATTGCCCTCGACCCCACCCCGTACCATCACAGCCACAGCCTGCTGGAATTCCCGCGGGTGGCAGCCGATCTCGGTTACAAGTACCTGCAACTGACGCCGCATGCAGACATGATCCCTTTCTACAACCACCCCAAGGCCGACGACGAGCTCGTGGCCCAGATGAACAAGGCCTGCAAGGACGCCGGCGTCGAAATCGCCTCAGTGCTTCCCGTGCTGCGTTGGTCCGGCCCCGATGAGGATGCCCGCGAGGCGGCCGTTCGTTACTGGAAACGCGCTATCCGCATCGCCGTGGACCTCGGCGTCAGCACCATGAACACCGAATTCAGCGGCCGCCCGGAAAAAGCCGAGGAATCCGAACGCGCCTTCTACCGGTCCATGGAGGAACTGCTGCCGATCATCGAACGCGAGGGACTGGATGTGCTGATCGACCCGCACCCGGACGACTTCGTCGAAGACGGCCTGGCCGCCATCCGCGTCATCCGCGGTGTCAATTCGCCCAACATCGGCATGGTCTACGTGGCCTCACACACCTTCCACATGGGCAACAAACCCCTTGACATCATGCGCGCAGCGGGGGACAAGCTGCGCTTGGTCCACGTCTCGGACACGATGGACCACCACGCCTCCCACGGCCTGCGGTACATCACCAACCCACCCGGAAACGCCGTGCGCGTGCACCAGCACCTGAAGATCGGCGACGGCGACGTCAACTGGGACGAGTTCTTCGGCGGGCTCAAGGAAATCGGCTTCCTGGCCAAGGACAACACCGTGATGGTGTCCAGCGTCTTCGCCGAGGATGAAAACGCCGACGACGTGTCCCGCTACCAGCTGGAAACCATGCGCAAGTACGTCGCCAAGGCCAACTAGTGGCGAGGTTGGAACAAGACAAAGGAACCATGACACAACCACAACCAGCGACAGTCCAGGCCGCTGCCCCTGACGCCGCCCTGGCCGCCTCTCCGGACAACCCGAACCCGAAGAAGTTCATGCGGAAGGTAGCGTTGTTCTCCACCTTCGGCGGGTTGCTGTTCGGCTACGACACCGGCGTCATCAACGGCGCCCTTCCGTTTATGCAGAGGGACCTGGGGCTGACCCCGCTTACGGAAGGGCTTGTCACCTCCACCCTCCTGTTCGGTGCGGCCTTCGGCGCCATCAGCGCGGGACGGCTCTCGGACCGCTTCGGCCGCCGAAAGACCATCATGGGGCTGGCCTTGATCTTCGTGGTGGCCACCATCGCCTGCACCCTCTCACCCAGCACTGAACTGCTCATTGCGGCGCGGACCCTGCTGGGCCTGGCCGTGGGCGGTGCCTCCGTGATTGTCCCGGTGTACCTCGCCGAGATGTCGCCGGCAGCCCAACGCGGCCGCATCGTCACGCAAAACGAACTGATGATCGTTACCGGCCAGTTCCTGGCCTTCACGTTCAACGCCGTCCTCGGCAACGCCTTCCCCGAAGAAACGCATGTGTGGCGCTGGATGCTGGTTATCGCCACGCTCCCGGCCGTGGTCCTGTGGTTTGGGATGCTGGTCCTGCCGGAGAGCCCGCGCTGGCTGGCGTCCGCCGGCCGTTTTGGGGCCGTCCTTGACGTGCTGCGGTCCACCCGGGCCGCAGGCGACGTTTCTGCAGAGTTCGACGAGGTCCGGCAAGCGGCAAGGGAGGACTACAAGGCCAACCTCGGGACTTTCAGGGACCTCACCGTGCCCTGGATCCGCAGGATCTTCGTGGTGGGCCTGGGAATGGCCATCATCAACCAGATCAGCGGCGTCAACGCCATTATGTACTACGGGACGTCCATCCTGTCCTCGTCCGGATTCGGCGATCAGGGCGCCTTGATCGCCAACGTCCTGAACGGCGTGACGTCCGTTGTGGCCGTGATCATCGGCATGTACCTGATGACGCGCGTACCCCGCAAACCCATGCTGATCGTGGGGCTGTGCGGCACCGCTTCTTCCCTGACGGCCATTGCGCTCGTCTCCATGCTCCTGCCGGAGAGCACGTTACGCGGCTATCTTGTGCTGCTGTTTATGGTGACGTTCCTGGCGTCCATGCAGGGCTGCATCGGCACCGTCACATGGTTGACCATGTCCGAGATCTTCCCCATGCACGTCCGCGGCATCGCGATGGGCATCTGCGTCTTTGTGCTGTGGATGATCAACTTCCTGATCGGGTTCTCGTTTCCGCAGATGGTCTCGTGGATCGGTGTTTCGGCGACGTTCTTCATCTTCGTGGCACTGCAGCTGTCCGCCATTGTCTGGGTCAAGCGCGTCGTTCCGGAGACAAAGGATAAATCGCTGGAGGAGTTGGAGCACCTGTTCAAGCAACGCTCGGGCGTGCCCGCCTAGGGCGCCGAAAATGAGGCAGCAACAAACGCCCGACGCCGGCCGGCGTCGGGCGTTTATTCCTGCACCTCGCGGTGCGGGCCGGCGGGTGCGTTGTGGGTGCTAGAGCGCGATCACCACTTTCTCCTGCGCGCTGCGGCGGGCCGCGTCCAGGACCTCCAATGTCTGAATCCCCTCCGATGCGGGAACGGGTTCCGGCCCGTCGCCGCGGACCGCGCGGGCGAACTCGGCATAAAAGCCGGCCTGCGCAGAGGCAATGATCCTGCGGCCACGTAACTGCCCTTGCTGCCGTACGCGCGCAGCTCCCGGATGGAGGAGTAGTTCATTTTGCTGGCGGAGGCCGTGGAGACGGCACCCGATCAAATTCAAGGCTGTCCGCATTCTCTTCCAGGACAAGCTCTGTCGGTTCCTTATCGGGTGGGAATGTCCCACATGCCAGAAACAGCAAGGAGGCGTCGCACTGGCGATGCCCCCTTGCTGTTTGGTTGCGTTGTATTGAAGCGTCAGGCCGTCAGGTTCAGCGATGCGGAGAGCACTGCGTCAGCGTCCCGCAGGACCTTGGCCGCGACCTCGAGGCCCTCGATCCGGCCCAAGGACACATCCTCGTGCTCGATGTTGACCAGCATGTCCGGGTCCACCTCGCGCAGCGCGCGCAGGAATTCTGTCCAGAAGGCGGTGTCGTGCCCCCGGCCAAGGGCCACGAAGTCCCACGCAGAGTTCTTGGGCCACTCGTTCGCCCACTCGTCGCCGCCGAGGTTGGTGCGGTTTTCCTCCGGGGCCAGCCTGCGGAAGCTGTTGTCCAGGACGCCGTACAGTGCCGCGTTTTCCGTGTTGACCCTGACATCCTTCGCGGCCGCCTGAAAGACCAGCGGGCCGAGTTCGCGGACGACGGCCACGGGATCCATCTGCTGCCAGAACAGGTGCGAGGCGTCGAGTTCGACACCGACGTGGGTGGCGCCCGTGAGCTCGATGAGCTTGCGGACATCGGCTGTGTTGAAGACGATGTTCTGCGGGTGCAGCTCCAGCGCGACCTTGACGTCATGGTCGGCCGCGAGGCGGTCGGTTTCTTTCCAGAACTTCGCAGCCACGCCCCATTGGTAGTCCAGCACGTCCAGTGCCGCCGAATTCCAAGCGTTGACTACCCAGTTGACGGTGGTGGCGCCGGGCTCCCCGCCGGGCAGGACGGACATGGTCACTACCCGGTTCTGGCCGAGGCGGTGCGCCAGCCTGATGGAGCGGCGGATGTCCTCGGCATGCTTCTCGCCGATCTCACGTTTCGGGTGCAACGGATTGCCGTTGCAGTTCAGTCCGGCGATGGAGACACCGGTGCCTTCGAAAATCGCGAGGTAGTCATCCCGGGCGGCGTCGCTTTCGAGGATCTGGTCCATGGTGGGTACATGGACGGCGGGCAGGAAACCGCCGGTGTTGATCTCGATGCCGGTGAGGCCAAGGTCAGCGATGACCTTCAGTGCCTCGGGAAGCGGCCGGTCGTGCA
The DNA here is from genome assembly GCF_051365025.1 of Arthrobacter sp. R4. Classification (NCBI taxonomy): domain Bacteria; kingdom Bacillati; phylum Actinomycetota; class Actinomycetes; order Micrococcales; family Micrococcaceae; genus Arthrobacter; species Arthrobacter sp. R4. The sequence continues at coordinate 110,132 of NZ_JBLWIJ010000001.1, forward strand.
GGATCGCGTTGTACACGCCGAGCTTCATAGCGTGATCTTCTTTCCGTTGTTGAGGGCGGATTCGGTTACTGCGCCGAGCAGTTCCATGTTGCGCACACCTTCGTCGAAGCTGGCGCAGCGGGGCAGGGATTCATCTTCACTGATGCCGGCAACTTCCTCGAGGAATGCCCGGGCCTGGTAGCCGAAGGCGTCGTTCTGGCCGAAACCGACCTCGGGAGCATCCATGGCGAGGCCGCCGGCGATGTAGGGGTGGCCCGGGCCGAGGATGACCTGGCGGTAGCCGTTCTCATTGCCTGAGCCGTCGTTGAGGAACAGCTGGATCTCAGCGGGGCGGCGCTGGTCGAACTTTGCGGCACCGTTTTCGCAGAACACCTCGAACTGCAGGCTGTTGGCGTGCCCGGCTGCGACGCGGGAGACTTCAAAGCTGCCGGCGCCGTTTTCAAACTCCGCGTTGAACGCCGCATAGTCGTCATTCTCGACGGCTTCGAAGGTATCGCTGACGGCAACATGGTCGTGGCCCATCACGGCGGCGAGCGGCAGCGGGCGCTTCCCTATGACGGTGCTCAATTGCCCGCCCGTGACGGACTTGATGTCGCCGCACAGGAACTCCGAGATGTACGTCAGGTGGCTTCCTACGTCGGCGAGGGCACCGGAGCCGGGGCCGCCCTTATAGCGCCAGCTCATGGGGGCGGCGGGGCTGAAGCCGTAGTCGGTCCAGTAGCGGCCGCTGAAGTGCAGGACGTTGCCGAGGACACCGTTGCGGATGAGGTCCCGAATGTAGGCGATGCCGGGGGTACGGCGGAACGTGAAACCGATCCGGGCAATGCTGCCGGCGTTCCGGGCCGCATCTGCCATGGCGCGGGCATCGGCCAAGGAGTCGCTCAGCGGCTTCTCGCACAGGACATGCTTGCCCGCGGCCAGCAGGCCTTCGACAACCTCGCGGTGGAGGGAGTTGGCGATGACGACGCTGACAACGTCGATGTCGTCGGCTTCGGCGATTGCCTGCCAGGACGTGTCGTTGCGCTCGTAGCCGAAGCGGCGGGCGGCCAACGAACCGAACTCAGCGTTGACGTCGCCGATTGAGACCAGCCGCACCGGCGGCAGCACCGGGCTGTACAGGGCAGATGCTGTGCGGTACGCGGCAGCGTGGGCCTTGCCGGCCATGCCTGCACCGATGACGGCGACGCCTAGGCTTTCAGCCATTGATTTCTCCTTCGAAATTCAGCCGCGGCGGGACACTCTACGGCATTTTGTAGCGCTACAATTTGTAAGCTGGATTCGAGCGTAACTATGTTCATATGTCCTGTCAATCCTTCGGCGGATATCCTCGAAGCCAGAGAAGAGAGGCACTTCCGATGACGTTGAATCGCCCCAAGGCGCGACGCCCCACGATCTACGACGTAGCAAGGCAGGCCGGCGTCTCACCGTCTTTGGTTTCGCTGGTGCTGCAGAATCCCGTGCGCGTGAGCGAGAAGCGGCGCGAAGCCGTCCAGGCGGCCATATCGGACCTTGGGTACCGCCCCAGCCGGGCCGCGACGACGCTTGCCAGCAGCCGGACCAAAAGCATTGGACTGGTCATTGACGATTACCGGAACCTCTGGTTCGTCGACCTGCTCCGGGGTATGGAATCCGCGCTCACCGAGCATGGCTATCAGGTCATGCTGGCCGACTCCCGGCCGGGGGAGAATCGCATCAAGGAAGCCGTTGACGGGCTGCTTGCCATGCACGTTGACGGGCTGGTGATCGCTGCGGAACCCAGCCCGTCCATGCTGGGCGGGGTGGGGGTGCCCACGGTGGTGGCCGGCTGGCGCGTCGGCGTGCCGGCCGGCGCCGATCTCATAACCAATGACGACGACGGCGGCGGCGCGATGGCGGCGGATCACCTTCTGGGGCTCGGTCATAGGCGGATCGGCCACCTCACCGGGTCGGGCGGCGCCGCTGCCCATCGGCGGGAAGGCTTCCGCGCACGGCTGCAGGAGTCCGGCGCTGAACAACGGATCGTGGGGGATTCGGGTGGCACGTCCGAGGAGGACGGCTACGCCTCGGCGTGTTGGCTGCTGGACAACCATCCGGACACCACCGCCATCTTTGCCGCCAACGACACGATGGCACTGGGGGCCTTCGGCGCGATCAAGGCGCGCGGCCTGGCTGTCCCGGCCGACATCTCCGTGATCGGCTACGACAACTCAACCTTGGCAAAGTCGCGATATCTGGATCTGACGTCGGTGGACAACCGTAGCGACCTCGTGGGAGTGGATGTGGCGAACGCACTGCTGGCGCGCATTCAGGAGCCCGCCATTGGCCCGCAACGCAGGCTGATCGAGCCCGCCCTGGTGGTTCGGGGTACTACGGCGCGGCGTGTGCACCAAGAGTAGCGGGGCGTCTCACGTTAAAACATCCTAATGTCAGGACAAAGTATTGACATTGGTGAGCCGGGTCACCATGATCGAGGTAGACAGTGCTCCGAGGGCTGCAGAGTGGCGGCCCGGAGCCTGAGAGATCAAAGGAGATTTAGGTGGCTAATTTTTCTTGGCGCAAGGCTGCACTGGTGGCGGCAGTAGTACCGATGATGGCGTTGAGCGCATGTTCGAGCACCGGCGGGCGGACCCCAGAAGCTGCGAACGGCGGTGGTGGCGGCCAGGTTGCCACGACAGAGCGGATGAAGATCGCTTTGATCGCCCATGCTCCCGCGGGCGACACATTCTGGGACACAGTCCGCAAGGGTGCCGAGGAGGCAGCCGCGAAGGACAACGTTGAACTGCTTTACACCTCCGATCCGGAGGCCGGACGGCAGGCACAGCTGATCGAGCAGGCCATTGACCAGAAGGTGGACGGCATTGCGGTTACCCTGGCCACGCCTGACGCCTTAAAGGAGGCGCTGAAGAAAGCCACTGATGCAGGCATTCCGATTGTCAGCTTCAACGCCGGCGAATCGGCCTCCGCGCAGTTGGGAGCGTTCACCCACTTCGGCTCCAACGAGCAGCTTGCCGGCCAAGCAGTGGGCACAAGGCTTGCAGAGGGTGGCTACAAGCACCCGGTATGTGTCATTCAGGCGCAGGGCCACGTGGGCCTCGAAGCCCGGTGCGCCGGCGTGAAGGCCAAAGTGCCCGGCACGGAAATTCTTTACGTCAACGGAGCGGACATGACGTCCGTTGAATCGACGGCAACCGCGAAGCTGCAGGCATCCAAGGATGCTGATGTCATCATCGGCCTTGGTGCTCCCATTACCCTGACGCTCCTGAAGTCTGTGGCTACCGCCGGAAGCTCGGCCAAGGTTGCCAGCTTCGACCTGAACAAGGAACTGGCCCAAAAAGTTTCCGACGGCAGCGTGCTGTTCACGGTGGACCAGCAGCCATGGCTGCAGGGCTACGGTGCAGTAGACGCGCTGTGGCAGAACAAGCGGGGCGGGTTCAAGCTCGGCGGCGGACAGTCGGTCCTGACCGGTCCGGCCATCGTCGACCAGTCCAACGCCGCTGATGTCCTGAAGTTCGCCGAACAGGGTATCCGCTAACAGCCCGCTGGCCGGGCCGGTGAACGCCGGCCCGGCAGCAAGGAGAGTTCTCATGACCATTACCCAGACAAAAACAACCACAAAGTCGGCAGTGTCCGACGAACGTGTGGCCACGCGCAGTGCGTTCCAGAAGCTGTTGGGCCGGCCTGAGGTCGGTGCCCTAGTGGGCGCGATCGTCCTCTTTATCTTTTTCGCGTTGGTGTCCTCTACCTTTACGCAGCCCAATGCGCTGGCGACCATTCTTTATGGCAGTTCCACGATCGGGATCATGGCGGTGGGGGTGTCGCTGCTGATGATCGGCGGGGAGTTTGACCTTTCCACCGGCGTGGCGGTGATCTCCTCGGCGCTGACGGCGTCGATGTTCAGTTGGTACTTCAGCACCAACGTGTGGGTCGGTGTTGGCTTGGCCCTGGTGGTCTCGGTGGGCATCGGTTACATCAACGGCTGGATCCTGATGAAGACCAAACTGCCCAGCTTCATCGTGACCCTTGCGACGTTCCTGATGCTGACAGGCCTGAACCTGGGCCTTACCCGTTTGATCGGCGGGTCCGTGTCCTCACCCTCGATCTCCACGATGGATGGTTTCGCCTCTGCCCGGGCCGTGTTCGCGTCCTCCGTGACCATCGCCGGGGTTGATGTGAAGATCACGGTGTTCATCTGGATCGCGTTGGTCGCGGTCGCTACGTGGGTGCTGATGCGGACCCGCGTGGGGAACTGGATCTTCGCCGTTGGCGGAGATGAGAACGCGGCCCGCGCCGTGGGTGTCCCGGTCAAGGCGACCAAGATCGGTTTGTTCATGGGCGTCGGGTTCTGCGGCTGGGTGCTGGGAATGCACAACTTATTCGCGTTCGATACCGTGCAGTCCGGTGAGGGCGTGGGCAACGAATTCCTCTACATCATCGCCGCAGTGATCGGCGGGTGCCTGCTGACCGGCGGCTACGGCTCGGCTGTGGGCGGGGCGATCGGCGCGTTCATCTTTGGCATGGCCAACAAGGGCATCGTTTATGCGCAGTGGAATCCGGACTGGTTCAAGTTCTTCCTGGGCCTGATGCTGCTGCTGGCCACCATCGTCAACCTCATCGTCAAACGCCGCGCGGAACTCAAGTAAAGGGGCCGGGAATGAATGCCAACCAGATTGACCAGCAAACCCTGCTCCAGAATGAACGGGACCCGCTCACGCACACCCCGGTGCACCTGCTCTCCCTGGACGGGGTGGGCAAGCACTACGGCAACATCATCGCCTTGTCCGATGTGACGATGGCCGTGGACAACGGCCGCGTCACCTGTGTCCTGGGTGACAACGGCGCGGGCAAGTCCACCCTGATCAAGATCATCGCCGGCCTGCACCAGCACGACGCCGGGGTCCTGAACATCATGGGCGAGGAACGCAAATTCAGTTCCCCCAGGGACGCCTTGGACGCCGGCATCGCCACCGTCTACCAGGACCTCGCGGTGGTGCCGCTGATGCCGATCTGGCGGAACTTCTTCCTCGGCTCGGAACTGACCTCGGGCTGGGGGCCGTTCAAGAGCATGGACGTCGAGAAGATGAAAGCGGTCACGCTCAAGGAACTCGCCGAAATGGGCATCGACCTGCGCGACGTCGAGCAGCCCATCGGCCAGCTCTCCGGCGGTGAACGCCAGTGCGTCGCGATCGCCCGCGCCGTGTACTTCGGTGCCAAGGTCCTGATCCTGGACGAACCGACGGCGGCCCTGGGCGTGAAGCAGTCCGGCGTGGTCCTGCGCTACATCCTGCAGGCCCGCGACCGCGGACTCGGGGTCATCTTCATCACCCACAACCCGCACCACGCCTTCCCCGTCGGGGACCGGTTCCTGCTGCTCAAGCGCGGCAAATCGATCGGCTACTACGACAAAAAAGACATCACCCTCGACGAACTCACTGCCCAGATGGCCGGAGGCGCCGAACTCGCCGAACTCGCCCACGAACTCGAACAACTCGGCGGGCACGGAGACGTCGTCAAGGAGGTACAGGCCGAAGTCGCCGAAGTCACGGACACAGCCAAGGCCGGCGCCCCAAAGCACGCCTAGGGGCAGCACCCGGCGGGGTGCTCCGGATATCCCTCCGGAGGACCCCGCCATGCCTGTGCGCACCGGCCCGGGACCGCGCACACACGAACACACACGAAGGGAACACCATGCCGATCCGGGTAGGCGTCATCGGCGCCGGAATCATGGGCGCGGACCACATCAGGAACCTCTCTACCACCATCGGGGGTGCCGAAGTCACCTTTGTGGCAGATCTCGACGCCGACCGAGCCGCCGCGGCAGCGCCGCAGTGGTCGGTTCCGAGGCCACCCTGACCATCGAGGGGCCGTTCAACATGCCCGGCGGCTTCGAGGTCCGTTTCCCTGACGGAACACGCTTGCGCCACGACGAACCCTCCGGCGGCCACCTCGAAGGCCTGCACTATGAGGCGGCGGCGGTGGCGCGCTCCATTGCCGCAGGCAGCACGCAATCCGGCCAGCGGACCCTCGCAGCCTCTATCCGCACCCTGGAAGTGGCCGACGAGATCCGCCGGCAGCTTGGCGTGGTGTTCCCCGGCGAAGCTGGCATTGCGGCGTCGCCGTGATCCCCGGCGAGACCACTCACTCCGGAAACACCCTCCGGCACTGATCCACCCCCACGTTATGACCAGCGAAAGGACCAGCCCATGGCCTATCTCACCCACAACCCCGCTCCAGTCCAGGCACCCGCACGGATCGGACTCATCGGCTCCGGCTGGATGGGGGCATTCCATGCCGAAAGCATCGCCCGCCGCGTCCCCGGCGCCGTCCTGGCGGCCATTGCGGACCCTAATCTGGAATCCGCGCAGACCCTCGCCCGCGCGCTGGGCACCACACAGGTGACGGCCAACGCAGCAGACATCCTGGCGGATCCGGAGATCGATGCGGTGGTGATCGCCAGTCCTGCACGCTTCCACTCGTCACTGATCGCCCAGGCCGCTGCCGCCGGAAAGCACGTCTTCTGCGAGAAACCGGCCGGTCAGGGGCTCGATGAGCTCGACGCCGCCCTCGCAGCAGTGGAAGAAGCCGGCGTGCACTTCCAGGTGGGCTTCAATCGGCGGTACGCGGATGACTTTCGGGCCGCCAAGAAGGATCTGGTCGCCGGCATCGCCGGAACACCGCAGCTCCTGCGCTCACTCACCCGCGATCCAGGGAACGGAAGCATCCCCAACGCTGCCAAGGTCCCGGCCTGGACCATCTTCCTGGAGACCCTCATCCACGACTTCGACACCCTCAACTGGTTCAACGAAGGTGCCGAGCCCGTGGAGGTCTACGCCGTGGCGGACGCGCTCGTAGAGCCTGACCTGCGCGACGCGGGTTTCCTGGACACAGCAGTGGTGACCATCCGCTACAGCAACGGTGCGGTGGCCGTCGCCGAGGCAAACTTCAGCGCGCTGTATGGGTACGACATCCGCGGCGAGGTCTTCGGCTCCAAGGGTATGGTCCAGGCCGGCCGCGTCACGGAAACAGCGGCCCGGCGCTACACGGCGGAGGGACTCTCCGCGGACACCCCGAGGCTCAATGTTGAGCTTTTCCGCCAGGCCTACACGGACGAACTCGCCGACTTCGCCGACGCGGTGCGTGCCCGGCGCGACGGCATGCCGCCCTCGTCGTCCGGCTCTACGGTCACCCCGGGTGGCGCAGATGCCCGCCGTGCGCTGGCCATGGCACTGGCGTGCATCGAATCGGTCAAGAGCGGCGCCCCGGTCTCGGTCGACCAGACGGCGGCCGTCTGATGCGCCTTGCAGTCTGCGCTGAGATGGTCTTTACGGACCTTCCGTTTGTGGAACGCGTCCGCCGGATCCACGAGTCCGGCTTCGATGTGGAGCTGTGGGATTCGCGGTCCAAGGACATCAGCGCGCTCAAGGCCACCGGTGCCGTGTTTTCCTCCATGACGGGGTACACCTCCGGCAGCGTGGTGGACCCCGACACTGCCGATGACGTGGTGCGGACAGCGGAATCGCTGATCCCCACCGCCCTGGAACTCGGCGTCAGCCGCATGGTGGTGCACCCGGCAGAACTCATCGACGGCCACGCGGCCCGCCCTGCATACCGTTCCACCGGCCGGATGTGGAGCACCGGTGCCCGGACCCTGGAACGCCTCGGCAAGCTGGGCGAAAAACACGGCGTGACGTTCTGCCTCGAGAACCTCAACACCATCCTTGACCACCCCGGCATCCCGCTGGCACGCGCCAAGGACACGCTGGCACTCGTTGAGGCCGCCGGGCACCCGCACGCCAAGCTGATGCTGGACCTTTACCACGCGCAACTCGGGGAGGGAAACCTCATTGAGCTGGTGCGGACGGCCCTGCCCTTCATCGGCGAGATCCAGGTGGCCGACGTCCCGGGGCGCTGCGAACCCGGGACAGGGGAAATCAACTACGCGGCCGTCGCCAGGGCGCTCGCCGAGGTCGGTTATGACGGCACGGTGGGCATGGAAGCCTGGGCGCAGAGCGACAGCGACGCGGCCCTGGACGCTTTCCGCGCCGCCTTCAACGTTTATTCGGAGGAAAAACGATGAAAGACGTCATTCTGGGCCTTGTGGGAGTGGGCCGGATCGGTGTGATGCACGCGAACAACATCGCCGCACTGAACGGGGTGCTCAATCCGGAGGGCATCAACGTCCGGCTGCGGCTGACCGACGTCGCCGCAGAGCACGCCAGGAACGTCGCGGGCGGTCTGGGCGCGGAGTTCTTCCCGTCAGTGGAAGCGCTGCTTGCCTCCGGGCTGGACGGCCTGGTGGTGGCCACCGGGACGGGTACCCACCCCGAGCTGATCAAGGCGGGGGTAGACGCCGGAATCCCGGTCTTCTGCGAAAAGCCGGTGGCCATGAACGTGGCGGATGCGCTCCCGGTACTGGACTACATCAGGGACCGGCACGGCGTGGTCCAGATCGGCCACCAGCGCCGCTTCGATGCCGGCTATCTTGAGGCCCGGCGCGCCTACCAGGCCGGCGAGCTGGGCTGGATCCACTCGCTGCGGGCAGTCACGTGCGACATGGCGCCGCCACCGGTGGAATTCCTGGCCAGCTCCGGTGGCCTGTTCCGGGACTGCTCGGTCCACGATTTTGATATCCTCCGGTGGCTGACGGGCCGAGAAATCGTTGAGGTATATGCGAAGGGCTCCAACAACGGGGACCCGGCCATCGGCGCCGTGGGGGATGTGGACACCGCGCTCGCGCTGTTGACGTTCGACGACGGGACTGTGGGTACAGTCTCCGCCACCCGCTACAACGGGGCGGGCCATGATGTCCGCCTGGAAATCCAAGGGTCCCTGCGGTCGCTGATGGTGGGGCTGGATGACAAAACCGCGTTGGCCTCGGCGGAACCCGGCATTGGATTTCCTGCAGGTGAGCCGCACCGGACCTTTGCCGAGAGGTTCGATGCTGCCTACCGCGACGAAATGGCGGCCTTTGTGGAACTTACCCTGGGCCGGCGGGACAACCCCTGCACACCGGAGGACGCGGTGGCGGCGTCCCGGGTGGCGGACGCTGCCCAGGAGTCCCTCGCCACTGGCGTTGCGGTGAAGGTGGCTATCAGCGTAGCCAGGTGAGCTGGCTGCGATGCAAAATGCCCCTCCGGAATCCGTTCCGGAGGGGCATTTTGTTGATCCCTAAGCTGTGAAAGGCAGCCGTGGATCGATGTCCACGCCGTCCCAGCTCTGGCGCACCCAGCCATGATGTGGGTCGTCACTGATGAGCCATTCACGGACGGGGCCGGGGCCGGCCATCACGTTCAGGTAGTACAGGTCGTAGCCGGGGGCCGCCATCGCGGGGCCGTGCCAGCCGTAGGGCACCAGCACAACGTCGCCCGTGCGGACCTCCGCCGAGACGTCGATGGGCCGCTCGTCCGAGGCATAAACCCGCTGATAACCGATGGCATCAGCGTCGGCAGGCGCCGCGGAACCGGCGGCCACCTGCGTTTCGAAGTAGTAGATCTCCTCGAGGCTCGTCTCGCCGTCCTTTTCCTCATCGTGTTTGTGGGGCGGGTAGGAAGACCAGTTTCCGGCCGGGGTGAGCACTTCGCACACTATAAACCGGTCGGCCTCAAGGGCTGCCGGCGTGCCGAAGTTGTGAACCTGGCGGGAGCAGTTGCCCGCTCCGCGCAGCTCGACGGGTGTCTCCGCCCCGGTGACCAGGCGGGTGGGATAGGAGGCTTTGGCCGGGGCCGTTGCAACGGCGAACCTGCCGCCGTTGTCGGAGCTGACGGTGACGGCGCGGCCAGTTCCCGAATACAGGACATCGCTGGGGCCGTGGAACACCGAAGCGCGCCCCTGCAGCACATAGTCTTCACCGTCGACGTTGACCGTGAAGGAACCGTTGAGCGGAACCACTATCCGCTCCTCTCCCGCAGCCGGGAGTTTGAGGGCGGCACCGGCCGCGAGGGTCGCGACTTTCAGCCCTGTGTGGGCCCAGCCCTCCACTGCCAGGGGTGAATCGGAAGTTCCGAGCGAGACGTCCCAACCGCCGTCGGCGGCGCTGCCAAGAGGGTAGACCCAGTTAGTCATAGATAAGTATTCCTTGCGCTATCGCTGTACGAGTGTCATTTCAAAGCTGTACGAATCCGCCCGGTACACGTGGTGTCCGGTCTCCACATTGCGGCCTGTATCGTCCACGGCGGTCCGCTCCATGGTGACCAGGGCCGAGCCTGGAGCCGCGTCGAGCTGCGTGGCCTGGTATTCGTTGGCCACCACGGCGCCGATTCGCTGCGTGGCGAGCCGGAAATTCACTCCGCCGTTCCGCAGGACGGAGTACAGGCCCTGGCTGGCCAGGAGTTCCTCGGTCAGGGGGGTGATGTCGTCGCGGACCCAGTTTTCCATCAGGGCCAGCGGTTTCCCGGCCACTTTCCGCAACCGGGTGAAGTGGTACACCGTAGCGCCTGGGGGGAGATGGAGCGCCTCGCGCGTAGCGTCGTCGGCCTCGTCATGGCTGAAGGTCAGTACGTCGGTGGTGGGTTTGGCGCCGTTGTTGCTTAGATCGTCAAAGAGGCTGGAGAGTTCCAGTGGCCTCCGTACCTGGCTGGAAACCACTTGGGTACCTACGCCGCGCTTACGCACCAGCAGGCCGGAGCGCACCAGCTCATCCATGGCTTTGCGCATGGTTGGCCGGGAGAGGTTGAGCTGCGCTGCAAGGTCGATCTCGTTGTCCAGCCGGCTGCCAGGCGGAAGCAGGCCCGTATGGATGGCGGCCTCGATGCCCTGCACCACCTGGTGGTAGAGGGGCACCGGCGAAGAGCGGTCGATGCTGAGGTTCAGTTGATTCGCCATTGAGATGCATCCTTCGCGCCGCTAGGGTTGCTGCGAAGCAACTCCCTTTGTCCTGCCTATGTCCGCTTGATAGGACATACTGCCTTTATTGTTGATAATAACAGGGCGTTGGCGGGCGGCAAAGAAGCCGTCCCGGCCCGCGATGGAGGCCTGACTAGGCTGGGGAGATGAACAACCGATACCGGGCACAGCCGGGGTTTCGAACCAGGCCGCCGGCATGAACCCCTCCGGCAGCGTGCACCCAAGCCCGCGAACCCTCGAAGTCGAGAGTCTTGCCAGCTTCGACCGGCTGGTGGCGGCCGGAGCTGTGGCCATGCACGGCTGGCACGCCCAGTCTTTGGACCTGCGCGGCCGGACGGCAGCGCTGGAGACCCTTGATGTGGAAGGCGCTATCTTCCTTGGGTGCACGTTTGACGAGGGTGTCGAGGACGGCCTGCGGCGCCGCGGAGCGCTGATTTTTCCCAAGCTTGTTGGTGTGCCCTTCGACCCCTACCGGGCGAGGCTCTACACCCCCCAGGAGCTTTATGCCGGGCTGGACCACGCCCGCTACGAAGAACTGCCCGACGCCCTCGTCTACCAGTGGAGCATCCGGCCCGGGCAGCGGCACCGCCTGGACGCCACCCTGGCTTCGGCCCTGCACGACCACGCCATCGGTGACGCCCTGGACGAGATGATTCGCTCTGATGCCGTAGCCGGGCTGACCGTGGTGGGCGTGATGGGAGGCCATAATGCCCAGCGAGGTACTCCGGAGTTCGCGCAGGCTGCCTCGTTGGGCAGGCTGTTGGCTGGAAGCGGGAAGCTGGTAGCCACCGGAGGCGGTCCAGGGGCCATGGAGGCCGCCAACCTGGGCGCCTACCTGAGCGGGATCCCCGAAGATGAGTTCGAGGCGGCCCTGGTTTCACTGGGGGCCGTCCCTGGCTTCCGTCCCTCGGTGTCCGCGTGGGTGCGCGCGGCGGCCGCCGTCGTCGCACGTTTTCCGGGGGGAACGCCGTCGCTGGGTATCCCCACCTGGTTCTACGGGCATGAGCCGCCGAACTACTTTGCCACGCACATTGCCAAATACTTCGCCAACGCCGTACGCGAGGCGATCCTGCTCGAAGTCTGCAACGGCGGCATTATCTTCCTGCCGGGAGCAGCCGGAACTGTCCAGGAAATGTTCCAGGACGCGTGCGAGAACTATTACAGCGCCCGTGAGGCCGTGACGCCTATGGTCCTGGTGGGCAGCCGTTACTGGCAGCACGAATACCCTGCCTGGCCGATGCTCCAGAGGCTGGCAGCCGGGCGGGCCATGGCGGACCGGATCTTCCTGGTCGACACCGTTGACGAGGCGCTCGCCGTGATCGGCGGGTAGCTTCGGCGCCAGGTCCGGGGATGGCGGAGATTGCCGGGTCTAGAGATCCTTACGGCACAGGGCGCCGGCCAGTTTGTACAGGCCGTTGAGATCGCCCGCGGCAAGGCCTTCCGGGGTGCCGATTTCCGGAAACATCAGCTGCCGGTGGTCATCCACGTGTTCGAGTCCCATCACATGGCTGAGCTCGTGCAGGATGACGGCCGTGGCGTACAGCGCCCCGTCGGGCTGTTCCAGCTCTTCGGCAATCTGCGGGGCGTCCAGCTCCAGGCTGCCAGTGACGAAGGTCTTGGGACCGTTCTCGTAGCTGAAGTGGGTGCTTCCCCCGGTGCCGATCACTTTACCCTTGAGCTGGGGAGCCACCTCGGGAGTGGTCCAGGAGACCAGCAGCGGCGCCCAGCGGTCACCGTACGAATCCGGCTGGTACGGAGCGCGCTGGGCAGAAGGCTCTTCGGTGGTGGCGCCGTCGTAAATGAACCGGATCCCGGTGGCCCGCGACATGGTGTCGATTGCTTCCGGGATGAGGGCCTGCGCGCCGGCCGGGACCAGGTCCGCGTTCACCACGTAGTGCAGCGGCCGGCACGGCGAATATCCCACCGGTGTGCCGTCGTCGTTGGTGGCCAGGAATTGGTAGGAACTGCTCGCGTACGGGGGCGGCTCGGGCCTTCCCAGCGGCGCGTCCTCCTCCTCGAGCCCGGGCGGGGGAGCCTCGGGCCGACCCTCGGCAGCGGGCCGGACGCCACCCGATTCGCCCGGCTGAACGGCTCCGGGCCCGAGCCGAACATCCAGTAGTTCACCAACGCGTGGACCGCCGTAAAAGACTCCGCCGACCACCAGTGCCGTGGTGCCGGCGGTAATACCCAGCAGGGCGTTCCGCATGGAACGCCCGGCAGAACGCCTCCCGCTGCTGTGCGGGCGGTCCGGGGGAATGCTGTCCATCAACCCACCACGGTGCCGAAGGCCAAGCCAAGCACATACGTGACGGCCGCGGCGCCCAGGCCGATGGCCAGCTGCCGCAGCCCGCGAGTCAGCGGCGACGTGCCTGAGAGCAAACCAACGACGCCGCCAGTCATCAGCAGTGCCACACCCACCAGGACACCGGCCACCACCAGCGCGGCCGCGCCTGTCATGCCGAACAGGAAGGGAAGGATGGGCACGATGGCACCGGAGGCAAAGAAGCAGAAGCTGGACAGTGATGCGCCCCAGGCGGTGCCTACGGCTTCGTGCTGGTCCTCAGTTTCAGGGAGCTCAGGCTGGAGGGACAGGCTGGGATCGCAGTCGCAGGAGAGCAGCCCCATGCGTTCGGCCACGCGGTGTTCGGCTGCTTCGTGGGACATGCCGCGTGCCAGGTACACGAGCAGCAGCTCGTTATGTTCGATGTCCAGCTTGGGGGCCGCCGCCAGGGTGACCTGGGTGGGCCGTGTGGCCGCGAGGAGTTCACGCTGCGAGCGGACGGAGACGAATTCGCCGGCGCCCATCGACAGTGCGCCGGCCAAGAGCCCGGCAATACCACTCAGGAGTACTACGCTGCTTGCCACACCGGACGCTGCCATGCCCATAACCAGGGATAGATTGCTGACCAGGCCGTCGTTGGCTCCGAACACGGCGGCGCGGAATGTTCCGGCGAGCCGGTTGCGGCCCCGTGTTGCCAGGCCGCGCACTACTTCCTCATGGATCTGTTCGTCGGCGGCCATGGCGGGCGTGGCGGACGGGTCCTTGGCGTAGGGGGAGCGACGTTCGGCGCGCTGGGCCAGCGCGAGGACAAAAACCGAGCCGAAGTGGCGGGCCAGGAAGCCCAGCAGCTGGCTGCGCAGCGACGCCTGGCGGGACTTCCCGGCGTGATCGCCCAGGAGCCGGAGCCAGTGGGCCTCGTGCCGTCCTTCGGCTTCAGCAAGGGCAAGAAGGATGTCTCGCTCCTCGCCAAGCCGGTTCTGCGCGAGGTCCCGGTAGACAGCGGCCTCGGCACGTTCATCGGCCAGGTATTGGCGCCAGCGCCGGATGTCCGCAGGAGTGGGCTCGGCATTTGTCGGCTGGCCTGCCGGGTGGCGATCAGTTGGAGCAGAATTCGACGGAACAGAATCCGAGGGCGCGGGATTGGCTTGGGCAGAATCCGACGGAACAGAATCGGAGGGCGCGGGAATGGCTTGGGCAGAATCCCGGGCGGCGCGGTGTTGGCCGGGATTGGCGTGCTGAGACACAGAAGCTCCTGAGCTTGATGGGGCATGGTTCGGCCCCATTGCAAAGCCCAGCTTACCGCGGAATTTCGCGGATTTTCGGCTGGCAAACCTCACTCCGGAGTTTCGGGTTCCCTCAAAATCCCTGGCTCCGGATGGCTTTTGCACTCCTGTCTGCGGACCCTTGACCGGGGCCACCGGCGGTGCTGTGATGAAAGTGTGGCGCCCGCCAGCGCCCAGCCGAAAGAGCACGTCAGTGGCGAACAAACGGAGGTTGCACAATGAACACCACCGGACAGCACCCGGACATGCCGCACCTTGATGCCGTGGAAGCCGATCCCGCTTATGACTACGCCGAGGATGCGCCGGTTGACGAGAACGACTGGGATGCAGAGGACGAGTTCCTGGACGCTGAAGACGTAGTCATTCCGACCCCTCCGGTCGAAGTTGACGCCGAGGAGCGCGTGGTTCCGCTGGACCCCGAGGAGTTCCGCGAACCAGAACCTGAGTAGGACGGACGACGGCGGCGCCTCCGGTTCGCTGGTGAGCGAAAGGAGGCGCCGCCGTCGTGCTTTGTGCTGCTCGAATCTGTCCCTGGGGCGATTCGAGCCCTGTCGAAATCCTTACGGCGCAGTCACGGTGACAGGAACTTCGTTTTCCTTGCCGGCTACGCGCCGCACCCAGTTCCGCATGACCTGCGGGTCCGTGGGCTTGGTGAGCAGCGAGACCGCCACGTAAACCACGGCTGAGCTGATGAGGCCGAAGTAGATCGGTTCGTTGGCAAAGACGCCGTCCAGCGGGGCCTTGGCGTTGACCTCCAGCACGATCATGGTGCCGAGCGTGACAACCGAACCCACCGCCATGGAGGCTGCGGCGGCCAGGCCGGTTCCGCGCTTCCATACGAGGCCGCCCAGGATGGCGACCAGGAGCCCGCCCACGAGGATGTCGTAGGCGATGGTCAGTGCCGCAACGACGTCCTTGGTGATGATGGCGATCAGGATGGCCACGATGCCCAGCGACAGGACCCACATACGGTTGGCCTTGACGTCGTGCTCTGGGTTGTCGGTGTCGTCGGTGTTGATGTCCTTGCCGAACCAGCTGGCAACGAACGGCAGGACGTCGGCGCGGGCAACCGTGGCAGCGGCGATCAGGGCGCCGGAAGCGGTGGACATCATGGCGGCCACAGCTGCGGCAAGTACCAGTCCGCCGATACCAACAGGGAGGATTGTCTGGGCGACCTCGGCGTAGACGTCGTCCTTCGCCGCAATGTCGATCCCGGACAGGGCCACGCTGGCAGCCATGCCGATCAGGGCGCCGGCAACACCGTAGAGGATGCAGTAGATGCCGGCGGTGGCGCCGCCCCAGCGAGCGACGCCCGGGGTCTTGGCGGTGAACACGCGCTGCCAGATATCCTGGCCGATCAGCAGGCCCAGGGTGTAGACGACGAAGTAAGTGATGATGGTCTGCACGCCGATGCCGTCCATCTGGAAGAAGCTTTCATCCACTCGGCTGCGGATGCCGTCGAGGCCGCCGGCTGCATTGAGGGTGAAGGGAAGCATCAGGGCGAAGATGCCCACGGTTTTGATGACGAACTGCACCTGGTCCGCCAGGGTGATGGACCACATGCCGCCGATGGTTGAGTAGACCAGCACGATCGCTCCGCCGATGGCGATGGCGAGCCAGCGGTCCCAGCCGAAGAGGACCACGAAGATGGTGGCGTAAGCGCTGGTGGAGGTGGCGCACAGCATCAGTGTGTACGCCAGCATGACGATGCCCGAGGTCTGCGTTGCCTTGCTTCCATAGCGAAGGGTGAGCATCTGGGAGACCGTGTAGATCTTGAGCTTCTGGATAGTACCGGCGAAGAGGAGGCTCAGCAGCAGCACACCGGCGCCGATGGCCACCACCAGCCACATGCCGGAGATACCGAACTTGTAGCCGAGGCCAACGCCGCCGACGGTGGAGGCGCCGCCCAGGACAACGGCGGCCATAGTGCCTGTGTAGAGGAACGGGCCGAGCCGGCGGCCGGCAACGAGGAAGTCGCTGTTGTTCTTGGTGCGGGACTTACCCCACCAGCCGAAGGCAAGCATTGCGATGAGGTATACCACCACAATGGCGATGTTGACGAAGTTAGCGTCCATGTTGGGGCTCCTTGGAGCTGATCTGCAGCGTGGCTCGAACCCGGCGGCGCTGCTGGGGAGGCCGGTGTTCCGCTGCTCTTACGAGGTGGGGATGAGGGGAATCCTCGGATGTTGCTATCCCGAATATTGCATGGGAGACAACACTTGTTGCCTAAAAGAGTATGCTGTGACCGTGGTAACAGTCAAGGCCCCGCCGCCATGTCCTCCGCCTGTGGCGTAGCGGCGTCACATGGGTACGTGGCCATTAGGATTGCTCCAGAGATGGGGCCGGGGTTGCCGGCCATGAAAGGTCTGCACATGAAGGCACTGCCAGTCGAGCCGAGCAACGTTCCGGTTGCCATCGGGTCCCGAATCCGTGCTGCCCGGCAGTCGCAGCGACTCACCATCGAGCAGGTTGCCGACGCCACCGGGCTGACCAAGGGCTTCCTGAGCCGTGTGGAGCGAGACCTCACCTCGCCCTCTGTCGCTTCGCTGGTGACCCTCTGCCAGGTGTTGTCCATTTCCATTGGGGACCTGTTCGCCGCTCCCGAAACCCACCTGACCAAGCGCAACGACGGGCCCCGAATTTCACTGGGCGGCGAAGGGATCGTGGAGCGGCTGCTGACGGCCCGCTCAGAGCGGCGGATCCAGATTATCCAGGCTGTCATCGAGCCCCACGGCCGCGGCGAGTCCGAGCTCTACGCCGTGGACTGCGATGTAGATGTGCTGCACGTTATCAAGGGCAGCATCAAGCTGATCCTCACCAACGAAGAATACGAGCTCAGCACCGGGGACACCGTCACCTTCCCCGGACGCGAACCCCACACCTGGATCAACCCCACCAACGAGGCCGTTGAGGTCCTCTGGGTGCTGGTTCCCGCCGCCAGCCGGTAGCGAGCCCTTTTCGGCTGGAGTGCGCGTTCCTGCCCGGTTTGTGCCGGGCTTCCGCGGGCGTCCTCTGTGCGGGCGCGGGCTGCCGCCCAGGCGCAGCGATCTGGGCCGGAGTAACTGGGAAGGAGCGCTCGCTTTACCTGGCCGAGGCGTTCCTGGCATCGAGCACCGCCCTGATTTCCGCCACCACCTGCTCCGGGTTGAACCAGATGTGTTCGGGCATGTAGCGGAGGACGGCGAAGCCCTTGACCGTTGAGGTGTTGTTCCGGTGGCGGTCCCTAAGCATGTCCGCACGCTTTGAATGAAAGGCGAATCCGTCGATTTCCACGATCAGGAAACCGTCCAGCAGGAAATCCACCCGCCCGATGCCGGGCAGCGGCACTTGAGCCTCGAAATCGATCCCATTGCTCCGAAAAAGATGCTGTGCGTCGACTTCCACTATCGATTCTGCCCGTAGGTCAAGCTCCTGCAGCGCGCGTCGAATGGGCCCCGAGCGGTCACCGTGTACCTCGGCCCTGAGTAGCTCCAGTGGTACGCCGTGCAGCCGGACCGCCGACGTCGCGATGGCCGTGGACGACGGCGGCGCCAGGCACCCAAGTGCGTGCAGGACCACGTCTTCCACCGCCGCCACCGGCAGTTCCGGGTGGCCCTCGAATCGCACCGTCCGGTGCCGGACGAAGCCTTTGCCGTGGCCGTGGTTGCAGGCCAGATGCAGCCGGGACGGAGGGCTCCGGAGCCATAACCCGTGACGTGCGGCTGCGCTGGCGCAGGTCAGCCGGCCGTTGTGGTGGATGGCGGCGGCGAGGTCCGCGTCGCAGCCAGGTGCGAGGAAAACTCCCCGCTTGGGTTGCGTGGCACCCAGCCCGGTCAGGCGCCCTAAGTCCCGTCTGGAGAATCCGGCGCTGAGGAGTTGGGCGGTGCGGGCAACCCCGCCGGCCTGTTCAAGGTATTCGAAGATATCCATGGAGCCCATTGCAGGCTGCCGGAGCCGGATCTGACAGAGGAAGCATGCCGTATGTGGGCAACGCCCGCCACTTGCTGTGCGTTCCTGCCCAGTTGCTTCCGCCAACGTCGCCTCCTGGCAGGGGATGTTCCCGGGATTCCGCGGCGCGAGATGGGCGCCGGCCGTGGACCGGGACAGTAACTGGGCAGGAGCGCCCGGGACACCTGCGCTCCAGGCTGCTTGTAAACACTTGATGCGCATAAGGAAACTTCAAGGTATGATGGCTGTCACACCCGCCGACCAATCCTCGAAGGAGAGGCTCACTGTGAAAGAGCTGCGCATCGAAGCCAACGGCAACCTTGGCCCGATCGATTCATCCCGCATCCCGCGCTATGCGGGCGCTGCCACCTATGCCCGACTGCCGCGCCTGGACCAGGTGGCGAAGGCTGACGTGACGGTGGTGGGCGTGCCCTTCGACTCCGGCGTGTCCTACCGCCCGGGTGCCCGTTTCGGCTCCAACCACATCCGCGAGGCCAGCCGCCTGCTCCGTCCGTACAACCCCGCGTGGGACGTCAGCCCGTTCGAAAACATCCAGGTGGCCGACGCCGGCGACATGGCGGTCAACCCGTTCAACATCAACGAAGCCATCGAAACCATCCAGCAGAACGCCCTGGACCTCACCTCGGCCGGCAGCAAACTGGTAACCCTCGGCGGTGACCACACCATCGCCCTTCCGCTGCTCCGGGCAGCGGCCGAGCGCGCCGGCGGACCCATCGCCATGCTGCACTTTGACGCCCACCTCGACACTTGGGACACCTATTTCGGCGCCGAGTACACGCACGGAACCCCGTTCCGCCGGGCCGTTGAAGAAGGCATCCTGGATACCGAAGCCATCAGCCACGTCGGCACACGCGGCCCCCTCTACGGCAAGAAGGACCTCGACGACGACCACCGCTTCGGGTTTGGCATTGTCACCTCCGCCGACGTCTACTACCAGGGCGTCCTGGAAACTGTGGCCAAGGTCCGTGACCGGATCGGGGACCGCCCGCTCTACATCTCGGTGGACATCGACGTTTTGGACCCCGCCCACGCCCCGGGCACCGGAACCCCCGAGGCCGGCGGCATCACCAGCCGCGAACTCCTGGAGATCATCCGCGGCTTCCGCGGCATGAACCTGGTGGGTGCCGACGTCGTGGAGGTCGCCCCTGCCTATGACCACGCCGAAATCACTGGCGTGGCCGCCAGCCACGTGGCCTATGAACTCATCACCCTGATGGCGGACAATGCTGTTGAAGGTGACCGCATCGGGGCAGCCAACGGTTACGCAGCCCAAGCCCTTGGCCAGGAAGTCCGCCAGCCTGCCGGGTTCGCGGCCAGCATCCCCGCCGGAATCAAGGAGTAGCCAATATGATCGATTTCGATCCCGGCACAGCAGCCCCCACGAAGGGTACCGATGTGCGCAACGGCGGGGATCTCGTCGTCGAAACCCTTGAAGCCCTGGGCGCAAAAACAGTCTTTGGGATTCCCGGCCAGCACGCACTGGGCTTGTTCGACGCCATGGGCCGCGGCAATCTGCACTTTGTCTCCTCGCGCGTGGAGAACAACTCAGCCTTCGCCGCGGACGGCTACTCCCGCGCCACGGGCGAAGTGGGCGTGCTGTTCCTTTCCACCGGACCCGGCGCGCTGACCTCGCTCGCCGGGCTGCAGGAGGCTTACGCCACTGGTGTGCCCATGGTGGTGGTGGCCAGCCAGATCCCGCTCGAAGGACTCGGTGCCCGCCGCAAGGGCATGCTCCACCAGCTCGATGACCAGAAGGCCTCGGCCGCGAACGTCACCAAGAGCCAGCGGCTGATCCAGCATGCCTCCGGGATCCCGTCGGCCATCCAGGATGCCTGGACCGAGGCCATCTCCTCCCCGCAGGGGCCGGTCTGGCTGGAAATCCCGCAAAATGTCCTGCTGGATCCCATCATGGTCCCGCCGGTAGAGGATGCCCTCGCGGAGGCTGCGGACAACCCGCCGCGCGTGGAACTGGTCCGCGAAGCCGTGAAGTGGTTGTCGACGGCGGAACGTCCCGCCATCATCGCAGGCGGCGGGACGCGTCGGGGCCGGGCCGAGAAGTCCCTGCTCTCGATTGCCGAAAAGCTGCGGGCACCGGTGATCTGCACTCCCGGCGGTAACGGCGCATTCCCGTGGAACCACGAACTGTCGCTGCAGTCCTGGATCGAGGACCGCCACATGACCGACGTCCTGGAGGACGCGGACGTCCTGATCGTGATCGGCTCCTCCCTGGGCGAGGTCACCTCCAATTACTTCACTTTCGAACCCCGCGGGCGGATCATCCAGATCGATGCCGAACCCCGCGTGCTCGAGTCCAATCGTCCCGGCCTGGGCATCCGCGCCGACGCCGGCCAGGCGCTCGCCGCCCTCGATGAAGCCTTGGTTGTTCCGGTCGACGCCACGCGCAACTGGCACGGCGTCAGGCCCGAGGACCTGGTGAAGGAGTCCCTTGCCAAGGTCAAGGCCCGGCTGGAATCCCAGGACCTGGCCAAGGAACTGAAGTTCATGGCCGATATCCGCGAAGCCGTTCCGGCCGACATGCA
Organism: Arthrobacter sp. R4; assembly: GCF_051365025.1. Classification (NCBI taxonomy): domain Bacteria; kingdom Bacillati; phylum Actinomycetota; class Actinomycetes; order Micrococcales; family Micrococcaceae; genus Arthrobacter; species Arthrobacter sp. R4. Next base: position 131,002 of record NZ_JBLWIJ010000001.1, read on the forward strand.
GACCTTCTGGGACATGACCATCTCCGCATACTGGGGCTGGAGCTGCTGGGACGCCCGGCAAGGCCAGTTCCACTCCGCCCAGGGCGCCGGCGGCCTCGGCTATGGTTTCCCTGCTGCGATCGGCGGCGCTGTCGGCCTGGAAACGATAGGCAGGCCAAGTCGCGTCCTGGCTGTATCCGGTGACGGTTCGTCCATGTACTCCATCTCGGAACTGGCCACGGCCAAGCAGCACAACATCCCGGTCACATGGCTGATCGTGGACGACGGCGGCTATGGCATCCTGCGCGAATACATGGTGGGTGCCTTCGGCAGGGCCACCGCCACGGAGCTGGCGCGCCCGGACTTCGTCAAACTGGCCGAAGCCTTCGGTGTGCCGGCCACCCGGGTGGCCCCGGAGGACGTGGGGGACGCGCTCAAAGCTGGTTTCGCCGCTGACGGCCCCAACGTCGTCGTCGTTGAGACCCTGCTCAAAATGTTCGGCCCCACCCACCTGGACTACTGAGCACCTGCTCCACAGCCGCGGGGGGGGGGGGGGGGGGGGGGGGGGGG
>NZ_JBLWIJ010000002.1:0-316334 GCF_051365025.1 Arthrobacter sp. R4
TCAAAGCTGGTTTCGCCGCTGACGGCCCCAACGTCGTCGTCGTTGAGACCCTGCTCAAAATGTTCGGCCCCACCCACCTGGACTACTGAGCACCTGCTCCACAGCCGCGCGGGCTGGCAGCTATTAGCTGCCAGCCCGCGCTTTGTGGTTTAAGGACAGTCCGGCGCGATTAGTTTCCTAAAGCAACCTTTTGGGTATATAGTTGCCTCAGGCAAACAATCAAGGAGCGTCCAGACCCATGTCAGTTGCGCCGGATACCGCGGCAGACCTCGTCTACCAAATATTTGACCTCCAGCGTGCGGTGCGATGCGTCGCCACAGCCAGCCTTCGCGGACAGGAAACCGGTGTGGCGCTGCAGGGCGTACTCCGGTTTGTGGGGGAGGGGGAGACCCGCGCCACGCGGCTGGCCGAGCGGCTTGGCGTCAGCGCCCCGGTCCTCAGCCGCCATATCGCCGAGCTGGAGGAACAGGGCTATGTCACCCGCCGGCAGGATCCCGACGACGGACGGGCCCAGCTGGTTGCCCTGACCTCCGAAGGTGCGGGCAAGCTGCGCCATATCGAGGAACAGCGCACGGCGGCGCTGCAGGACTACCTCCGCGAATGGAGCCAGGAGGACGCCGAGGACACGGCAAAGATCCTTCGGAAACTCACCGGATCCCTCAAACATTCAGCCCGGGCAAAGGCGGCCGGACCCAGTACAACCAACCACTAGGAGCAGATTTATGGCCAGCCACGCCGCCGCCCCCGCATCATCGCCCACCCTGTCCCAACAGCCGCCAACCCCGCTGGCACCCGGACCAGGTCCGGAAGCGCAGCCGGCGATGTCGCACCGCCAGATCATGGAAGCCCTGACCGGGCTCCTGGCCGCCTTCTTCACCGCCATCCTGAGCAGCACCATCGTGGCGAATGCCCTGCCCACCATCATGTCCGAACTCAAAGGCACCCAGACCGACTTCGCCTGGGTCATCACAGCAGCCCTGCTGGCCAACGCTGCCACCACCCCCATCTGGGGCAAACTCGCTGACCTGTTCGACAAGAAGCTGCTGGTCCAGCTCAGCATCGTGGTGTTTGTGGCCGGCTCCGTCATGGCTGGCCTGTCCGAGACGATTCCGCTGCTGCTGACTGCCCGCGTGATCCAGGGAGTGGCGATGGGCGGGCTGACAGCGCTGGCCCAGGCCATCATCGGATCCATGATCCCGCCCCGGGACCGCGGCAAGTACTCCGGCTACATGGGCGGCGTCATGGCCGTGGGCACGGCCGGCGGGCCGCTTTTGGGCGGATTCATCGTGGACAGCCCGCTCGGCTGGCGCTGGACGTTCTTCGTCTGCGTGCCGCTCGCCGTCGTCGCCCTCATCCTGCTCCAGGTCACGCTCAAAATCCCGCACGTCAAGCGTCCGGCCAAGATCGACTGGCTCGGCTCCATCCTCCTCACATCAGGGGTAAGCCTGCTCCTGATCTGGGTATCCTTCGCCGGCAACCCGGACTACTACGACTGGTGGTCCTGGCAGTCAGGGCTGATGGTGGGTGGCGGAGTCCTGCTGCTCGCGCTGCTGGTGCTGGTGGAGTCCAAGGTGGAGCAGCCCATCATTCCGCTCAAGATCATCTCCGAGCGGACCACCGCCCTGGCCATTCTCGCCTCGGTGGCAGTGGGTGTGGCCATGTTCGGCTCGTCAACCTTCCTGGGCCAGTACTTCCAGGTGGCCCGCGGCGCCACCCCCACCGAAGCGGGCCTGCTGACCCTGCCCATGATCGCCGGTAACCTCATCGGTTCCGTGGTGTCGGGCCAGCTGATCAGCCGCACCGGCAAATGGAAGCGCTACCTCGTGGGCGGGTCCATCCTGCTGATCGCAGGCCTGGGCCTGGCCGGCACCGTGGACCACACCACCGAGCTGTGGCTGACCGGCGTCTACACTGCCATCCTGGGCCTAGGGCTGGGCATGGTGATGCAGAACCTGGTCCTTGCCGTGCAGAACACGGTCAAGGCCGCGGATATCGGCACCGCCAGCGCTTCGGTTGCCTTCTTCCGCTCCGTTGGCGGCGCGATCGGCGTATCGGTCCTGGGCGCGGTACTGGGCACCCGCGTCACCCAACTCGCCAACGAAGGGCTTGCCGCCGCCAACATCCCAGTGCAGGGCGACGGTGCCGGCGCCAGCATGGATCTTGTGGACCTTCCCGAACCCGTCCGCGAAATCATGCGTGCCGCTTACGGTGACGCCACGGCGCAAATCTTTCTGATCTCCGCCGTCATCGGCGTGATCGCCTTGGTGGCGGTCCTCTTCATCAAGGAGAAGCCGCTCCGCCGCACGGTTGACGTCCGTCCGGAGGGTGACGGCGCGGAAGCCGTGGCGGCTTCGCTTCCGGCAGCACCTTCGGCCGCGGCGGGCACGACGGCGGCACCCGGACCGAGTGCGGACGTGGACGATATAGACCGTGAGTTCGTCGAGGTGCTGAGGCGGCAGCGCAGCAACGAAAGCGGCACCGGACGCGGAACGGAGGCAGCTGCCGTGAAGATGGTGCCCTTGATCCTGGAGACGCAGCAACTGCTCGCCGAACAGCAGCTTCAGCTTTCCGAAGCAATGACTTCGGTCCAGCGGCAGGCGGCCCTCCAGCAGGAAATTGCCGCTGAGCAGGCGAAGACGGCCTCCATGCTGAAGGCCTTGGCTAAGGAACTCGGCAAGGAACGGAAACTGCAGAAGGCGGCCGCGCATTACCTGGCCTCCGGCGGCAAACAAAAGGACCACAGTACGCCGATTGGATGATCTTTGGGTGCAGATGTTTCGCACGGGCAACAGATTTCGTAGAGTGGGAAGGCTAAGAATGTCAGCCCCGGCTGCTAGTACTTATCCACACCATTTCGCGCTCTCTCCCTAAGGATCCGTGGGCATGCTCCTCACCCTCATACGGCGCTATTCCAAGCCGTATATGCCGTATATCGTTGCCGTCATCGTGTTCCAACTGGCGTCCACCATCGCGGCGCTCTACCTTCCCAGCCTCAACGCCCAGATCATCGATGAAGGCGTCTCCCGTGGGGACACTGATTTCATCTGGCGGACCGGCGGCGTGATGCTGCTGGTCGCCTTTATACAGGTCGGAACCGCGATTGCCGGTGTGTACTTCGGCTCCAAGGCGGCCATGGCCATGGGACGCGACCTGCGCCGTGGGGTCTTCCGAAAGGTCACGAGCTTTTCGGCCAAGGATGTGAACACCTTCGGCGCGCCCACCCTCATCACCCGCGGCACGAACGACGTCCAGCAGGTCCAGATGCTGGTGCTGATGGGGCTGAACTTCATGGTGGCCACGCCCATTATGTGCATCGGCGGCATCATCATGGCGCTTCGCGAGGACATCAGCCTGTCCTGGCTTGTCTGGGTCTCCGTACCCGTGCTGATCGTGGTGGTGGGCTACCTGGTAGTCCGGCTGATGCCGCTCTTCCGCTCCATGCAGAAGAAGATCGACCGCATCAACGCTGTCCTGCGCGAACAGATCATCGGCATCAGGGTGGTGCGCGCCTTTGTCCGCGAACCCTATGAAACTGAACGCTTTGGCGAGGCCAACAAGGAACTGACCGACGTGTCGCTGAAGATCGGCTCACTGTTTGTCCTGATGTTCCCTGCCATCGGCATGATCCTGCACCTGTCCACCGCCGCCGTGCTGTGGTTCGGCGGTCAGCGCGTTGATTCCGGTGAGATGCAGGTGGGCGCCCTGACAGCGTTCCTGCAGTACCTGCTCCAGATCCTTATCGCGGTGATGATGGGAACATTCATGGCCATGATGATCCCGCGCGCCTCGGTGTGCGCGGACCGCATTGGTGAGGTGCTCGACGTCGAACCCTCCATCCACGACCCCCAACGGCCGGAAACTCCCGCCACCCTGGCCGGCGTGGTTGAATACCGGAACGTCACCTTCGCCTACCCCGGTGCTGAGTCGCCGGTGCTGAGCAACATCAGCTTCACCGCGAAGCCGGGGGAGACCGTGGCGATCATCGGGTCCACCGGTGCAGGAAAAACCTCGCTGCTGTCCCTGTTGCCGCGCCTCTACGACATCGCTGAGGGCGAGGTACTCCTGGACGGTGTGTCCGTGGCCAACCTGGACCGGGCCGAGATCACCAAGCGCGTGGCCCTCGTGCCGCAGCGGCCCTACCTTTTCTCCGGCACCATCGAGCACAACCTGCGCTTCGGCAAGACTGAGGCCACCGACCAGGAACTCTGGGACGCGCTGCACGTGGCCCAGGGTGAGGACTTTGTCCGCGAGAAGAAGAACGGGCTCAACGCCCGCATCGCCCAGGGCGGCACCAACGTCTCCGGCGGCCAGCGGCAGCGGCTCTGCATTGCGCGGGCCCTGGTCACGAAGCCCAGGGTGTACCTTTTCGACGACTCTTTCTCGGCGCTGGACGTAGCCACCGACGCCAGGCTCCGTGCGGCCTTGAAGCGGACTACCGCCGACGCCACCGTGATCATCGTGGCCCAGCGCATCTCCACCATTACCGAGGCGGACCAGATCCTGGTCCTGGACAACGGTCGGATCGTGGACCGGGGCACCCACGAGGAGCTCTTGGAAACCTCGCCCACTTACCAGGAAATTGTTGAATCCCAGCTGAGCGTGGAGGAAATGGCATGAGCGCCCCTAAGAATGACTCCACAGGCTCGACCACTGAAACGCCGGATTCCGTGGCATCGCCCGAGGTCCTGGAAGACGACGAATTTTTCGAGGAGGAGTACAAACCCTCGGAGGCCGACGGCGACATGTTTGGCGGCGTCCCCGCCAAGAAGGCGGAACACTTCTGGCCCTCCGCCAAGCGCCTGATGGGGCTGTTGAAGCCCGAAGCTGCTGGCATCTACGCCGTGGTTGCCCTGGTGGTGGTCGCGGTGGTCCTGAACGTTATCGCCCCCAAGATCCTGGGCCAGGCCATGGACGTGATCTTCGGTGGAGTAGTGGGCAAGCAGCTCCCCGCCGGCGCGAGCAAGGAAGAGTTCGTGGAAGGGCTCCGCCAGCAGGGGCAGGACAACTTTGCGGACATGATCTCGAAGATGGAGCTGGTGCCCGGAAGCGGCATCGACTTCCAGAAGCTGTCCTTCCTCATTGCCATCGTGCTGCTGATGTACTTTGTGGCCAATATCTTCCTGTGGCTGCAGGGCTACGTCCTGAACCGCATTGTCATGAAGGTCATCCGCCAGCTTCGCGACGACACCGAGAAGAAGCTGAACCGGCTGCCGCTGAACTACTTCGACACCCGGCAGCGCGGCGACGTCCTGTCCCGGGTGACGAACGACGTCGACAATATCCAGCAGGCGCTGCAGCAGGCCTTCGCGCAGCTGATCAACTCGCTGCTGACGGTCATCGGCATTGTGGTCATGATGTTCATCGTTTCCTGGCAGCTGGCGCTGATTGCCTTGATCGCCCTGCCGCTGTCAGGTGTCGCCGCCGGCATCATCGGATCACGCAGCCAGAAGCTCTTCGCTGCGCAGTGGAAGAACACCGGCGCTCTGAACGGTCAGATCGAAGAGTCCTTCTCCGGCCACGACCTGGTGCGTGTCTTCGGCCGCGACGCCGACATGCTGGAGCGTTTCGAGGAACGTAACGAGGCCCTGTACAAGGCAAGCTTCGGCGCCCAGTTCGTCTCCGGCATCATCTTCCCGGTGATGCAGTTCGTCTCCTACCTCAGCTACGTCGGCATCGCCGTGGTGGGCGGCCTCCGCGTAGCCTCCGGATCCATGTCCCTGGGCGATGCCACGGCGTTCATCCAGTACTCGCGTGAGTTCACCCAGCCGCTGGGTCAGATGGCCGGAATGGCCAACATGCTCCAGTCCGGCGTGGCTTCCTCGGAGCGGGTCTTTGAATTCCTGGACGCCGACGAGCAGGATGCGGAAACCGCCACCGACCACCTTCCGGCCAAGACCGACGGGCATGTGGAGTTCCAGGACGTCACGTTCAGCTACACCGAGGACAAACCTTTGATCGAGAACCTGTCCTTCACGGCTGAGCCCGGGCACACGGTGGCCATCGTCGGGCCCACCGGCGCCGGCAAGACAACACTGGTGAACCTGGTGATGCGCTTCTACGAGCTCAACTCCGGGTCCATCACCCTGGACGGTGTGGACATCACCACCCTGAGCCGTTCCGAGCTTCGCTCGAAGGTGGGCATGGTGCTCCAGGATGCCTGGCTCTTTGGCGGTTCCATCTACGACAACATCCGGTATGGCAACCTAGACGCCACCGAGGAGCAGGTCATGGCAGCAGCCAAGGCCACCTTCGTGGACCGCTTCGTCCGCGCGCTGCCGGAGGGCTACAGCACGGTGATCGACGAGGAGGGCAACAACGTCAGCGCCGGCGAAAAGCAGCTCATCACCATCGCCCGAGCGTTTGTGGCCAACCCGTCGCTGCTCATCCTCGATGAAGCCACCAGCTCTGTGGACACCCGCACGGAGCTGCTGGTACAGAAGGCCATGGCCGCGCTGCGGACTGACCGGACCAGCTTCGTGATTGCGCACCGCCTCTCCACGATTCGCGACGCCGACACCATCCTGGTGATGGAGAACGGGAAGATTGTGGAGCAGGGCAACCACAAGACGTTGCTCGCGGCCGAGGGCGCCTACTACAGGCTCTACATGTCCCAATTCGCCGGAGCGACTGCTGAGGAATCGCCCGTGGATGACTCGACGGCGGTGCACAGCTGACCGCGCAGGAGGCCGGTACGCGGGCGACTGGTGCGCAGGCGGCCGGAGACACGGCCGCAGGAACACCGGCGGCCGGCGCGGCCGACACCGGAACGGCCGCGGCCGACAACAAGGCAGCACCCCGGCGCATCGAGGTGCTGGTCCCCATGCGCTGGGGCGACATGGACGCCTATGGGCACATCAACAACGTCCAGATAGTGCGGATGCTGGAGGAGGCGCGGATTGGTGCCTTCGGGCCGCCGCGCGGTGCCGGGCTGCCGGGCATCGAGCCTGAGGTGTCCCTCTTCAACGACGTTCCGGAAGGCGTCATGGCGCTGGTGGTGGATCACCATATCCGCTATGTCAGGACCCTGGAATACCGCAATGTCCCGGCCGTGGTCCAGGTGTGGGTCGGAGCGGTGAAGGGCGCCAGCTTCGATATCCACTACCTTGTCCAGGACCCCGTCACCGGTGAGGACTGTGTCCGTGCCAGCAGCCACCTGGCATTTGTTGACGAGGCCACTGGGCGCGTGGTCAGGCTGACGCAGGAGCAAAAAGACCGGATGGCACCGTTCGCCGCCTAAGCCGTTGCGTTGGTCCCGTCCACACCGGAAACTGAAGACCTGGGCCACTGATGGCCCGGACTAAGGAGCTTTAACCATGGCTAAGCTGAAAAAGAAGACTTGGAAAGAAATGCCCCCGGCGGCACGGGCAGGAACTGTGCTGATCGGGATCGCCCAGATGGCGCTGATGGTGGCTGCGCAGCGGGATATCTCGAAGCGCCCGGCGGAGCTCATTAACGGGCCCAAGGCAGCCTGGCGGATGGCCGCCCTGATCAACTTCATCGGTCCCATGGGGTACTTTACCTTCGGCCGGAAGCGGACAGTGACGGGAAAGTAGGCACGCCCGGGTGCACCGGGGTCAGGGTCCTTGGAGCGGGCGTTCAGCTTAACCCTGTAAATTTGAACCCATGACCCCGACCGCTAAAACTGCCATGCCCCGCGCCCTCGGTATCTCCCAGGAGATTGAGGACGCGGCGTGGTTTGTGCTCGGGCCGGGCTTGCAGGGCAGGCCCTCCGCCTTGGACGGCCTGACCCTGACCTGGACATCGGAAGCAGCCGCCGAACTGCACGACCGCCTGGACCGGGGCGTCCCGGATCCTAAGGCGCCCATGATGACCAACTTGCGCCAGAACCTCCAGGACTCGTCCCGTGCTGCCAAGCAACTGGCCGTTGAACTCCTGTTCCTCCAGTCCCTGCCGCTGGCACACGAGGTCAAGTCGCTCAAGGTCAAGCGCGCACGGGTGGCGGAGGCTGCGTCTTGGCTGGAACCGCCGCTGGAACTGCCCGAAGAGCTGTACAAGGGCATGACGGACCACGGCGTCATCAGGGACCGCACAGCAGAATTCAACTGGACCATCTGGGACCACCTCAAGTGGCTCTGCCGTTTTGTGCAGCATGTGGACCAGCAAATTCCGGCCGCCATCAGCAAAGCCCTCAAGGATCCGCTGAAGTTCCACGAGCTTGCGGCCGGCACCCCCGGGGACCAGCCTGCCATCCGGCGCAGCATCGAATACCTGGCGTGGCCCAGCTACTTCGAGCCGGTAGTTGCGGACGTGGAGCGGCAGGAAATCCGGGACGCCTTCGCGTCCTTGGTGGGCGGCGCGAAAGGCGACACCGACGAGGACATCACGGCGGACATCCACCGCATCAGGCTGCACCTGGACGAGCAGGCGGGGCAGCGCATCGACTGGTATGCCCGTCAGCTGGTGAGCCAGTGGCGGAAGGTAGGCGATCCCGGCCGCCGGGCGTGGCTGCTGCGGACCCACAGCGATAACGCCGAGCTGCTTGCCGCCTGGCACGGCGAGGAGAAGGTGACGCTCGACGTCGAACATCTCCGGCTCCTCGACGCCGGGGTGACCGCCGGGCTGGTTCAGCACGCGGTGGACGAGGACTACAAGCACCTCGGCTACGTCGAACGCGAGGACACCAAAACCGCCGTCTTTGCGATCCTCACAGTCATGAAACCGGGCGACCTTGTCCTGTACCAGAGCTCCGGAAAGGTGCGGCTTGGAGTCGTGCTGGGGGAGCCGGAGTACAACGACGACAACCGCCGGATCCGCCGCAAGGTGCGCTGGTTCGACGAAGCCCACACCACCACCGACCTTCCCCGCCATGTGCAGCGTCAGCTCGCCACACCGGGGATCGTCGTGGACGTCACCAAGGTTGTACAGGCCCTGCAGGCGCTGCTGCCCGCCGAGGCGGAACCGGAAGACGACGACGCCGGTGCTGCCGCCGTCGTTCCCCACCAGGAGGGTTTCCGTCCGCTGACCCGGGAATTCGCCGATTCGCTGCACATGGACCTGGAACCGCTGCAGGAGATCGCGGAACTGCTGGAGGAGAACCGCCAGCTGGTGCTCTACGGCCCGCCCGGCACCGGCAAGACGTACTTGGCCAAGCATCTCGCCGCGGAACTGGCTGATGACAGTACGGATGAGCGCGTGAAGCTCGTGCAGTTCCACCCCTCATACGCCTACGAGGACTTCTTCGAGGGCTACCGGCCGGACAAGACCGACGAGGGCCAGGTCTCCTTCAAACTCGTCGCAGGACCGCTGCGCCGGCTGGCCGAGGAAGCCGCCAAACCCGGGAACGAAAAGAAGCCCTACTTCCTGATCATCGACGAGATGAACCGGGCCAACCTCGCCAAGGTGTTCGGCGAGCTGTACTTCCTGCTGGAATACCGGGACGACCGGATCTACCTGCAGTACAGCCCCAACGAGCCGTTCACCCTGCCGGACAACCTCTACATCATCGGCACCATGAACACGGCCGACCGCTCCATCGCCATGATGGACGCGGCCATCCGCCGCCGCTTCGCTTTTATCGAACTTCACCCGCAGACCGAACCCGTACGGGGTTCGCTGCTGCGCTTCCTGCAGGCCCGCCAGCTGGACGCCACGCCCGCGCTGCTGCTGGACGCCCTGAACGCCGCGATCGATGAGTGGGACCGGGACCTGATGATCGGGCCGTCGTACTTCATGAAGCCTGCCGCCCAGACCCCCGCCGGGCTGCGCCGGATCTGGAAGTACGAGCTGATGCCGCTCCTCGAGGAGCACTACCACGGTCAGTTGACCCGGGCGCAGCTTGAGGAGCGCTTCGGGCTGGACCAGTTGCTGGGACGCCTTGCTGCCAGCTAGGCCGGCCCAGGCCCCCTCGCTGGCAACGGGACGGACAGCCGGAAATGCAGCCGGCGAGCCCGCCGGAGGGCCAGCCGGAAAAGCTGCCGGCCAGGCGCTCAGAACAGCAACCGTCCAGCCAGGGGCGGGACGCCGGGGACCCGGCAACCCTTCGAGGCACCTGGTCTTGGACGAGCTGTCCAATGGCATAGTGGACCGGCTCGATGCTGCCAGCGCGGCTTTCCTGAATTCCAGCGGCCTCGCGAAGGCCTCGCCGATGGGCATGGGCCTCTACCGGATCGAACCGGTGGGGAAGGTAGGCTCAGTCCGCACCTCCACGGTCCAGCTGGACGTCCGTCCCAAGGGCCGGCTGGGCCTTAGCCGTCTCCTGTTCCTGCTCAGCTACGCCGGCAACCAGGGCTTCCGGAACGATTCTGTCGCCGCAGCGGAGGACCGCGATCTATGGAGCGCGCTGGCCGAATCCCTGGCCCAGCTCGCCGAACGCGCATTGGGGCGCGGAGTGCTGCAGGGCTACCTCAACGTCGACGAGTCGCTCCGGACCGTGAAGGGCAGGATCCGGATTTCGGACCAGATCTCCCGCCGCCCCGGCATGCTGGTTCCGCTGGAGGTGTCCTACGACGAGTTCACGGAGGATATCGCCGAAAACCGAATACTCCGGGCCGCCCTGGAGCGCATGGGCAAGGTCCCTGGCGTCCGTCCCGAGGTCCTGAGCCGGTTGCGGCAGCTCAAGGGCAAGCTCGACGCCGTGACGCGCCTTCCCTCCGGCGCGCCGCTGCCGCCGTGGTCCCCCAGCAGGATGAACGTCCGCTACCAGGCCGTGCTTCGGCTCGCGGAGCTGATCCTGCGGAACGCGTCCGCGGAGGCAGGGGAGGGGAAGCAGCAGACGGCGTCGTTCGTGGTGGACATGGCCCAGGTGTTTGAGGACTTCGTGGGAGCAGCCCTCCGTGGAGCCATGGCGGCATACCCCGGGGAGCTGCGGCTGCAGTACAACGCCCTCCTCAGCGAAGCAGTGGACGACGCAGACCGGCTCTCCGTGCGGCCGGACGCGGTGCATCTTTTGGGCGGGCGTCCCGTGGTGGTCTATGACGCCAAGTACAAGGCTGCCTCAGACCTAGGCGCCTCCCTGTCCGCTGACCACTACCAGATGCTCGCCTACTGCACGGCTCTGAGGGTGCCTACGGCCTGGCTGGTCTACGCCGGCTCGGGCGAAGTGAAGCTTAGGCGGATCCTCAACACTGACATCGACGTCGTTGAGTTTCCGCTGGACCTTTCCCGGCCGCCGTCGGAGATCCTGGCAGCGGTGGCGGACCTGGCACGGCAGTCCTGGGGCGAAGTGGTCCGGGCCTCCAGGGTGGGAGGCTAAGCGTCCGTCGAGAAATTTCGGCGGGCGTTTTAGACCGGCAGGCGGAACGTGAAAGTGGTTCCCTTTCCCAGCGAGGAATCGACCTCAATGGTCCCGCCGTGGGCTTCCACGATGGCTTTGCTGATGGGCAAGCCCAGGCCCACGCCCGGAATGGCAGTCCTGCGCACGTTGCTGGTGCGGAAGAACTTCGCGAAGACTTCGCCCTGATCGTCGGGGCTCATGCCCATCCCGGTGTCGCTGACCCGACACGTCAAGTGGCCGTCTACCTGTTCCAGTGACACCACGACGTTGCCGCCGTCAGGGGAGTACTTGATGGCGTTCGATACGAGGTTGTCCAGCACCTGGGAGATGCGGGGGCCGTCCACATGGGCGTCGAGCCGCACGGGCGTATCGGCTTTGAGCACTACGCGGGAGGCATCAGCCTTGGGGAGGGCGGCGGACACCGTTGCGCGTACCAGCTCCGCAACGTCCACGGCGTGCGGCGACACGATCAGCTGCCCCTGCCTGCTGACCAGGAGATCGGACACCAAGGTGAGCAGGCGTTCAGAATTGCGCCTGATGATTTCCAGGGGCCCAAGTTGGTCATCTCCGGGATCGTCCTCCAGCAGGATTTCGACGTACCCCAGGATGGACGTCAAGGGCGTCCTGAATTCGTGGGACACGCTGGAGACGAACTCGTCCTTGGCGGCCAGCGCGTTCACAAGGTCGGTCACGTCGCCGAAGACAATGACGGAACCGGCAAACTGCCCGTCGGCGTCCTTCATGGCACGGGCGCTGGTGGTGATGGCGCGCTGTTCCTTGCCTGAACCCAGCCAGACCAGGTAGTCCGTGAAGGTCTCGCCCAGGACGGCCCGGCGCACCGGCCGGTCCTCCACCGGGACCGGTGTGATGCGGTCTGCCGCAAAGACCAGCAGCTGGGATTCGTTCGGGTCCTCGATGTCCTTTGGCCGGGCCAGCTCGTGGTTGGCACGCTGTTTCCGGTTCATCAGGATGTCATGGCCGTCGGCGTCCACCGCTAGGACGCCCAAATGCACGGTGTCGAGAACGGTGTTGAGCAGGGCTTCCTGCTGCTTTGTACTGCGCAGGCTCACCTGGAGCTGCTCGTCCTTCTCCTCCAGGGTGCGCTGCTGGCGCATCATGCTCAGGGTCAGGACGCTCACTGATACGCCGATTCCCAGCATCATGACGGGCAGGAGCAGGGACCTGGACAAGCTGGGGCCTGACACGTCCCCATGGAGCAGCAACGGAACCCAGATGATGGCCAACGGGGCGAAGAAAGAGAGCCAAAGTGAGGCGCGCGGATAATATCCTGAGGCGCAGAGCCAGATCACCGGGAATACCGCCAGGAGGCTGATGCCCGTCAGGCTCTCCTGGCCGCCCTCCCTGCCTACCGCGATGGAGACGAAATCCAGGAGCGGAATGAACAGGAAGCTGGTGTACGGCAGGCGTTCCCACGGCACCAGGTAACACAGGGCCATGAGCACCAGTTGCGAGACCAGGAACGCCACAAAAAGCGGGTTGTCCATAGTCTCAGGGAAAAACGCCCACGTCAGGAACGCTGTGAAAAGCGTGGTGACAAACAGGGGCATCTGGCTCAGGGCAACGCGGTCCGTAAGCCGGTACTCGTGGAAGGGCCGCCGGAAGAATTTCAGGCGGCCCGTGGCCCACGCAACGGGCTCACTCATGGTCAATTGCCGGAGGCTCGGTTAAGTCAAGACGCATGACAGCAGGATATCGGCAGCCAGCTATATACTTCAGACGGTGTCAAGCATGCTGAGGGGGCTGTAATGAGTGATCCACGTGTGGGCCTGGTTATTGAAGACGACCAGGACATCCGGGAACTGGTGCGCACAGTGTTGACGCAGGCAGGCTTTGACGTGACCGTAGCCGGAAGTGGAGCTGAGGGTGTCCTGGCGGCAAAGACCCTGAATCCGGACGTCATCACGCTGGACTTGGGGCTGCCGGACATTGACGGCTTTGAAGTGTCGCGCCAAATCCGGGAATTCTCCGATGCGTACATTGTGATGCTTACGGCCCGCACCGATGAACTGGACACCTTGATCGGCCTGGAGTCCGGCGCCGACGACTACCTGACCAAACCCTTCCGCCCCCGGGAGTTGCGGGCCCGTGTGGCTGCGATGATGCGCCGCCCGCGCGCCGCCGCCGAGCCGGCAGATGCCGCAAGCGCCGCCGACGCGGCCACCCGTGCCGAGCCCAATCCCAGCGGCCGGGGCAACTACACCCACAACGGGCTGGACCTGAGCTACGCGTCGCGCTCCGTGACGGTGGATGGGCAGGAGCTGAACCTGACCCGTACCGAGTTCGAACTCCTGTACGCCCTCCTGGAGGCGGGCCGGACTGTCCGGACCAAATCAGATTTGGTGAGGCGCCTCAGGGACGAGGATTACGACGTCGGCAGTTACATCAGCGAGGCCGATGAACGGTCCGTGGAAGTCCACATGGGAAACCTGCGGAAAAAACTGGGCGATTCGCCGCAGCGTCCGCGTTGGCTTCAGACGGTGCGGGGTGTTGGTTACCGGCTGGCGCCGGTCGAGCGCTGAGCCTGGAGGCGGTGCAGGGTCTGCCGGCTGCACTGATTGATGGTTTTGAGGTATGCCGCCGCGAGCCGGGGAAGGGCAACCGCGACGTCGCTGTGGGCTGAGTCGCTGCGGATGGCGCTCTCCAGATCCAGCGCCAGCCCGGCCAACCGCTCGGCTCCCACCATCTGGCTTGAAGTCTTGAGGCTAAGGATGGCGTCTACGGCACCGTCCAAGTCGCCGGTGGTCAAGGCCAGTCGGAGCCGGCCGATCCGATACGGGAGGTAGTCGATGAAGTTCCCCACAAAGACCGTGCAGTAGCCTTCGTCCTCGTCCAGTTCTTCCCGCAGCCTGTCCAGGACAGACTGGTCTACCAGCGGCCGCCCTGCATCATCAGACTGCGTCATGACGGTCCTTTCCGCTGGGGCCTCCCGCTCCGGAAATGCGGAGGTGGGTTGAGCCATCTTTCCTCCTTCAGATTAGGTCTGTTCCCCCGCCCAGTAAGGGTTTTGGAAAAGAATTGTGGCTTTCTTGATGAGACTGCGGATTTTCCATCCAGGATCAAAGCCAGTGCGGCCAGCACTGCCTGTTCATGGCCCGGGCCACGTCTCGATTGTGGGGAAATGACCGCCTTGTTCCGTGTGTTGAAAACCGTGGTTCTCTCGCTTGGCGTGGGTGCCGCTTTGGTCCCCCCTATGTGGATATCGTGGCTTTGGACGGCTACAACTGGGGGACATCCGCCGCCTGGAGCAGCTGGAGAAGGAAGCTGACTGGCGCATCACCAGCAGCGTTTCTTCCGCAGCGGCCTTCAGCTCCGACTTGCTGGTCAGGCGCAGTTTGCCGGCTCTTCGTAGCTGGCCGGGATTTCGTAGCACGCATGGGCGGGAAAAGCACACGTTCCTTCCCCATAGTTGATCCGTTGGCCGCGCGATCGCGGCAACAGGGATTCCATCCTTGCTGCCGGTACTCAATATGGGCGGCGGCAAAGGATCAAGATCGCCTCAAGTTCCCTTCAGGCGGCTTACGGGACCGTTGGCTTATGGCACCGCCCAGGAACTGGACGAGCTGGGCCTCGAGGGCGGACCCGTCCTTCAGCTCGCATTCCCACACGGTCAATACCTCCCACCCGGCGTCTTCAAGCTGCCTGCGCTGATCGGCGTCGCGGTCCCTGGTGCGTGTGCGCTTGGCTTCCCAGAAGGTGGCGTTCGCCTTGGGGGCGTGCTGGCCCACCCTGCAGTCATGGAAATGCCAAAAACAGCCGTTGACGAAGATGACCTTGCGGCGGCCGGCGAAGACCATATCGGGGTTGCCCGGCAGGCGGACCTTGCCCGCTCCACCATGCAGGCGGTACCGGTAGCCTTTGGCATGCAGGAGGCGGCGGACCAGTAATTCGGGCTTGGTGTTCTTGCCCCTGATCCGGGACATGTTCCAGCTCCGCTGCTCGGGGGTCAGCCTGTCCGCCATAACTCCAGTCTAGGCAGCCCCTAGATGCCGCGCTCCGGCTGCTCGCCAAGCTGGAAATGCCGGCCGCTGAGGGACGTGGGGACGATCTCCACGTAGAAATCCTTGAGTGTGGGGACCCAGCTCTTGAGCCCCAGCTCCTCCACTGCGGCGAGCTCCGAGGAGTTGGTCAGGACCCGGGCTGTTCCCCGCAGGACGACGGACCACGCTTCGTCGGACAGGACTCCATCCGTTTCGAACAGGACCCTGGAATTGATGGTGAGCTGCGCCAGCTTATTTCCGGGCGCCGTCCGCAGATAGATCTTCCGGTCCGAGGTCAGGTAGTTGACCGGGAAAATGTCGGGCTCGCCCGCCACTGAAACCACCAACCGGCCGTGCTTGGTGGCGTCAAGGAGCTGCCAGGACTGCTCGTCGTCGAGTTCCAGGACGGGGTTGCCGTCGGTGTGGTTAAACATCATGGCCCCTATTCTTCTACGTTGCGTAGAAAATGGCTAGGGCTTTGGAGAATTCGCATCCTTTGCCCTAACCCGGGCGACACCTTCATTCATCACTTCACAACGCAGTCAAAAGGTGTAACTGAGTGGAAACAATATCGTGACGAATCCGTCGTACTTGCTGGCTACGGTCGCAAGAGACGTTCCACCAACGTTGTCCCCGCACGGAAAGTGACGCACTCACATGAGTAATGACCTGGAGAGCACGCGACTGCTGGACCCAACCGCGCCCGAAAGTGCCGCCGTCGTCCGCGGTCCGGGGCAAACCCCGACGGCGGGCAACACGGCCGCCCTCAGCGCCACCAAAGAGAGCCTGGAGGATTACACGCTCCGGTTCGCACCGCGTTCATACCGGAAATGGAGCGCGGGCGTAGTTGCCACGAGCGCCCTGGGCGGCATTGCGTATCTGGCCGATTTCTCTATCGGGGCGAACATCGGCATTGCCTACGGCACCACGAATGCGGTCTTTGGCATCCTGGTCGCGGCGCTCATCATCTTTGCCACGGGATTTCCGCTCGCATACTACGCGGCCCGGTACAACATCGATCTGGACCTCATCACACGCGGTTCCGGCTTTGGCTATTACGGATCCGTGGTCACCAACGTCATTTTTGCCACATTTACGTTCATCTTCTTTGCGCTGGAGGGTTCCATCATGGCGCAGGGTCTGGAAGTGGGGCTCGGCATCCCACAGTGGCTTGGGTATGCGGCGTCGACAGTGATCATCATTCCGCTGGTCATTTACGGGATGAACACCTTGGCCAAGCTGCAGGTGTGGACCACTCCGCTGTGGCTCCTGCTGATGGTGGTTCCGGTGGGATATCTGGTCATCTCCCACCCGGAAAGCGTCGACAGCTTCTTCGCCTACACCGGCGAATCAGGGGCAGAAGGACCCAGTGTTGCTTCAGTGATGCTGGCAGCAGGGGTCTGCCTGTCGCTGATGGCGCAGATCGCCGAGCAGATCGACTACCTGCGGTTCATGCCGCCGCGGACCGAGGCCAACAAAGGCGCGTGGTGGCGGGCGGTGATCCTGGCCGGGCCGGGCTGGGTGATCTTCGGGGCAATCAAACAGATTGTTGGCATGTTCATCGCCATCTACCTCATTGCCACGCTCGATCCCGCAGCATCAGTGCACGCAAACGAGCCCGTCCACCAGTTCCTGGGCGTCTACCAGGAGATGATGCCGGCGTGGCTTGCCATGACGCTGGCAGTGGTGCTGGTGGTCATCTCGCAGATCAAGATCAACGTTACGAATGCCTATTCGGGGTCCTTGGCCTGGACCAACAGCTTCACACGCATCACCAAGACCTACCCGGGCCGCATGGTCTTTGTAGTGGTCAACCTGGTCATCGCGCTGGTGCTGATGGAAGCCAATATGTTCGACTTCCTGAACACGATCCTGGGCTTTTACGCCAACTGCGCCATGGCCTGGGTGGTTACCGTGGCGTCCGATATCGCGATCAATAAGTACCTGCTCAAGATCTCTCCGAAGACGGCCGAGTTTCGGCGCGGCATGCTGTACGCGGTGAACCCGGTGGGATTCGTCTCCATGCTGGTCTCTGCGGGGATCTCCATCGCGGTCTTCTTCGGGGCGTTCGGTGGCGCTATCCAACCTTTCTCGCCGATCTTCGCCGTGGGGCTGGCACTGGTCCTGCCTCCGGTCCTGGCGTTGGCGACCCAAGGAAAGTACTACCTCCGGCGCACGGACGACGGCATTGACCTGCCAATGTTTGACGCCGACGGGAACCCGAGCGAGGACAAGCTGCCCTGCCATGTGACCGGGCTGGAGTTTGAGCGTCCGGACATGATCCGCTCGGCCCAAGACGGGCCCGACGGCGAGCCCCAATATGTGTCCTCCCTTGCCCTTTCGACCGACAAGACAGGGAAGTTGGTTTTGCCGGCCCAGACGTAGTTTTTGACGTTTCCACGGTGGGCGGCCCGTGCTTACTGCAAGGGCCGCCCACCGTGTTCCCAATCACAACCGGAATAGTTGCACACGCCAGTCAGTTGGGCAGGGCAGTACCACTTCATTTCTGAAAGGAACTGCGCATGCTGTTTTCCCCGTTGACCCTCGGCGAGCTCGAACTCCCCAACCGCCTGGTGATGGCACCGCTTACGCGCCTCCGCTCCGGCGAGGAAGGTGTGCCCGGCCCCCTCGTCGTGGAGCATTACCGCCAGCGCGCGTCCCTGGGCCTTATCGTCAGCGAAGGTATTTACCCGAGCCCTGCCGGCCGTTCCTACCCGGGCCAGCCCGGGCTGGTCACCGAGGAGCAGGTCGCCGCGTGGAAGCAGGTCACAGACGCAGTTCACGCCGAAGGCGGCAGGATCTTTGCCCAGGTCATGCACGGCGGGCGCGTGTCCCACCAGGACATCACCGGAGGCCATCCGATCGTTGGCCCCAGCGCCGTCGCCATTGAAGGTGAAGTGCGCACCCCGTCGGGCAAGGAGCCCTACCCGGTACCGCACGCGCTCACCTCCGACGAACTGCCAGTCGTGATGGACGAGATCGTCACCGCATCCCGCAACGCCATCGAGGCCGGCTTCGACGGCGTGGAACTGCACTCGGCCAACGGCTATTTGCTGCACGAATTCCTTGCGCCGAACTCCAACGTCCGCGATGACAGCTATGGCGGATCCCCGGAGAACCGGGCGCGCTTTGTCATCGAGACCGTCAATGCCGTGGTCGCAGCACTCGGCGCCAACCGTGTGGGCATCCGCATCTCACCGGAGCACAATGTCCAGGGCATCGCCGAAACGGACCTGGCGGATGTCCGCGCAACCTACGAAGTGCTCCTGGACAGTATTTCGCCGCTCAACCTCGCCTACCTGAGCATCCTGCACCATGAGCCCACGGGCGAGTTGGTCCAGGACCTCCGCGCACGCTTTGATGGGACCTTCCTGGTGAACACCGGCTTCGGTGTTGTCACTACCCGCGACGAAGCCGTGGCCCTGGTGGCCGACGGCCACGCTGATGCCGTGGTAGTGGGCCGGCCTGCCATTGCCAACCCTGACCTGGCCCGCCGCTGGAAGGAAAGCCTCCCGCTGAACGAGCCGGATGCTTCCACTTTCTATGGCGAGGGTGCCAAGGGCTACACCGACTACCCCGCGTACCAAGGCTGACAGCCACATAACGACGACGGCGGCACCCACTTGGGTGCCGCCGTCGCTGGCTGCACGGTGTGCTGTCCCGGCAGCGCGCGCCAAGAAGCCATCCGACGGCTTTTTGGCTCATTTTATGATTGGCCCGCCTGGATCCCTTGGGGTCCGGGCGGTGCTTACATGATATTCCACCGAATGGATTATCGCTAGGGTTTTCGCTAGAGGAATGCCTCGCGGCCCGTCCCCTCACGCATCACCAGCTTGCCGTCCTCAATGGAAACAAGCAGGCTTTTGGGTTTTCCGCTGACCTTGAGGATGCCTTTCAGGCCCCTGTTGGTGATCTCCACGCCCACCTGTGCCCCTTTCGCGGGCAACTCCACTGACGCTTCGAATGCTTCCCCCAGAAGGGGGTTGGTGGAAACTCCGAGGTCGCGACGGACCTCTTTGCCGTTGACCATGACGGTGATGTTGGCCTCGTCGAATCCTTCCTGAAAGACGATGAGCAGTTCCCGCATGGTGGCCTCTTCCTCGAGAATGATTACCTGTGACGGCAACTCCACTACAGCACTTCACGGCCCGTAGCGGAATACCCGGCCTGGCGCGGTGCCTGGGTTGAGGCTGTCGCTGGAGACCGTCAGACCCGTAGGGCAAAATGTTCTGGTGACCCAACTCCCGCACGCCCCGTCCGCCTCCGCATCCGCCCCAACATCGGACAGCGCCATCCACGCCCAGATCGCCGCCGAACTTGGTGTGAAAACCTGGCAGGTCAAGGCTGCGGTGGAACTGCTCGACGGCGGGTCCACCGTCCCGTTCATCGCCCGGTACCGCAAGGAAGCCACCGGGACGCTGGATGACACGCAGCTCCGCGACCTCGACGAGCGCCTGCGCTACCTCCGGGACCTGGAGGACCGCCGTCGTACGGTCCTTGAGGCGATTGCCGCGCAGGGACAGCTGACACCGGAACTGCAGGCGGCCATCCTTGCCGCGGACACGAAATCACGGCTGGAAGACATCTACCTTCCCTTCAAATCCAAGCGGCGCACCAAAGCCCAGATCGCGCGGGAAGCCGGATTGGAGCCGCTCGCCGACGTGCTGCTGAAGCGGCCGGAGCTGGACCCCGAACGCGAGGCCGCCAAGTACTTGAACCCGGAGCACTCCATAGACGACGCCGCTGCCGCGCTCGCCGGAGCCCGCTCCATTCTGGTTGAGCGTGTCGCCCAGGACCCGGACCTTGCCGCCACCCTGCGGGACCGGCTCTGGACTCAGGGCCGGATGGTATCGCGCGTCAAGAAGGGCAAAGAGGCGGAGGGGCAGAAGTTCGCCGACTACTTTGAGTTCGCGCAGGCGCCTTCCGGGATGCCCTCGCACCGCGTCCTAGCCTTGCTGCGTGGCGAGAAGGACGGTGTCCTGGAACTGGATCTTGTTGAGGCAGATCCGACTAACGACGACGCGCTCGCTGCCGCCCGTGCCCGCTACGAGAATGCGGTGGCCAGGTGCCTTGGTGTCGCCGAACGGGGTCGGCCCGCCGACGCCTGGCTGATGCAGACTGCCCAGCTGGCGTGGCGCTCACGTGTACTTGCCCGGTTGACGGCCGACCTTCGCGGACGGTTGTTTACCGCCGCCGAGGACGAGGCCGTCCGGGTATTCGCCGCAAACCTGCGCGACGTTCTTCTCGCGGCACCTGCCGGCAACCGCGCCACCCTGGGGCTGGACCCGGGCCTGCGGACCGGCGTGAAGGTGGCCGTGGTGGATGGCACAGGCAAGGTGGTTGCCACCGACACCGTGTATCCGCACGCACCGGCCCGGAAGTGGGACGAGGCCCTGGCCACGCTGGTCCGGCTGGCGCAGGAGCACAACGTTGAACTGGTGGCCATAGGCAATGGCACGGCGTCCCGCGAGACGGACAAGCTGGCCGCGGAACTGATCAAACTGCTGCCGGCCGCGGAGAAGAAACCGCAGAAACTGGTGGTCTCCGAGGCCGGGGCTTCCGTGTATTCGGCGTCGGCGCTGGCAGCCGCTGAACTGCCCGGGATGGATGTGTCCCTGCGGGGAGCCGTCTCCATCGCCCGGCGCCTGCAGGACCCCCTTGCCGAACTGGTCAAGATCGATCCGAAGTCCATCGGGGTAGGGCAGTACCAGCACGACGTGACGGCGTCGAAACTGGACCGCAGCCTGGACGCGGTGGTGGAGGACTGCGTGAACGCGGTGGGCGTGGACGTCAACACGGCGTCGCCCGCGCTGCTGAGCCGCGTGGCCGGCGTCGGGCCTTTGCTGAGCGAAAACATTGTGGCGTACCGGAACGAACACGGCCCGTTCGCCAAGCGCACCGACCTGAAGAAGGTGCCCCGGCTCGGCGCCAAGGCGTTCGAGCAATGCGCGGGCTTCCTGCGGATCACCGGGGGAGCGGAGCCGCTGGATGCCTCCAGCGTGCACCCGGAGGCGTACGCAGTGGCGCGGAAAATCCTGGTGGCTGCCGGTTCGGCGCCGGCGTCGTCCCTTGATCCGCGGGAGTTCGTGGACGGGACCTTCGGGTTGCCCACGGTCCAGGACATCCTGGCTGAACTGGACAAGCCCGGCCGGGACCCGCGGCCCGCGTTTGCCGCGGCAACGTTCTCGGAAGGGATCGAAAAGATTTCGGACCTCAAGCCCGGCATGGTTCTTGAGGGGACCGTCACCAATGTGGCCGCTTTCGGCGCATTCGTCGACGTCGGAGTGCACCAGGACGGGCTGGTCCATGTCTCGGCGCTGGCCAACCGCTTTGTGTCCGATCCGCGCGAAGTGGTGAAGTCCGGCCAGGTGGTGCGGGTCAAGGTCCTGGAAGCGGATCCCGAGCGGAAGCGTATCTCCCTGACACTGAGGCTCGACGACGAACCCTCACCATCCGGCGGGCGTTCGGAAGCTGGCCGTGGGGCTGGTGGGCGGCCTGAGGCAGGCCGTCAGGATCGCGGGAAAGCTCCGCAGCCGGCAGGCGGCCGGACTGCTGCCCCAAAGTCTGCGCCGAAGCCTGCGCCGGTGAACACGGCCATGGCGGAGGCCCTTCGCAAGGCGGGACTCGGCAAGTAGCTGGTTCCGTTCCCGCTAAGGCGCTCAAGTGAGGACGGGCGGTTCAAGCGAGCGCGTTCAAGCGAGCGACAGTACAAACGCGAGGACGAAACCCGCCGCAGTGCTGATGGCCACCGCGGGCCCGCCGTGTTCGTAAGCCTCAGGCATGAGCGTGTCGGCGAGTGAGGCAATGACGGCGCCGGCTGCGAACGCCAGGGGTAGGGAGATTGCTTCGGGGTCGGTGCCGGATAGCGGGCCGGCTCCGATCACTACGGCGACTACCAGGAGGATTGCGCAGGCAAGCCACAGTCCAATGACGCTCAACGAGGAACGGCCTTGGCTGCGCATCGAGGCCGCACCCACCAGGGCCTCGGGCAGGTTGGAGACGAAGATGGCGGCGAGCAGGGCCAGTCCTCCGGTTCCTTCTCCCAAGGAAACACCGAGGGCGACGTTTTCCGGCACGCCATCCAGGGTGACGGCTGCTAAGAGAGCCATCCCGGCCGCGCCACGCGTGGAAACCTTGGCGGCCGGCTTGTCCTCCGCCGCAGCATCTGTGTCCAGTTTGGCGCTGCCTTGGAATTCATCGGCAGGTATGGCCTGGTCGCCAGGCTGGGCCCAGCGGTCCAGCAGTGCACTAAGGATTGTGAAAACGATGGCACCGCCCAGCAAGCCAAGTGCGGCCCGAATAATGCCACCGCGCTCATAAGCGTCCTCGAAGAGTTCAAACGCCAGGGCGGTAATCAATGAGCCCGCTGCGAAGGCCAGAAGGATGGCCAGGAGCCGTTTGGGAAGATCGAACCGAACACCGATGAAGGCACCCAGAATCAGTGCACTGGATGCTATGACGCCGAACAACAGCGACATCATCATCCCGTCAGTATAGGAGTGGCGGGCGGGCACGGGAACCTGTGAGTTTCTCAGCAGGAACTTTCGGCGCCGAGACGTATCTGCAAGGGTGGAACCATGACTTACTTCTTGGAGTACACGGTCCCAGCCACTTCCGACGAGGAAGAATTCGCCTTTCCCCACGATGAAATCAGTCCCGGCACTACCGTCCCTTTGGCGCAGACGGATGCGGACATCGTTCATACGCCCGACCTTCCGGCTCGGACGGGCATCATCGGAGCGACTGTCGCAGAAGCCAAGCTCGAGGCCGAGCAGCTCATCACGAATAGCCGCGCCACCGAAGCCACGCTGTATGAGGATCCGTCGAACTCGCTCCGGGCTGGCGTCGGAACCCGGGCGGCCACCTTCAAAGAGGGGCGCGGCTGGCAGGACGCCTAGCCAGACTGAGGCGGTTGGCTGCATGTTTGTTTGTGGCTCAGCGAGAGCGGAGAACGCCCAGTCCATGAAAGGGTGCAGGTGGTCCTAGGGCGCGGCAGGGCCAGGGACAGGCTCAAGTTTCTTGCCGACTGACTTGCCTTCCGCCACGGCGGGGTTGTGTTCTTGGTCCGGGATCGGGCCGAGGATGTGGGGTGGCCATTGGGGTGGTTCCCAGTCTTGGTGTTCGCTTTGGTAGTGGCGGCCGGTGGGTGAGGTCCAGCCTGGTGGTTTGTCGATGCTGGCTTCGGTGGGTGTCCAGGCGGTGGTGTGTTTCAGCCGGTGGTGTTTGGGGCAGGGCTGGCCGAGGTTGCTGATGCCTGTGGTGCCGCCGTCGGCCCAGGCCAGGAGGTGGTCTGCTTCGTTGTCCAGTGATTGGTTGTTGCAGCCGGGGAAGGGGCATTTGCCGTCCCGCATTCTCAGCCATTGGCGCATCGCGGCAGGAACCCGGTAGCTTTGGCGGCCGATCTCCAGCGGTGCCCCGTTGCGGGGGTCGGTCAGGACGCGGTGGAAGGAGCCGGCGCCGTCGGCGACCAGGTTGCGGGCCATCGATGCCGGGATCGGCCCGTAACCGTCGAGGGTGGCGGGCTCGTCGGTGAGGCCCATCAGCGCGAACACCGGCACGGTCACCAGGACCTGCGCCGCCGGTGACGGGACCCGCCCCGCCATCAAGTCGTTGCCCGGCAGGACGTCGGCGGGGCCGCCGTCAGCCGTTGATACATCGACTGACGTATCGTCTGCGGCGCCCGAGCTGAGGAGCAGTTTGGCGGCGATGTCGGCGCGGAGCTGGGTCATGGTGCGGGTCTCGGCCGGGCCCTGGAGTGCCCGGGCGGTGGCGGTGATGCCGTTCCAGATCCCGGCTGCCCGGTCTGCGGGCAGGTAGGCCGAAAGCCAGGCCATGCCGTCCCGGTCCGGGACGTACTCCAGCCGACGGTCCAGCACACTCCTGGCATGGCGCTTTTCAATACTCACCGGATGGTGCCGTTCCCGCCAGGTCCTGGCCTTGGCCCGGAACCGGGACGGGACCAGCTCCCCGGCCGGGCACTCCCGGGCCCGGTCCGGCACGTCCGGGCCCAGGAAACGGGCCTCCAACGCCGCCGCGCCGGCAGCATCCAGGCCGGTCGTTTCATCGACCATGACCTTCGCGTGCTGCCACGACAGATCCCCGGACTGCAGCGCGGCCAGCGTCAGCGGCAAGGTAGTGGTCAGCTCATGGGCCTGCGCCAACAGCGCCGAAGCCGAGCGTTCGCTCACCGTCAGGGCACACGCGACCTCGGACACCACACCCATCTCCTGGGCCGTGTGTTCGCCAGGGCTCCTGACCGGGCCGTCCAGGGCCGCAGCCTTCCCCGCGTACGCGGCGGCCAGGCGCACCCTGAACGCCGCCACCATCGCGTCCACCCGGACCGAACCGCCCAGCCCGTCCAGGCACGTATCGGCCTGCCCCCGCAAAGGATCACCACCCCCGGAACCCGTCCCGGAACCCGTCCCGGAACCGCGGCCACCCAGCCCACGGCGCACAAAGGCAGCAAACTCGGCCGCAGCAGCCTCGAACGCCTCCACCGCCTCGTCAACACCCGGGATCCCCATACCCCCATCATCCAGCGACCCGCCAACAAAAACAGCACAGTAAATTCCCTATGTGGATAACCTCCGACCCACCTGGACCGCCTTATGTGATGGGCACGTCCGGGGGCAAGCTGGTGTCCGCGTGCTTAGGTGTCCGCGCGTGCCCGCTCGGAGGACGACTCGGAAGGTTCCTTCTGCCATGGCCAGCGTCCGGTGATCTCCAGTTCCAGCGAGAAGCTCAGGAAGGTTCGGATCAGGACGATGATCGCGAGCACGCCCACGCTTTCATATGTGGGTGTCACGGCTACCGTGCGAATGATATCGGCGGCCACCAGAAGTTCCAGGCCCAGCAGGATGGACCGCCCCAACAGTTGCCGGTAAGAACGGTACACGGTCAACTTTTCGGATCCAGCAGGGCGCTTTCGAGGTTGGTAGCCGCGCAAGGCCATGGGAATCGATATAACAGCGCCGATGACCATAACGGCTACCCCGGCGAAGTCCATGTACCTGCCCACGGCTTCGATGATGTGCTGGAAGTCCACGATGCTCCTCGGTTACGACGGGTTCTCACAGCCCAATACGCCGCGGTGCGGCTAACGGCGGCCCGGCCCCAAGTCTACGTACGCGCACAGGAAGCTAAGGGTGACGGGCGCCTTTACCAGCAAGGATGGCGCGGTAGCCCTCGCGGAATGACGGGTAGGCGAACTCGAATCCGGTGTTCCGGAGCAAGGCGTTGCTGCACCGCTTGTTGCCACCGCGGGCCTCCCCAGCAGGGCCGATCGGCGGTTCAGGATAGCCCATCTCGGACGCCAGGAAACCCAGCACGTCGCCGAGGTCGGCTGGCTCATTGTCCACGCCAACATATACCGGAGCAGGCATGGACTCCATGGTGCATAGATGGACGATGGCCGCCGCTGCGTCGTCCCGATGGATCCTGTTCGTGTACCGCGGCTCATCTGGAGCGACGGCCGCTCTGCTACGGACCTGGTCGATAAGCCGGGTCCGCCCGGGCCCGTATATGCCACCGAGCCGCAGGACCACCGGTACGCAACCGGTGCCGCGCAACCGCGTTAGCAGGACTTCCTCAGCCTCGCGGAGGATGCGCCCGGAGAAACCACCAGGTGCCGCCGTCGTACTTTCATCAACCCAGCCACCACCCGCGTCCCCATAGACGGCAGTGGAGGAAACAAAGAGGACGCGACGTGGTGTCACGCCGTCGCGGTCCAAGGCGTCCAAAACGTGGGAAAGCCCGTCCACGTACGCTGCCCGGTAGGCCGCTTCCGTGGGTGAATCGGCTGCCACTGCAATCACGACGGCGGCAATTCCGGCCGGGATAGCGGGAAGGGCCGCGGTGGACAGGTCAGCTGCGACGCCTTCGATTTCTGCGGGAAGTTTTTCCGGCGAGCGTCGCCAACCCACTACGCGGTGTCCTGCCGCAGCGAAGCGCAGGCCCGCTTCCGTGCCCAGATCGCCGCAGCCGGCCAGGAGGATGGTCATGCGGTCAGGGAGCGGGGACCGGGAAGAAGACCCGGGGGTCCTGCAGGAGTGCCGGGTAGTCGAAGGCGGAGCGGTCGATCACCTCGGTGACGCTGAAGTTCCGGCCAAAGCGGCCGTCGTCGAGCGTGATGGGCCGGCCCAGGACCTGGCCTACAGCGAACTTGGCGCCGTCCTCGAACGAGACCGCCACAGCGGTTTTGCCAGGGAGGGTGGCAAACGCTTCCTCCTGGGCCTGGCGCTTCCTCGTCGGCTTCTTGATCTTCGCCTTGGGCGGAAGCTTCCGGGGCTGCTTGGAGGGACGGCGCGACCCGTCGTCCGCATAAACGGGGGAGTAGTCGTCCTGCTCGGCGGCAGCAATGGCGCGGCGGACCGGCGGCAGCGCCACGGTGTTTAGTGTCTCCGGGCTGAATTCTGCGTGCGGTGAGCGCAGGATCCACAGGATGTCGCCTTCGGGGTCCTCGGGCAGGAACTCATGCTTGGGCTCGGGCCAGATGTAGTCAATGTCCGGTATGGCGTCAGGGAACACAGACTTGTAGAACTTGGGTTCCTTGCGGAGGAGCTTAGACCGGTGGCTCAGGTGGAAATCCGAATTTCCCAGCCATGGCGGCATGGGGATTTTGGCGGCGTAATCGGGGTGGGCTGCCTGCGGAGCGAACTCGGTGATGTTGGCGCGGGTGTTGTCCGGGTGGCCACGTTCAGTCCACTCGTCGACCATGGCCAAGCCGTACATGGTCAGGGCCGGAACGTAGCCCATCCACATCCGGACGGCCGGGTGGGTCTGCCAGCCGTACTCGGGGATGACCAGCGCCCGAAGGGTCTGCAGCGCTTCGACGCGCTGCTTGCCGAGCCTGGCAGTGTCCAGTGCTGCGGCGCTCTGCCGGAAATCGGGGTACGGAAGGAAGGTTTGCATCCCTTCAGTCTGACGGCATGCGGCCCAAGTGCCAATTGCAGTGCCGGCCGCCACAGGGGAAAGCCGGCGAATGTTCACATAGTGGACCGATGCATACAGCAGGTAGGCCTTACCACTAAGATCACCGAAACACCCCAGCGTCCCGGAAGCCTTTACATGACAACTACACCTGAAATGACCGCCGGTACTGCACAGCCTTTCATGCCCAAATTCGGGCAGATGCTAAGTCCGGAGGCCAAGGGCATCCTGGTCCTTGATGAGTTCATAATCGACCCCGCCACGGCCCGCAAGGACCAGCACGGCTTCCGCGCCGCCCTGGCGTCCGTGGCCCTGACCCTCCGCAAGATCGCCGCCCTTCGCGTCATCATCGCGATTGTGGCCATCGGAAACCTGCCGCTGTTCCTCCTGACCAGCGGCTGGTGGATCTACGGTGTCTCCCTTGCCCTCGTCATCGGCGTCCATGCGGCTGTGTCCTGGCTCAACAAGCACGAACCCAAAGTCCGCCAGCGCCAGAGCCTCGAACTGCACTTGCACCGCGAACGGAGCGCGAATTACCGCAAAGTCCGTGACGCTGTGAAGTACATGATCGACACGCCCAGCCGCATGAACGAGCACCTTTACCTCGAACTGCTGGCAGCTAAGCGCGTGGCACTGAACGTGGCCCATGGCACGGTGGCCCTCCTGGATACCAGCGATGACGCCGCCTGGAAAGTGCGTATCATCCGCGAAATCCCGGCCGCAGCGTAACCGCAGCAGCCAGCCCACAAGCTCAAGACGCAACAACGACGCCGGAGTTCCCCGCTGGGGGGAGCTCCGGCGTCGTTATTCCGGATAGAAAGCCGGGGTTCCTGGCAGCCTAGGCTGGAAGCTGCAGGACCTGGCCCTCAAACACGAGGTCAGGATCAGCGACGGTGTCCGTGTTGGCGTCGGCCAGGCTCTGCCAACCGCCATCGATGCCCAGCTTTTCGGCTGCGGTGCTGAGGGTATCGCCCGCCTCTAATGTGTAGGTTTCGCCGCTCAACGCCACGGGCGCGACGTGCTGGGCTGCCTGGACCGCGTCGGTCGGCGCTGCCAGTGGCGCGGTCTCGACCGGGACGCTTTGGACCGGTGCCGTCTCGACCGGGACGCTTTGGACCGGGACGCTCTGGGGAGCAACCGCAGTGGCGCCGCCTCCACCGCTCAGGCCAAGCTGGGAGGCGCAGGACGGCCAGGCACCCCAGCCCTGGGCGGCTTGCACTTGTTCGGCCACGGCGATCTGCTGCTCACGGCTGGCGTCTGCCGCCGAGCCTGTGCCGCCGTAGGCTGCCCACGTGCTGGCGCTGAACTGCAGGCCGCCTGTGTAGCCGTTGCCGGTGTTGGTGGACCAGTTGCCGCCGCTCTCACACTGCGCCAGGGCGTCCCATGTTGATGTGCTGGTGGCCGCGTTGGCGGCTGTTGCGGAGAGTGCCAGCCCTGCTGCTGAGACGGCGGCAAGGGTGACTCCACGGCGTGCGGCAGTACGGAAGGTGGTGTTTTTCATGTGGTGATGCTCCTGAAGGCCACCTGCGCTCGATCCGTCCCCGGAGGTCGTTGCGCCACTGCCCGCCCCTGACGAATAGAGGTCATTTTCGGTGTCTGCCGGCCGGGCAGTTCTGGTGGAGGCAGCACCGGGCATTCCTGTCGCCCGCTTAGCGGGCTTGTCTTTCACGCTAGGACATCACGGTGCCGTTATCAAACCGAGATGCTTTCTGGGAGTTGGCTGGTGGCCGGTTGGGGTAGTGCCGCGGCCAGGTAAGCGGCGGTTCGGCTGTGGGGGGAACGCGCGACGTCGGCAACGGTTCCGGCGGCGACGATCCGGCCGCCGGCATCCCCGCCCGACGGGCCCAGGTCGATGACCCAGTCCGCCCCGGCCACGACGGCCATCTCGTGTTCCACCACCACCACGGTGTTGCCACTGTCCACCAGTCCGTGGAGTTGGGCCATGAGCAGTTGAACATCGGCGGGGTGGAGCCCGGTAGTGGGCTCGTCCAGAAGGTAGAGGGTGTGGCCCTTCTTTGCGCGCTGAAGCTCGGTGGCCAGCTTGATGCGCTGGGCCTCGCCGCCAGAGAGTTCAGTGGCCGGCTGGCCCAGGCGGAGGTAGCCCAGGCCGACGTCCCTAAGGCTCTTCAGGCTGCGGGCCGCGGCGGGAACATCAGCCAGGAACGCAGCAGCAGCGTCCACCGTCAGGCGGAGCACCTCGGCCACGTTCTTCCCCCGGTACGTCACCTCCAGGGTTTCCGGGTTGTAGCGGGAACCGCCGCACTCCGGGCACGGGCCGTAGCTGCCCGGGAGGAAGAGCAGTTCCACTGCAACAAAGCCCTCGCCTTGGCAGGTTTCGCAGCGGCCGCCGGCCACATTGAAGGAGAACCTCCCGGCGCCGAACCCGCGTGCCCGGGCCTGCTCCGTGGCGGCGAACTCCTTGCGCACGGCGTCGAACAGTCCGGTATAGGTGGCGAGGTTGGAGCGGGGCGTGCGCCCGATGGGCTTCTGGTCCACGGTGACCAGCCTGTCGATCCGGTCGGTGCCGCTGACAAGTCCTATCGACAACGGCGTAGCAGGTCCTTCCTCGTCCGGGCCTTCCGTCTGCGTAGCTTTTGCCGGTTGTCCCGCCTGGTGGGTCCTCAGTCCGGATCCCACCACCTCCCCAAGGACGTGGCTCACCAAGGTGGACTTGCCGGAACCGGACACTCCAGTGACTGCCGTCAAGACGCCCAACGGGAACCGCGCATCGAGATCCTTGAGGTTGTGCCGACTGATGCCGGCCAGCTCCAGCCAGCCATCGGGCTTCCGGCCACCGCCCGTCCGTGGCGCGTCGCCGCCGTCGGACTTGCTGCGTCCAAAAGTGCCGCCGGACCCACTGTGGGCGCCGCCGCCGTCGAACAGGAACGGGCGGGTAACCGATTCCTCGATGGCCGCGAGCCCGGCAACGGGACCGCTGTAAAGCACCTCGCCGCCGCCTTCCCCCGCGCGGGGTCCAACGTCCACCAGCCAGTCAGCCCGGCGGACCACGTCCATGTTGTGCTCCACCACGAAAACCGAGTTCCCGGAGGCCTTGAGCTGGTCCAATACCGCCAGGAGCGGCTCCGCGTCTGCCGGATGGAGGCCGGCCGACGGCTCGTCCAGCACATAGATCACGCCGAACAGTCCGGAACGCAGCTGCGTGGCGATCCTCAGCCGCTGCATCTCGCCGGGTGAGAGGGTGGGAGTGGCGCGGCCCAGGGCAAGGTATCCCAGGCCCAGCTCCAACAGCACGGTGATGCGCTGCAGGAGGTCTGCGGTGATGGCTACCGCCACCTCGTTTTCCTCACCGGAGGGTTGCCGGCGGGAGGCAGTTCCGGCGTCCTTCAAAACGGCGGTCGGACGGAGGATCTCGGCCAACTCGGCCATCGGCGTTGCGTTGAATTCTGCGATGTTCCGGCCCGCGAAGGTTACGGCGAGGGCTTCAGTCCGGAGCCCGGTGCCGCCGCAGCGCGGACACGGCCCGGACTCCATAAACGCCAGGACGCGCTCGCGCATGGCGGTGCTCTGGGAGTCCGCCAAGGTGTGCAGGACGTAGCTTTTGGCGCTCCAGAAGCGCCCCTTGTAGGGCTTGGCCACGCGGTCCCGCTCGGGGGTGACTTCCACGACGGGCTGTTCATCGGTGAACAGGATCCAGTCGCGTTGCTTCCTGGGCATCTTCCGCCAGGGCACGTCCACGTCGTAGCCGAGATGGCTGAGGATATCGCGGAGGTTTTTTCCCTGCCACGCTCCCGGCCAAGCCGCGATGGCACCTTCCCGGATGGTCAAGGTGGAGTCCGGGACCAGGGATTCCTCGGTCACCGTATGGGCGACGCCCAGTCCGTGGCATTCGGGGCAGGCTCCGGCTGCGGTGTTCGGTGAAAAGGCGTCGGAGTCCAGTTGCGCGGCGCCCGCAGGGTAGGTCCCGGCCCGCGAAAAGAGCATTCGGAGCGAGTTGGAGAGTGTGGTCACCGTGCCCACCGTTGAGCGGCTGCTGGGCGCGCCGCGCCGCTGTTGAAGCGCGACGGCGGGCGGCAGCCCGGAGATCATCTCCACCTTGGGATTGTGGCCTTGCTGGATAAGGCGGCGTGCGTACGGTGCCACAGATTCGAAGTAGCGCCGCTGGGCTTCGGCATAGATGGTGCCAAAAGCCAGTGACGACTTACCCGAACCGGAGACCCCCGTGAACGCCACGATGGAGTCCCGCGGCACATCCACGTCCACGTTCCGCAGGTTGTTCTCGCGCGCGCCCCGGACCCGCACAAAGCCGTCCGAAAGATGGTCAGGAGTGGGAAGGGAAATATCGTCAGCTTGCTGAGGGTTCCGCATTGATCCGACTCTAGCCGCGAACCGGCCGGTGGGCGATATCCTGACCCGATGGACAATTACCGGGACACAGCCGCCACTCCGCTCGCCGAACCGGAAGTTCCGGCGTCGGACCTTCCAGACACGGAGCTGGCCGGGACCGAAGCGGTTGTGAGGATCCTGCCCGTCGCGGAACTGCACCTGCACATCGAGGGAACCCTGCAGCCGGAGCTGATTTTTGAGTTGGCGGAGCGCAACGGCATCTCCCTCCCATATTCGGGGCTTGACGAGCTTCGTGGACTGTACGAGTTCACCGACCTTCAGTCTTTCCTGGACCTGTACTACGCCAACATGGCGGTGCTGCAGACGGAACAGGACTTCGCCGATATGACCCGCGACTACCTGGCCCGGGCTGCGGCCGCCGGTGTCCGGCACGCCGAGATCATGATGGACCCGCAGGCCCACCTGTCCCGAGGCATCAGCCTGGAAACCTGTGTCAACGGAGTGGCCTCCGCCTTAGCGACCTCGGTGAAGGACTTCGGCATCTCCACCATGCTGATCGCCGCGTTCCTTCGCGACCTCTCCGAGGAATCGGCGCTCGAAGTCCTGGATGGATTGTTGGCCATGAACGCCCCGATCGGCGCGATCGGCCTGGACTCGGCCGAGGTGGGCAATCCGCCGTCGAAGTTTGAACGACTCTTCGCCAAAGCCCGGGAAGCGGGCCTGCGGCTGACCGCCCACGCGGGCGAGGAGGGACCGGCGTCGTACATCATCGAGGCCCTGGACATCCTGGGCGTGGAGCGAATCGACCATGGAATCCGGTGCATGGAGGACCCCGACCTGGTGGAGCGCCTTGTAGCAGACCGGATTCCGCTGACAGTCTGCCCACTGTCCAACGTCCGGTTGCGCGCTGTGGATACGCTGGCGGACCACCCGCTGCCCGCCATGCTGGCAGCCGGGCTCAACGTCTCAGTTAATTCGGATGATCCGGCGTATTTCGGCGGGTACGTGGACGACAACTTCGCCCAGCTCGAAACTGCCTTGGGGCTTTCCGACTTTGACCGTTCCCGGCTGGCCGCCAACTCCATCCACTCGTCCTTTGCCTCGGAGGAGCGCAAAGCGGAGCTGCTGGACGAACTGAACCGGGCGTAGCCCAAAAAGCCTTGGACGCAACCGTGGCTACCAGCGGCTAAACTAGTGCCGCAAAGCGTGTCTGGGCGGGGACCGGCGGAAGCCATTTCAGCGCCCCGGGGTTGAGTAAACAGCCCCAAACCCGAGACTCCCGCCTCACTTCCGGTGTTACACGCGTCATAGTCGGTCACGACACGCAGAGTTAACCAATTCAAGTCGTGCGATTTAACAGGCTATTGGCAAGATGCCTATTGACCGATCGCTTTACAAAGGGGAACCATGGCCAAGTCCACTACAGAAAACACCAACCTTCGACTCAAGTCCGTGCTGGATGTCCTGACGGAAGGCACGTGGACCGGCGATGCTCTGAACGCAGGAGGCGTGCTCGCAGAAGCCACCGCCCGCGTACCGTTCAGCCCGCACGAGGCCGAGCTTCTCAGCGGCGGGATCCCCCGCGGACACAAGACCCTCACGTCCGCTACCGCCAAGCTGGTCAAGGCCGGCTGGCTGGTCAAGGGCCGCTCCGGTTGGACCATCACCGAGGACGGGATGCGGGCCACGGTTGCCTTCCCTGATGCGGACTCGTTTGCCTCGGCGCTCGACGCCGGAACTCCCGTCCCTGCCGACACCCCGGTTCCGGTTGCGCCTGTTGCCGCCCCCGCCAAGGTTGCCGCGGCCAGGACTACCCGCAAGAGCGCCGTGGTCAAGGACTCCGCAGCCGGCGATGAGGTCGCCAAGAAGGCTCCCGCCAAGAAGGCCCCTGCCAAGAAGGCGCCGGCGAAGAAGGCTGCCGAGGCTGTCGGCAAGGCCGCCAAGATTATCGAAGAGGCCGTGGAGCCGGTGGTCAAGGCTGTCCGTACGCGCAAGGCTGCTCCGAAGACGAAGTCGGAAGCAGCTGTGGCGGAATCGCTTGAAGGACCGGATGTGGAAACCTTCCCGCAGCCCGAGGCCGTGGCAGTGGCGGGTGACTTCAACACGCTCCTTGGCGCTCCCGAGGACTGGGCTCCGCAGTACGACGAAGCCCAGATGACGTTCGATTTCGTCGCCCAGCAGTGGGTTATCAGTGCCGAGCTGCCTGCTGGCTACTACACCTTCAAGATCGCGTTGAACCGTTCCTGGGAAGAGAACTACGGCGCGTTCGGCACCTTCGATGGCCCCAACCACGAACTGCACCACAACGGCGGCACTGTCACCATCCGTTACGATCACCGCACCAGGGATATCGTCATCAACTGACTGCGCCGGGGAGTTTTTGTCCAGTAGGGGTGGCGGCCTGCGGATCCTCCGTGGGCGCCCCAACTAAGTAGCAGTAAGTGTCGTTATGAGGCGCCAAAACGACATCTGCTGCTACCTAGTTGGGGTGACTCTCTCTGGACAAAAACTGCGTAGTGACGCACTGTGGGTTTTGGTCGCTGTGACCGGTTTCCACCCACCTAGGAGATGCGGAAATGACTCTTCCCTCAGGAATCACGCCGGGCGTCTGGACATTGGACATGTCCCACAGCGAGATCGGCTTTACGGTCCGCCACGCGGGCATCAGCAAAGTCCGTGGCCGCTTCACGGACGCCAGCGCCGAGGCCAGGATCGGCCAGTCCCTGGCCGACGCCTCGCTCCACGCCACCGTTAAGACAGCGAGCTTCGATTCCGGCGACCCCAATCGGGACGGCCACGTGAAGGGCCCGGATTTTTT
Source organism: Arthrobacter sp. R4 (assembly GCF_051365025.1). Taxonomy (NCBI): domain Bacteria; kingdom Bacillati; phylum Actinomycetota; class Actinomycetes; order Micrococcales; family Micrococcaceae; genus Arthrobacter; species Arthrobacter sp. R4. The sequence continues at coordinate 34,283 of NZ_JBLWIJ010000002.1, forward strand.
CGACGTGGAGAACTTCCCCGAGATGACTTTCCGGGCCACCTCAGCAGAAGGCGACGGCGAGGACTACACGCTCACCGGCGACCTCACCATCCGCGGCATCACCAAACCCATCGAACTCGAAGTTGAATTTACCGGCGTGGCCGTTGATCCCTTTGGAGCCACCCGCGCCGGCTTCTCCGCAGAGGCCGAGATCAGCCGCAAGGAGTTCGGCCTGACGTGGAACGCGGTCCTGGAAACGGGCGGCCTCCTGGTGAGCGACAAAGTCAGGATCAACGTCGAAGCGGCGCTGGTCAAGCAGTCCTGACGCCATGGCAGCTTCCGAAGGGCGGCATTCCGGAAGGCACTCCGCTGGACGGGATTCATCAGGACAAGACTGGGCAGGACCGGACTGGGCAGGACCGGACGACGGCGACATCCGGCTTTCCGCCCGCGTTTTCGGCGTGGTGCAGGGCGTCGGATTCCGTTTTTGGACGATGGGCAAGGCGGAGGAGTTGGGCCTGACGGGGTTGGTGAAAAACCTCGACGACGGCTCGGTCTCGGTGATTGCCGAGGGACCACCAGCCCGGGTGGAGGAGTTGCTCGACTGGCTGAAGTCGGACAACACCCCCGGCAGGGTGGAAAGGGTTGAAGATACCCTGTCCGCGGCCGAGGGTGCCTTCCGCGGTTTCAAGGCCCGCTGACCGGGGCGTTTTGTTGACCGGCGCGTTTTACTTTTCGCCCGGCCGGACGACACTGGTCCTGGGGCTTAGGCCGATGAACGCTCCGAGTTGCTCCAGCACCTCTGGTTTCCGGGGCATGTAGTTGGTGAGTTCGGGGGAACGGACAATCACTGCCCGCCACTGGCCGCGGGAAACTGCCACGTTGATCCTGTTCCGGTTCAACAGGAATTCGGCGCCGCGAGGGGCTTCGGCAACAGCGGAGCAGGCCATGGACACCAGGACAACGGGAGCCTCCTGCCCTTGGAACTTGTCCACGGTTCCCACCCGAACGCCTTCCAGGCCCGCCTGTTGGAGCGTGTGGCGGATCAGCTGGACCTGGGCGTTGTAGGCGGCTACCACGAGGATGTCTTCGGCTGCCAGCGGCCGGGCAGGCTGGTCGCCGCCGGAAATCCACTTCAGCCCGATGTGCCGCCGCGCCTGCCTGGCCACTTCGGCGGCCTCTTCGGCGGACGAGGTGGTGTTGCCGCTGTGATCTACGAACACCGTTTCCACTCCGGGAGCCACCTCGGCCAGGCTCCGGAGTGTGGCCGCCGGTGCGGATTCGAGCTTGGCGTCGTAGCTCAGTACTGACACTGCGCGGCACAGTTCGGGGTGCATTCGCCAACTGTCCGCCAGGAAATAGCCCAGCTCCGCGGGGAGCGTGGCGTGCCCGGCAGCCAGCCAGCCGAGCGCAGACTCGTCCACGGGTTCCGGGTGCGAGCCCTGGGTAACCTGCGGGAGCTGTTGCGGGTCCCCCAGGAGCAGCAGGCGTTGAGCGGAACGTGCCACAGCCAAGGTGTTGGCCAGCGAGAACTGCCCTGCTTCGTCAATGACCAGCAGGTCCAGGGACCCGGCCGGAACTGTCTTGCCGGTCATGGTCCACGCGGTACCGCCCACCAGGCATCCGCCGTGCGAAGCAAGCAGGGCGGCGACATCGGCTTCCTTAGTGTGGTGCCAGGGCACGTCGTGATCCGAGGCGAGTTTCTTGGCCACCCGGTCAGGGGCAACTCCGGCGGTTTTGATGGCTGTGCAGAGCATGTTCTCCACAACAGCGTGGGACTGGGCGACAACGCCGATTTTCCAGCCCTCATGCACCAGCCGGGCGATGACATGGGAGCCGACGTAGGTCTTGCCGGTTCCCGGAGGACCCTGGACGGCGAGGTAGGAGCGGTCAAGGTCCTGCAGCGAGGCGGTAATGGCCGTGACATAGTCCGCCGCGCCGGAGCTGTCCTTCCCGACGGCGGCGGGGGAGGAGAGCGAGCGGAACCGCGGCGGTGCCTTGCGCAGGATGTCCACACCCGGGTGCTCCGGCAACCGGGGCACCGAGGCACCCACGGACTGGGCCAGCTCCGCCAAGGCGGCCTCTATATTCAGTGTGGGGACGGGCTTATCCTCCGTCAGGGCAACCGGGAAGTGCGGGTACGCTGGGACCTTGCCGGTCTCCTTTTCCTCGATGGTGATGAGGGTTTTGCCCGGAATGTCCGGGTGGTCCTCTACGGCGGTGACCAGGGTGCCGAAGCTAAAGCCACGCGCCAGCAGGTTTCCCTGCGGATCCTCCAGTCCGTCTGGCACTGGTGAATCATAGAGCCGGCACCACGTGCTGCCGGGTTTGAAGTCCGAGCCCTCACTCATGGTTCCGCAGAGCCTCAGGACACGGGTGCGCATCCGCACTGTGGGCTTGGCGAGGACCCAGTCCGCTACCACTTCGGCGGAGTCCACCACAAACACATTGCGGTGCTCGGACCAGTGGTCGATTTCGGATTCCGTGCGGTCGAAGTGCTCCCACCAGAACTGCTTCCGTTCGCGCCGGTGGTAGCCGGTGGCGGCGGCCACCATGGCGATGGCACGCTCATCGTCGGTCCAGGGCCTGGTATCGGGGAGTCCGGCCAGATACTCCCGGAGCCGGAGCTCCTCGGGCGTTGGTTCCACTTCCGGCCCGTCCTCCGGAAGGTCCCGCAGCAGCGGCAGCTGCCCCCCGGCGTCGAGCGTTACTGCCGCCGCGGGCTCCCCTGGTGGGGCCCCGGAAGCCGAACTCCGCAACTGCAGTAGCCAATCGCGGAGGCGGAGGGTGGAGAGGCAGTCGTATTCGTTGTAGTCAGAAATTGAGGCCAGGATTTCGTGGGCGCCGGCAGCATCGCCGTCGTCCCGCGCCGCGCAGTAGGCGGCGTAGGCCACCACGGAGGCACCTGCATCCTTCACGTCGCCTGAGCGGAGGTTGTCGCCCATATAGAGGGGCTCAAGTTTCTTGATGGAGTAGGAGGGCTCGGAGATCCGGAGGGAGTGCCGGGCCGTGGCGTAAAGGTCCACCAGTAGACCTTCCCGGAGCCAGGCGTCTACGATCTCCTCGCCCGCCAGGTGGGTCACGGACAGGTTCCGGAGCGCAGACTTTTCATACGCGGCGTAGTGGTAGACATGCATGTCCGGGTACCGGGAACGACGTTCCTCCACGTAGGCCAGGAAGTCCAGGAAAGCCTGCCGTTCTTCAGAGCGGGAATGCGCCCAGAACGGACGGAATACCGGCTGATCAGCGGTATCAGCGGCGGCATCCGGGGACTCAATCACGCCGAACAGGTACTCCAGTCCCCACCTGCTGGTGGCCGGGTCCTGCCAAAGCGGATCACCCTCGAAGTCAAAGAAGATGTCGCCAGGGCTGGGCGCGGGGATGGTGTCCAGTGCATTCTCCGGCAGCACCTTGAACGTGACCGTGTGGTACTCGCCGTCCTTGGTGAACGTCCGCGAGCCGTGCGGAACGTCCCGGCCCAACTGCATCCTGGCCTGGTCGCGGAGCCGTGCCAGTGAACCGGTTGCCTGCTCCGGCGGAAGGTCCGCCAGGGCATCAATGGTGGTGATTCCCTCGGCACGAAGCTTCTTCCGGCGGAGGGTGGACATCCCGCCCACCATCAAGAGGTCCCGGTGGGCCTTGACCTGCTCGGCGCAATAGTTACACCGCCCGCAACAGGTGATGCCGGGCTGCAGCCACTCCACGGGGCCGTCGCCTCCGCGGTGGGAAGCGGTCAGGGCACGGAAGCGATCGCGGCGCTCGCGGAAGACCGGCAGCAGGTCCGGCAGGGAATGGACGCTGCGCACGTAGTCGCCGTCCACCACGGCGCCCAGCACCAGGGTGACCTTGGGGGAGGGGTCCAGCCCCATCCCGATCAGCTGGTCGCCATAGGCAGCCAGCTGCAGGAGGGCGCCCACCTTGGCGTGCCGGGCCAGCTTGGTGTCCCAGACCTCGTACCGTCCCGGACTTCCGGTGCCGGCGGCTTCGTTGACGATGAAGTCCGCGTAGCCGAGGAATTCGCCGTCGAAGAAGGTTGCCTGGAAGACCACGTCCGCCCCTGCCCGCAGCGCCAACTCGGTTTCCGCCTGCTTGGCCACGAGGTCTGCACGGACGTTTTCGCCACGCTCGATCGAGTACACACCGGCACCGCGGCTGGCATCCCACTGGCCGTATTGCGCGATCAGGCCCGCCAACACCTTCGCCTCATGCTTGTCGCCCAGGGCGCCGGCGCGGCGTTGCATCTCGTCGTCGGGAAATTCGGCCTTGGTGGAGCGGCCCAGTTTCTCGTCCAGGACCCGGAGCGTGCGGTATTCACACTCGCTGGCGGCCACGAGGTCGCTGGCGGAAAACACCAGGTCAGGCGCCGCGCCGGGATCATGGGTGGCAGGATCGAGCAGGAACATGGGGCCTCCCCATTGACTGGCCTGGCCTGAGGGCGGTTCCCCTGGCCTTTATTTGAATCTAGCAAGAGGGACTGACAATTTGGTCCGGACGGCGGTCCCGGCGGCAGGGAGAGGGGTGGCGGGGTCTCCGGTCAGCCCTCGGCGTCCGCCCGGACCTGGGCCTTGTCGTGCTCGGTGTGGGCGTTGCGCAACAGCGTTAGGAACTCGGTCTCGTTGCGGATGAGCCGCTTGTACTTCTCGGGCAGCTTGCGGATCTGGTCTTCCTCGCGGACCATCCGGGCGAAGATCTTGTCCCGCTCCGCCATGTCCGTTTCGTAGGTGAGGTCCAGGTATTCGGTGGCGTGCCGCTTGGCGCCGGACACCGCGTTCTTGGCTTTGCCCTTGGGACTGAAGATGGACGCGAGGATGGTGACCACCAGGACGCCCAGGATCACCGTGAGGGAAACTGCCGTGCTGACTTCCACCACATTGACGTGCTGGCCGTCGTTGACGAACGGCAGGGTGTTCTCATGCAAGGCGTGCAGGATCAGTTTCACGCCGATGAAGCCCAGGATGGCTGCCAACCCGTAGGAGAGGAAAATCAGGCGGTCCAGCAGGCCGTCAATGAGGAAGAACAGCTGGCGCAGGCCCATCAGCGAGAACGCAGTGGCAGTAAAGACGATGTACACATTCTGGGTCAGGCCGAAAATTGCGGGGATGGAGTCCAGGGCAAACAGGATGTCGGTGCCGCCAATGGCCACCATCACCAGGAGCATCGGTGTCAGGACGCGCTTGCCGTCCTCCATGGTGAACAGTTTGTCGCCGTCGTAATGTGCCGACGCCGGGAGGTACTTCTTGGCGAGCCTGACCACCAGGCCTTCGGATTCTTCGTCGTGGACATTGGGCCTGAGCAGGTTGCCGGCGGTGATCAGGAGGATGAGTCCGAAGATGTAGAACACCCACGCGAAGCTGTTGATCAGGGCGGCGCCGAGGAAGATGAAGGCCGTGCGGGCAATGAGCGAAAAGACGATGCCGAACAGCAGCACCTTTTGCTGGTCCGCCCTGGGCACCCGGAAGCTGGCCATGATGATGAGGAACACAAAGAGGTTGTCCACGGACAGCGCCTTCTCCGTGACGTAGCCGGCGAAGTATTCGGTACCCATGGTGGTGCCGCCAAACATCAGCACGCCAAGGCCAAAGAGGAGCGCGATTCCCACGTAGATGGAGGACCAGATGGCCGATTCCTTCAAAGACGGGGTGTGGGCCTTTCGGACATGGAAGAAGAAATCGAAGGCCAGAAGGCCAACAATTCCTGCGATGGTCAGGGTCCAGACAATGGAGGGAACTTCCACGTGGCGGGCCTTTCGTCGGAGTCTCCCTCCAGCCTACCTAAGCAGGCTTCAGCAGTTTCCGCTTCATGACAGCCTTCCGTGAAAGCGTCTTATAGCCCTCCCGCTCAAACAGGACCGTGATCACATCGTCCTCATAGCGCATCACCAGGCCGGGCCCCCAGGACTTGTGGGTGACTGTGGACTGGAGCGGGAACGGAACATCCTGCTCTTGGCCGGCATGGCCGCCGTCGTGGTCCACCCCCGGGTGCTCCTGCCCGGCCGGGGCGGACTGCCGTGCTGCCTCCGCACAGGCATCGCAGTTGCCGCACGGCTCCGGAAGATGCTCGCCGAAGTAGCCCAGCAGGAATTGCCGGCGGCAGCCGTCCGTTTCGGCGTAGGCGCGCATCATGTTGAGCCGGGACTGGTCCACGCGTTGGCGGGCTTCGGCGAGGCCGACGGCGTCCCGCACCAGCGCGGACAGCTTGGCTTTCGAGGTGAGGCGCACACCCCGTTTGCCTGAGGTCACCGCCCCGGCCTCGTGCAGCAGGTTCAGCAGGCCCGTGACGCGCCGGGGCAACAGGTCCGTGAGTTCTGCCAGGGACGACGCAAAAACAGGGCCGTCCGCCGACCGGAGCACCTTGAGCAGGGCCAACAGTGAATCCGGGTCCGGGGAGTGCGTGCCGAAGAACTTCCGCAGGCCCAGGTCCTCGGCCCGGTAGTGCAGGACAGCAACCGCGGGCTCGCCGTCCCGCCCGGAACGCCCCACCTCCTGGTAGTAGGCATCGAGCGATTCGGGGATGTCGGCGTGGATGACGAACCGGACGTTGGGCTTATCAATCCCCATCCCGAACGCGGTGGTGGCCACCACAGTGTCCAGCCGGTCGTCCATGAACAGCCCAAGGATACGCTCGCGGTCCGCGGCGGAGCGGCCGGCATGATAAGCCTCGGCGCGGAGTCCGCGCGAAGTCAGCTCGGCCGCATACTTCTCTGTGTCCTTGCGTTTGGCGGCGTACAGCAGCCCCCTCCGGACGGCGCCGCCGTTTCCCTCGGCCAGCGCGCAGACCTGCTCCACTACAGCGCGGCGCTTTTCCTTTGCCTCGTGGTGCCGGACCACCTCCAGGCTGATGTTGGGCCGGTCAAAGCCGTGGACCAGGACCAGCGGATCCTTCATCCCCAGCAGCTCCACAAGTTCCTCCCGCACCGGCGGCGAAGCCGTGGCTGTCAGTGCGGCAACCGGCGGGTTGCCCAGCTGCTCCCTGACCGTGCCCAGAGTGAGGTAATCGGGACGGAAATCGTGGCCCCAGGAGGAGACACAATGTGCCTCGTCCACCACCAACAGTGTGGGGTGCAGGGCGGCGAGCCGCTCCACCGTTTCCTTTTTTGCCAGCTGCTCCGGCGCCAGGAACAGGAAGATTGCAGTGCCTGCCTCCACTTTCTGCCAGGCATCTTCCAGTTCCGCGCCGGAGTGGGCGGAATTGATGGCGACGGCGGCGTCCGGCCCCAACACCTCGGCGAGGCCATCGATCTGGTCCTCCTGGAGGGCTATCAGGGGTGAAACCACGACGGCGGGGCGTCCCGTCCGGCGGTGCAAGTGAACGGCTCCAACCTGGTAAATGGCGGACTTGCCATATCCGGTGGGCATCACGGCGAGGACATCACGGCCCTCAGCCAGTGCGGCCATACCCGCGAGTTGGCCGTCGCGCAGTTGGGGCAGTGAAAAAGCAGAGGAGGCGAGCGCGCGCAGCGCAGGATTCTCGGACATGTTGCAGCTCCGGAAGGTGGGTCCTGCGGCCGGTTGCTTCAGCCGTGGTGACCAGCCTACGCGAGGTGGCTGCCGCCGTCGTCCGTGCTTGTACTTGAGCCCGTTGCCGCCCAGCCCTGAACCGGCCACCGTCCTTGACTTCCGGGGGCCCCTGAACAACTGTGGAAAGTGACCGTTCCGCTGATGCAGCCGGCGCGTTTCGGTCTCCGCAGGAACAAGGAGAGTGCAGCGTGACGCGCAAGAACCCCAAGGTGGAAGAGGCCGACGAGTCCGAGATCGAGGTCAGCGGGCATCCTAAGACGTGGGCGGCGGGTGTTCCCGGCGTGTACCACTCCATGCAGCCGGCCTTGAAGCACATGGGCGCGGGCCGGGCAGCAAAGACGCTGCTGGCGCTGAACCAGAAAGACGGCTTCGATTGCATGAGCTGCGCCTGGCCGGACCCCGGGCACCGCAAGACCTTTGAGTTCTGCGAGAACGGTGCCAAGGCCGTCACCTGGGAAGCGACGCCCGTGGTGATCGGTTCCGATTTCTGGGCGGAGCACCCGGTCAGCGAGCTCCGCGAACGCTCCGAATACTGGTTGGGGATGCAGGGGCGCCTCACGGAACCCGTCTACAAGCCCGCGGGGGAGGACCACTACCGCCCCGTCAGCTGGGAACAGGCGTTCAGCATCGTCTCGGACAAGCTCAAGGGCCTCACTTCCCCGGACCAGGCCACATTTTACACCAGCGGCAGGACCTCCAACGAGGCCGCATTCCTCTACCAGCTGTTCGTCCGCGCCTACGGCACCAACAACCTGCCGGACTGTTCCAACATGTGCCATGAATCCTCGGGCTGGGCGATGGGCCAGACCATCGGCATCGGCAAAGCAACCATCTCCTACGATGACTTCGCCAAGGCGGACCTGATTGTCATCATGGGCCAGAATCCGGGGACCAACCACCCGCGGATGCTCACTGCGCTGGAGGAAGCCAAAGAGGCCGGGGCCAGCATCGTCGCGGTGAACCCGCTGCCGGAGGCCGGCCTGATGCGCTACAAGAACCCGCAGACGGTCAAGGGCATCGTGGGACGCGGCACAGATCTGGCGGACCAGTTTATGCAGGTCCGGATCGGCGGCGACATGGCGCTCCTGCAGGCCGTTTCGAAGCGGGTGCTGGACGCCGAGGCCGCTGCCCCTGGCACCATCCTCGACCATCAGTTTCTCCAGGAGCACTGCGAGGGGCTGGAGGAACTGCGGACCCATCTCGGCCACCTGGATGAAGCCGCGGTCCTTGAGGCGACCGGGCTGCGGACCCAGGAGATCGACGAGCTTGCGGACCGCTACCTGAGGGCGGACAAGGTGATCATCACCTGGGCCATGGGCATCACGCAGCACAAAAAGGGTGTGGCCACCATCAAGGAGATCATCAACCTGCTGCTGCTCCGCGGCAACATCGGCAAGCCGGGCGCCGGCGCCTCGCCCATCCGTGGCCACAGCAATGTCCAAGGGGACCGGACCATGGGCATCTGGGAGCAGATGCCGCCGGCCTTCCTGGACTCGCTGGGCAAGGAATTCAACTTCGATCCTCCCCGCGAACACGGCGTGGACGCCGTCGAAACCATCCGGCAAATGCGCGACGGCGGCATCCGGGTTTTTGTGGGGCTCGGCGGCAACTTCGTAGGGGCCATTTCGGATACACACGCCGCGTTCGCGGCGATGGAAAACACCGAGCTTTCGGTGCAGATTTCCACCAAGCTCAACCGTTCGCACACCGTCACCGGCGCCGAAGCACTGATCCTGCCCACCTTGGGCCGCACGGAAATCGACCTCCAGGAAACCGGGCCACAGTTCGTTTCGGTGGAGGACACCGTTTGCGCCGTGCACGCCTCACACGGAACGGTGGACCCCGTAGCGCCCGGCCTGCTGTCCGAGGTGGCTATCGTCAGCAGGCTTGCCCAGCACGTAGTGGGGGATTCGGTCCACGCAGACTGGGGCGGTTTCGAAAGAAACTACGACCTCATCCGTGACCACATCTCCCACGTGGTGGTGGGCTGCGATGACTACAACCGGAAGATCCGGCAGGAAGGCGGCTTTGTGCTGCCCAACGGGCCCCGGGACTCGCGGACGTTCAGCACCCCCACCGGCAAGGCGATGCTGACGGTCAACGAACTTGAGCACGTGGAGCGGCCCGCGGGGACGCTGATCCTGCAGAGCATGCGCTCACACGACCAGTTCAACACCACCATCTACGGCCACAACGACCGCTACCGTGGCATCCGGAAGGGCCGCGAAGTGGTGTTCGTCAGCCCCGGGGACCTGGCCGAGTTGGGCCTCAGTGACGGGCAGCATGTGGATATCCACGGCGTTTACCACGACAACGTGGAGCGCGTGCTGCGAAACTTCCGGGTGGTGTCGTACCCCACGGCCCGCGGCTGCGCTGCCGCCTACTATCCCGAAGCCAATGTCCTGGTGCCGCTGGAGAGTGTGGCGGAGGGCAGCCAGACGCCTGTGTCCAAGGCGGTCATCGTCCGGCTGGAGCCGGTGCCCGTGCTGGTTGAGGAACCGACTGCGGCCGGATAGCGGGAGCCGGCGGCCACAGCAAAGGAACAGGGCAGGACTCCGTGGAGGCAAGCTCCGGCGAGCTCATCAACCGCCACTGCACGCGCTCTGGCGCGGGCGCAAAGACCGGCGTAGCGTCAATTTGGGACCGATGAAACTGGCGGCCAACGCAGAGCCAACCTAGTCGCCGCGGCACCCAGGTCAAATGGTGTTGGAGGAGCCGGGATGGCTGGATGGAATGCTGACACAGCGGCCGGTCCGCTGGGGGCTGGAACCGTAACCTTGGTCGAGGGATCCTCATTTTGCATTTCCCTGCCGAATGGGGATATCCAATCTGAGCATCCGCACGGCGTCTTCGTCCAGGACACGCGCATCCTCTCCGGCTGGAACCTCACCATCAACGGGCAGGTCCTGGAACCCCTCGCCGGGGAAATAAAGGAACCGTACCGGGCCTTGTTTATCGGCCGGGTACCCCGGACAGACGGGTACGCGGACAGCCCGCTGATCGTGGAGCGGCTGCGTGAAGTGGGGACAGGAATCCAGGAACAGGTCACTGTCCGCAATTTTTCGACGGAGCCCGCCGACTGCGTGATCTCCCTGCGGGTGGAGGCGGACTTCGCTGATCTTTTCGAGGTGAAAGAGGCCCGCGTACAGCGTCGGTGGAAAGAAACCCGGAATGTTGACGAAGACACACTGGTCCTCCGGTCCGCCTGGAAGGACGTCCGGAAAGGCATTCGGGTGCAGGCGCCGGGAGCCGACCTGACGCAGGAGGCTTTGACCTACCGCGTGTCCCTTGCGGCCCATACGCAGTGGAGCACCATCCTCACCGTGGTGCCCAGCACCGACGCGCCGAGTCCGCCGCCGCCGTCGTTCCTTCATACCGACGCCGACGGGTTGTCTCCCCGCGACGTGCGCCGCCGGGAGTGGGTGGCCAAGATTCCGGTGCTGCACATGGGAAACCGCTCCATCGAGCGCACTCTGAGGCGCAGTTACGACGACCTCGGCTCGCTCCGCATCGAAGATCCGAACCATCCGGAGCGCGTCGTTGTGGCCGCCGGGGCGCCGTGGTTCATGACCCTGTTTGGCCGCGACTCGCTGCTGGCTGCCGAAATGGCCCTACCGGTGGACCCGTCCCTTGCGCTGGGCACGCTGCAAACGCTCGCAGACCGGCAAGGCGCCGTTGTGGATCCGATGAGCGAGGAGGAACCGGGCAAGATCCTGCACGAGGTCCGGCTCGACGTCTCCAGTGGGCTGTCGCTGGGAGGCAAGTCCACCTATTACGGCAGCGTCGACGCAACTCCGTTGTTCGTGGTGGTGCTTGGATCTGCCAGCCGCTATGGATTTTTTGGGGAAACCATCGCCGCCCTGATGCCTCATGCCGACCGGGCACTGGAGTGGATCCGTGATTATGGAGACAAGGACGGAGACGGTTTTGTCGAGTATGAACGACTCAACGACCAAGGGCTGGTCAACCAGGGCTGGAAGGACTCCTGGGATGGGATCAACTTCGCCGACGGCCGGCTCGCCGAAGGGCCCATCGCGCTCTGCGAGGTACAGGGGTACGTCTATGCGGCTTACACCGCCCGGGCCTGGATGGCGCACGACGCCGGGGACACCGCCTTGGCAACTGACTACGCCGCCCGCGCTGCCCGATTGAAGAAGCAGTTCAACGAGCAGTTCTGGATGCCCGACCACGGATACTTCGCGGTAGCACTTGATGGCAGAAAACGGCAGGTCGACGCCTGCGCTTCGAACATGGGCCACTGCCTCGTCTACGGCCTCATTGACGATGACAAAGCACCGCAGGTGGTGGAACGGCTGATGTCCCCCGAGATGTTCAGCGGCTGGGGAGTGCGGACGCTGGCAAGCGACATGGGCGCCTACAACCCGGCGAGTTACCACAACGGCTCGGTCTGGCCACACGACAACGCCCTCATTGCGAGCGGTCTGCTGCGGTACGGTTTCATCGCCGAGGCACAACGGATCTCGACTGCCCTGCTGGAGGCAGCCGATTACTCAGGGGGCCGGTTGCCGGAGCTGTTCTGCGGTTTCAGCCGAGAGCAGACCGCCCAGCCCGTGCCGTATCCGACCGCATGTTCGCCCCAGGCCTGGGCAGCGACGACGCCTATCCGGCTGGTGACAAGCCTGATGCGGTACGACACCCACGTGTCCTTGGGCGGCGTATGGGTGGATCCAGTACTTCCGGAATCGTACGGAGACCTGCACATCACCAATGCCCCCTTGGCCGGCGGTCGGATCACCATCGATATTGCCAAATCAGTAGCGTCCGTCCAGGGGCTGCCTGAAGGTATAGAACTGCGCCAGGGCAAGCGGCCGTACCTGACGGAACTGGTGGAGCAGGCCGGCCTGCATCGGGAGGCATCAGCCTGAGCGGCCGTGGCCCGCAGGAGCGGCGCCGGCCCCCTCTGCGGGCCCGGCCCCCTATGTGTCAGGGCAGCTGATGGGACCGACTTCCGTTATTGCGCGGTGTCCGCCCAACCCGTGGCTGCCGGGCCGCCGTCGTGCCCGTCCTCGCACAGCCGGAACGCGACGTCGGCCGCCTGCGAAACTGCCGCGGAGGACGCCTCCTTGGACCCGGCGCTGCCGTTGCCGGCTGCGAGCCCTGCCGCGTAGCCCACCAGGAACGTGGTGACCGGAGCTGCGGCGTGGATCACCGAACCGGCAGACTTCCGAGCCAGGTCAAGGAGAAGCTCCTGGTCCACGTCCAGGTCCAGGATCTGCAGCGCCTGGGCCAGCCGCTGGGTCCATTGGTCCAGAACCACTGCTTCGTCGTCGTTGACGGCCATGCTCTCTCCTAAGTCCGTGGGTCAGTTCCTTGTTCGCTTGGGCGCGATGCCCTCGACACTGCGATGCCCTCGACACTACAAGGCCAAGCGGGCTGAGTCACTGGGTACCGCACCGTCCTTGACAGCCTTTGGCGCCCTGAGGAATATCGGAGGTGCCGGTGCTGCTGGCGGTCTCTTGGGAGTCCAGCTGTTGACCGGCCCCCTTGAAGGGACATGGGATGCAGGCTGCCGTTCATGCTTTCGGGTCCTCCCGGCTTGCGTCCGCCCTGGCCGCGGCCGTGCTGGTGGCCTCCCTCGCAGGCTGCACCGGCGCCCCGGATCCCCCTGACCAGCCTTCGCCGACCGCCGCATCCCCGACAGCGACGACGACGGCCCCAACGGAGCCAGCCTTCGCCGCCGTGCTGAAAGATTACAGCGAGAACGTGCGCGCCGGGGGAGCCACCGCCGTCATCGTCCAGCTCAAGTCGAGGGTTGGGGAGTGGTCCTCGGCCGACGGCGTCCGAAACCTGGAAACCCGGGAACCCGTACAGTTGACCGACCAGATCCACGTTGGCGATATCACCATGACCATGGTGGCGGTGTCGGTCCTGAAGCTGGTGGAGGAGGGGGAAATCGAGCTGGATGACGCCATCCAGGAGTACCTGCCGGACTTCGAAAGCATCATCAAGCCGCCCGGACCCATCACGATTCGCAGCCTCCTCAGCCACCGGTCCGGGATGCCCGACTACTGGTATGCCTTGTTTCAGATGGGTAAGGCAGGGGACCAGCCCATGAGCCTTGAAGAGCGGCTCGGTGCCGCTGCGACCGCCCGCTGGACCGGAGGGTCAGGCAGCCTCTACAGCTACTCCAACACCAACTACTCGGCCCTTGCCCTCCTGGTGGAGAAGCTGCGGGGCCAGGACATTGGAACGGTCATCCGCGCAGACAACGTAGAGCCGCTGGGGCTGCAGGACACCCTCATGACCGGTGATGAGCCTGGCCCGCGGCAGCTGGTCCACGGCTATACACAATCGGAAAGCGGAGAGCTGGTGGACAACGCGCTCAGTCCGTTCCACCGCGGTTCCCCCGACGCCGGTTTGATTTCCACCGTCCCTGAACTCAATACGTTTTTCGCTGCCCTGCAGAAAGGGACCCTGGTGACGCGGCAAACCTTGGAAGAGATGCACCATCCCAAATATCAAGAGTTCGGCCTTGGCCTGGTCAGGCGGTACGACTCCTGCTCCAATAACGACTACTTCGGCCACATAGGGGTAGTGCGGGGATATGCAGCGCTGGCACTCATCAGCGCCGACGGATCCCGCCAGGTGGCCATGGCCGTGGCACGCGCTCCCAAGCCGGACCTGATTGGCTTCGACGACCCGCAGGCCGTCGAGATGGCCAAAGCCGCCGTGGACGCGCTGAACCTGGCCTGTTAGGCGGCTATTGAAATAACGGCGCGCGTGCCGAGGTTAGGCTGTATCAGAAACCGAACCGAGGAGACCTCCGTGAATGACGCCACCATCCGCCACAACCCTGAACGCGAGCGCTTCGAAGTGCTGGTGGCCGGAAACGTCATCGGCAAGGCGGCCTACAAGGATTACGACGGCGGCAGCTCACCGCAGAGGATTTTCTACCACACGGTGATCAATGAGGAATACGGCGGGCAGGGGCTTGCGGGCAAGCTCGCCACCGCGGCGCTGGATGAGACTGTCAGCGCCGGCTTCCGGGTCGTGCCGGTTTGCCCATTTATCAAAAAATTCATCACCAAGAACCCTGAGTATGCCAGTGACACCGCACCAATCGCTCCGGCGCACCTGGAATTCTTGAACGACGCCCTGGCTCCGCGGGCCCGCGCGTAAAGCCGGCTGTCCGGGGATGTGAAACCCTTCGCATCCGGAATCTCGGTAGGGAGCCCATCACCGCCCGGTTGGTCCTGCGGGCGGGCACCGATTTCGCTGACCAATTCACTGTGCGCACTGACGGCAGGACCTTCGACCTCAGTGGCGCCGCGAGCAGCCTGACGGTGGTCGACGGCGGCGCCCTGACTTTCGATTACACCCATACTTTCCGGGGCCGGACCTTCACGGCCGGCGTCGAGCTCATGGCGTCGAGCTCACGGCGAGCATCGCTCCGGCGGTCCGCCGGGAGCCGTGGACGGGCGCTTCGTCGGCGTCGTACTGTCCTGGGACCTGGCATTGACGGCGGGACAGACGCCGGCCCTGGTGATCTCGGCCGCTTCCCCCGGCGGGCAGGCGGACCCAGCCGCCGTCGTGCGTTCCCCGGAGGGGCTGACCGCGTTGGCGCGGCAGAGCCTCAAGGACCTTGACTCGCTGTTGATGCCGTGCCCGCGGTGCCGCACGGCCTGGTGCGGGAGCAGTGGAAGTGACTTGCGCTGCCGGACCGGATGACGGCGTCGGAATCCCCGGAACGGTGCCCGGAAGCTAAAGCGTTCGGGCGGCCCAGGACCGTTCCCGCGACGCCGGGTTTTCCGCCCCTTTAGTTGGCGGGCTCTGCCAGCAGCCAGGCCATGGCATCGTCCCGGGAAGTGAAGAACCGGGTGGGGCATGGCGGGACGTGCAGGCTGAGGAAAAAGTTGGCGAGCACCCGATCCACCGGGCTTGAGCCCAGCAGGGCGATCCTGGACGCCGCGCACGGAATCGAGAAGACGGCCCGGGCCTGGCGGCTCACGGACTCGGTGGTGGCCATGTCAACGAGCATCGGATACTCATGGCCGTCGGCGACAACGTTAACTGCTGCCATGGCCTCCTGGGCATCCACTTCCTCGATCCGGACACTGCGGTTCCAGACCAGGTGGATGTACCTGCCATCCTCCAGATCTACCGTGCCCTTGCCGCCTTTGACCGTGATCGGTTCCATACTGCCCCCAGAAGTGTCAGTTGACCACATCCTAGTCCCAGCCGCGGCGGCGGTCACAAAATCGCGGATGTAAAGGCCTGTGCGCCAGACTGTTTCCGTGAGCAACAAACCCCGGACCGGTCTGGCGGTGGCAGGCCTGAGCCTGGGCACCGCGCTGAACCCCCTGAATTCCTCTATGATCGCCGTGGCGCTGGTGGTCCTGCGCGCGGATTTCGGGCTCGACGTCGCTACCGTCACCTGGGTGATCACGTCCTTCTACCTCGCTTCCGCCGCCGGGCAGCCGCTGATGGGCAGGCTGGCGGACCGGTTCGGGCCGCGGCGCATGTTCATGCTGGGAATGGGCACTGTGGCCATCACGTGCGCGCTCGCTCCCTTTTCACCCAACTTCGCCCTGCTGTGCGTGGCCCGCGCCGTCATGGCGTTGGGCACCGCCACTGCCTATCCCAGCGCCGTAGTCATGGTCGGTGCCATCGCGCAGCGTGCAGGAACGGAATCGTCACGGCCGCTCGGCAGGATCCAGATGGCAAACACCTCCGCGGCGGCGGTGGGACCGGTGGCCGGCGGCCTGCTCGTAGGCCAGGTGGGCTGGGAGGCACTCTTCCTGGTTAACGTCCCGCTGGCATTGGCAGCCCTTCTTATCGTGCGGAAGGTGGCCCCGGCGGACGGGGTCCGGGAGCGGGGGAGTCTTGCCCGGCTGGCCAAGGATTCGGACATCCCCGGGATCGCAGCTTTTGTTGGTTCCCTTCTGCTGGTCATGATGGCGCTGCTGGATGTGGCCCCTGGCTACCGCTGGTGGATGCTTGGCGCCGGAACCGCCATCGCCGCACTGTTTGTGTGGCGCGAACTCCGCTTCAGCCCGCCGTTCCTGGACCTGAGGCTGCTGGGCCGGAACCGGCCGCTGATGCTGGTCTACCTGGGGTTCGCGGTCTTCAGCAGCGTGTACTACTTTGTCTTTTTTGGCCTGCCTCAACTGCTGCAGGAAGCCGGTGGCTATGACCCCGGGCTGGTGGGGCTCCTTATGCTGCCGCTTGCCGCGATGTCTGTGCTGGCCACGCCCTGGGCTGTCCGGGCCATGGGAAAATTCGGCGTACGGCGCGTGCTGATTGCCGGCGTCGTACTTTTGACCATGGTGGCAGCGCTGATGTGGCTGCTGACCGGATCACTGGCCATTCCCCTGGTGCTGGCGCTCACCACGCTGATGGGCATTCCCTACGGGACGGTGGGCATTGCCACGAACCAGGGCATGTTCCTCTCGGTCAGGCCGCAAGAGCGGGGGGTGGCAGCCGGAATCTACCAGACCTGCCGATATGTGGGAGCCATTACCGCCACAGTGCTGATCGGTGTCTTCGCCGGCGGCGGTGTGGACCAGGCAAGCTGGGGCCTGATGGTGCTGGCCATGCTGGTGCTCAGCGCCGTGGCGTTCGGTGTGACCCTGCTGTGGCGGGCGCCAAAAGCCTAGGCGCCGCGCTGCGGTGGCCCGCTGGATTCGCGCGGAATCAGGGTGGGCATGGCCTTACGGATCCGGGGTTCCCTGCCGGGGTTCACGATCAGGTCGATCGCGTTGCCCGCAATCTGGTCCAGCGGGACGCGTACGGAGGACAGAGGAGTGGCGAGCCGCGACGAGAGGGGAATGTCGTTGTAGCCCACCAGTGCGAGATCCCGTCCCACGATCGCCTGGCAGCGGTGCGCCGCCGCGATAATGCCCATGGCGAGGTTGTCGTTGGCGGCGAAAATAGCAGTGGGGCGCGGGCCGCTACCCAGCAGCGTCTCCCCGGCCGCGAAGCCGTTTTCGATGCCATAGCCAGCCGCCAGCAGCCACTCTTCCCGCGGGGTGACGCCAGCCTCCTCCATGGCCCGGCGTGCACCGGCCAGGCGGGCCGTCCCCGTGGAAGTGAAGGACGGACCCGTGACCACCGCGATGTCACGGTGGCCCAGGTCGATGAGGTGCCGCGTGGCAAGGTACCCGCCCACCTCGTCGTCGCCGAGGGCTGACGGGCTCACGCCGTCGGTACGCAGCACCAGGGCGTGTGCCACTTTCCGCTGGCGCAACAGTTTGGGAAGTTCGTCGTCGAGCCTGGCCGTCGCAAGGATCAGCCCGTCAACATTGCGGTCCAGCAGCGTCTCCGCAGCGCGGCGCTCATCGTCCGGGTCATCCCCGCTGGTGGCCACCATGGCGAAATAGCCGCGGTCCGAGGCGGCGCGCTCCAGTTCTTCGAACATCAGGGCCATCACGGTGTCGCTGAGGCGCGGGACCAGTACCCCCAGGGTCCGGGTTTCGCCGCGGCGCAGGCTGGACGCGAAGGAGTTCCGGCGATAGCCAAGTTCCTCGGCAACCTTCCGGACGTGTTCCGCCGCGGCGGAGCGGGAGGCGGTTCCGCGTTCATCCAGGGCCCGGCTGGCCGTGGAAAGGCTCACCCCACTGGCGGCGGCAACGTCCCGCAGGGTAACGGTGGTGCCGGGTGCGACCGGTTCCATGTGGGGTCTCCTCTTCACGATTGTCCTAGAAGACACTCTATTTCCTCCTTCTTTCACAGTTGGCCCTTGACAGTGAGCTGGAACACACCGCACAATGAAAACGTTCCCGCAAACGTTCTCACATTAGCGGAAACCACCGACTACAAGACAGAGGAAGCTCTCATGACCATCGATCTCCGCGGGCTGGTTCCCGCTCCCGTAACCCCGTTCACCCGCGACGGAGCCGTCGACGTCGACGCGATCCACCGCCTGGGCGGCTGGCTGGCCAGTGTTGAAGGCGTCAAGGGCCTGGTGGTCCTCGGCCACGCCGGCGAAGGAACCTTCCTGACCCAGGACGAGCAGGCCCTCGTCATCCGTGAATTCAAGAACGCCGTCAATGGCGGGATCCCGATCATCGCCGGCATCACCGGTGAGGGCAACACGGTCGCTGCCCTCGAAGCCAAGCGTGCAGTGGAAGCCGGCGCCGAGGCCGGCCTGGTCTACCCCTCCCACGGCTGGCTCCGCTTCGGCTACCAGAAGGGCGCACCCCAGACCCGGTACAAGGAAATCTACGAAACGTCCGGCCTGCCGCTGATCCTGTTCCAGTACCCGGATGCCACCAAGGCAACCTACGACCTCGAGACCCAGCTGGAAATCGCCGGCCAGGAAGGCGTCTTCGCCACGAAGAACGGCGTCCGGAACATGAAGCGCTGGGACACCGAAATCCCCGTCCTGCGGGCAACCTACCCGGACCTGCAGATCCTGACCTGCCACGACGAGTACCTGCTCCACACCATGTTCGACGTCGACGGCGCGCTGGTGGGCTACGGCGGACTCGCGCCGGAGCCGCTGGTTGAGCTCATCGCCGCCGGTAAGGCCAAGGACTATGCCGCCGCCCGCGCCATCCACGACCGCCTCCTGCCGGTCACTAAGAACGTCTACCACCGCGGTTCGCACATGGAAGGCACCGTCGCGCTCAAGGAAGGCCTCGTAGCCCGCGGCATCCTGGACCACGCCACTGTCCGCCCGCCGCTGCTTCCCCTCGCCGAAGGCGCCGGCGAGGAAATCGCTTTGGCCCTCAAGTCCGCCAACCTCGGCAGCGTCACCGTCCCTGCCTGACCAGCGCTGCTGATCCAGCACGGTCTGACCAGCGCTGCCTGATCCAGCACGGCCTGATCCCAGGATCTATCGGGATGGCGGGCACCGCCCGCCATCCCGGCCCCAACTTTCACTCTCCACCCTGGTCAACGACGACCCCCAGCACTGAAGCTGGAGAAGGAGGACTCGCAATGCGCGAGCAGAATAGGACCATCCATACCCTGGACGAACAGCGAGGTCAGATGGTCACCCCCGAAAGCCCTTCCCTTTCCAAACCACCCGCCAAACGCAGAACTTTCCTCGGCTACCTGGCACTCATGGGCCCGGCCTTTGTGGTGGGGGCCTGGCAGTTCGGTCCAGGAAACCTCACTACCGCCGTCCAGGCCGGCAGCCGGTTCGACTACACCCTCGTCTGGGTCATTGCCGTCTCCACCATCCTCATGATCTTCTTCACGGACATGAGCGTCCGGCTCGGCATTTCCACTCCGACATCGTTGATCACCTCCATCAAGGACAGCCTCGGGAAGTGGGTGGGGGTCCTCGCCGGCTTCGGCGTCTTCGGTATCACCCTGATGTTCTCGGTCGGGAACGCAGTGGGTTCGGGCCTGGGATTGTCCCTGGTCTTCGGTGGCTCACCTGTCCTCTGGACGGTTGTCTGTACCGCCGCCGTCGCCTTCGTCCTGGCGTTCAAAAACGTCTATGGCATCGTCGAAAAAGCCCTCTTGGCCATCGTTGTCCTGATGGGTATCGCCTTCATCGCCAGCACCATCGTTGCCCAGCCCGACTGGTACAGGTCCCTGGAGGGGATGGTCCCGCAGTTGCCTCCGGGAAGCGAGATCCTCATCGTGGCACTGGTCGGCACAAACTTCTCCATCAATGCAGCTTTCTACACGTCCTACGGCATCAAGGAAAACCGCCGTACGCGGGCGGACTACCGGGACATCACCCTCGTTGACACCATCCCGGGCATCGTAGCCCCTGGCATCATGACCGCCCTCGTCATCATGGTTGCCGCGGCCGTACTCGGCAAGACCGGCGCCGAGGCCGGAACGATCAACGCCCTCGCCTCGGTCTTCGCCCCGCTGGCCGGGCCTGTGGGTTCCATGCTGTTCGCCCTGGGCTTGTCCGGTGCAGCGTTCTCCTCCATGATCGCCAACGCAACGGCCGGCGGCACCATGCTCTCCGACGCCCTCGGACGCGGCGCCAAGGCTGGATCAGCTGCCGCCCGCATTGTCACCGGCATCATCCTGGCTTTCGGGCTGATCATTACCTTGTCGTTCCAAGCATCGCCGGTAGGCCTGATTGTCATAGCGCAGTCCCTGACGGTCCTCATCGCACCGCTTCTGGGCATCCTGATCGTCATCATGGCCAACAAGCGCTCTGTCATGGGTGACCTGCGGAATAAGTGGTGGCATAACCTCTTCGGGGCGATCGGACTCATCGCGATCATCGCCTCTTCGGTCAGGCTGATCACTACCCTGCTGGGGTAGTGCCAACACAGCCAACGTCCAACACGTCCGGCAAGGCAGAGTGGCGATGCCCCCAGGGCATCGCCACTTTGCCTTCTCCGGGCCGTCTGCCGGGCATATCGTGGAGGTATGGAGTTCCTGAGAGGACCTTTGTATCTGGACATAGCTGCAAAGGGCCTGTGCTTTGTGGGCGTCATGTTGATGATCTTCGGCCGGGACGGGTGGTTCACGGCTGGCGTGGTTGCCGTGGTCCTGGGTGTGCTCTTTGGTGCTTGGGAAATGGTTGTTGTCCGCAAGATACGGCCCCGCGGCTGGGACGGCTTCCTCCGTACCGGACAAAGCGGTGATCAGGGTCCCCAGCCGCGCGGCTAGTCTTGACTAAGCCTCCGGGGGAGGCTGTGCCCGGATCGGAACCGATGGACCAGCCAGCAAAGCGGAGAACAAGGACCTCGGTGGGTGCGGCCATTCTCGGATTGGTGGGGGCGGTGGTGAGTTGGCCCGCCGCGGCATTGTTCGGAATCACTGCGGGTGAGTACCCCAGCCGGATGGAGTGCACCCGGGAGACGCTGGGATCCGGTTGCTATGAGGGCGACGTATTTATTGCCGCCGCCATCTTCGCCGCGTTCCACCTTCCGTTCTTTGCCCCGTCCTTTCTCCTGGCCCTCCGTCACAGGGGAGCGAACAACCGTGTGGGCACTTGGTGGCCGTTCACTGTGCTGTGCGTAGTGCCCATGCTGACCATCGTCGTCGTTGCACTGTCAGTGGCCGGCCAGGCAAGCCCCTAGCGAAGCATGGTCAGGTGAGTCCGGCGAGGCGGGAGCACGCGTTCCAGAGCCTCTGGCGGGCTTCCGGGTCCGAGCCCATGCCCGGCGTCGGAAGTTCTTTGCGCTTCGTCCATAGCTTTCCGGTGACCGAGGCTGTTTCGTTGGCGGTGGCGAGCCAAAGCGGTGTGTCGGCCGCTTTTTCGGCGGGGGCACCGAACGTGTTCGTGATCCAGCGGAACGGCCCGCCGACGTCCTGCAGCAGGGCCGTGTTCTTGACCAATCCCGGATGGGCGGCGTTTGCCACCACGCCGGAGCCGCGGAGTTGCTCGGCGAATTCCTGGGTCAAGAGGACGCGTGCCAGCATGGTGGGTGGTGTCGAGCGAAGGTAGCTGTACTTGCCCTTCGCGGTTTGAAGGTCGTCAAAGTCGAGCTTGGCGTTGCCGTATCTGGACGCGATGTTCACGATGCGGGACGTGCGCGACCCCGCAGCAGGCCGTGCGGCTGTTCCTGTGTTCTCCCGTCCAGCCACGGCAGCGTTCCTGAGTGCGTCCAGCAGAAGCCGGGTCAGGAGGAAGTAAGCCATCACGTTGGTAGCGAAGGTTAGTTCGAGCCCGTCGGGGGTTACGTGACGCTCCTTGCGGAACACGCCCGCCGCGTTGACCAGCACGTCGAGCCGGTCATGGCGGGACAGGAAGTCAGTGGTCGCCGCATGGATCGAGGATTGAAGGGAGAGGTCGCATACCAGCGGCTCAAGCTGGGCGTCCTGAACGCGCGAGCGAATGCCCTTCACTGCCTCTTCGGCCCGCGAAGCGGAGCGCCCCACCACCACAACCAGCGCCCCTTCGCGGGCAAGCCCGGTTGCCACGGCTTGTCCCAGGCCGCCCGCCGCACCTGTCACCAGCGCCACGGTTCCCTCCATGGAAGCCATCGCCTCCGCCTCCTGACGCCCAGTGTTGGTTCCGGCCCCAGTGTTGGTTCCGGCCGGCAACCGTGTCGCTCGGGACTGCCGGGTGCTTTCAGGCTATGCCTCGTGACGGCAATATCACAGGAGTTTTGTCCAGACACAGCGACCAAGAAGGCCCTGAAGTCGCCGTCTCTGGACAAAAACTCCCAGGGGCGGATTAGGTGTACATGAGCGAACCCGGTGTGGTGAGTTTCTCTCCCGTCTCAAGCCACGTCTTGAGGCCGGAGAGGATCATTGGCCAGCCACCGTAGAGCTGGTCGTTGGCGCCTTCACGCAGGTCGCTGTGGGTGACGGTGAGGTGGCAGGAATCGCCCACAGGTTCGATTTCCCAGGTGATGGTGGACCAGCCCTCGGCCTTGACGTCCTCGCCCCACAGGGCGCGCATGGTCTGGACGAGCTTCCGCGGCGGGTCCACCTCCTTGTTCTCGCCTTCGCCCAGGAGGTCCCCACCGTTGGGTGACATCTCGAACCGGGACCCCGGGGTCCAGTCTGAGCTGATGTTCATTCCAAACTGGTATTTGCTGCGGATCTCGCTGTTGGTGATGGCCTCCCAGAGCCGTTCCGGGGTGGTTTTGATGTAGATTTCGAAGATTTTTTCCATGGGACTTTCCAATCTGGATTTGAGGTCGCTGAGGGCAGCGGCCCATGGTTCGGCGTACTTGCTCACCCAGCGGTCGTGGATGAGGCGGATGGGCACCGGATTCAGGAAGTGCAGTTTCTGCCGGCCCCGACGGCGGGTCACCACCAGGCCGGCTTCCTCCAGCAGCTTGAGGTGCTTGGCGATCCCGAAGCGGGACATTTCGAATCTGGCCCCAAGTGCGCCCAGCGACTGCCCGTCCTCGCGGAAGAGCTCATCGAGCAGGTCCCGGCGGGTGGGGTCGGAGAGTGCCTTGAAGACGGCGTCCATAGGGATAAAATAGGTGACCAAATAGTCACATGTCAATGGTTTGCACCGGGCAGCATGGCTAGCAAATGGAGCCGGTCTGGACTCCCCTAAGTGAGTGTTGACTCCACGCGCGCACTGAGTAGGCTCTGCGGTGCAGGCTGAGCCTGTAACTGCTGTTTCGTCGCCGTGTCCAGGTGCGGCAAAGGGGGCCGAACCTGCGTAAGAGTGCTGCGGATCTTTCGCTGACGCTCGTTGCGCAGCCTTTGGCTGTGCTCGTTGTTTGCGCGGCCCATGTGCCGCCCACCCCCTGGAGAAGCCATGAAAAACGTCCCAGTCCGCCGTCTCGTGCCCATCGCCATCCTTGCCGCAGCATTGTTGGCGCTCCCTGCAGGGGCCAATGCGCTGGCCCCAATACCTGGTGACACCCCGCCTGACTTCCCGCCCGATCTGGTCTTGCCCGCGGGGGAGGGCTGCCCCGACTTTGCCTTGGGCATCGAAGCAACCGGTGCGTCGTCGAAAGTTCGGACTTTCGTTGACAGGAACGGCGACCCGGTACGCGTCCTCACTACCGGGAAGGGATACACCCTGACTTTCGTCAACGACGACACCGGCGCGGAGATCGTCTTCAGGGCCACCGGCTCCAACCGGACCGCCGTCACCAACCCGGATGGCACAACCTCCGTGACGGACAGGGGAGCTGTGGGCATCATTCTGTTCCCAAGCGACACTCCAAAAGGGCCAAGTGCCACGCTTTACCACGGGAGGGTCGAGTACACACTGACCGCTGATGGAACCAATACGTTCCTTTCTTTGGAAACCTCCGGGACAAGTTTCGACATCTGCGAGGCCCTTTCCTGAACGCGCGTGCGTTCCTTCCCAGTTTGTCCCGGCTCGGCAAGTCCTAGGCCGCGGAGTTTCTTGTATCCGCGCTGATTCTTGCGGCATGGGGCGAGGTGTCCGCCGGAGCAACTGGGCGGGAGCGCACGCCTAATGCCGGGAAGGCTGCGATGGATGCAGCAATGCGACGTCGCGGCCTTTCGCTTTGTCCAGGGGCTGCCACATTGCGTGCATTCGAGCATCTCCGATAGTTTCTATCGTTCTCCGGAAACAACAAGCGCCTGTACGTGACAAGAACCGATCCCACCTTGCCCAAAAATGCTGGAAATGCCGGCTGTCAGGACCGCTGCCCCACCCTTCCCCGCCAAAGTGGTAGTGGAATACGCTATCCAAGGTGTTGTTATTGCGTAAACTTTACGATAGTTTCTTCGTGTGATGCAGGTCGCATGGTGGGGAACCAGGCGGCCGACGTGCCAACCAAAGGACAATGATGACCAGCGAGCCACACAGCACGGCCGAAGACCGCCTGAAACACCTGCACGAACGCCTTGGCGGCATTGCCTACGGCGGCGACTACAACCCGGAACAGTGGCCGCGCGAGGTCTGGCAAGAGGACGTCCGCCTCATGAAGGAAGCTGGCGTCAACCTGGTCACGCTGGCCGTCTTCTCCTGGAGCCGGCTCGAAACCGCCGACGGCGTGTACGACTTCGGCTGGCTGGACGAGGTCATGGACCTTCTGCATTCCAACGGCATCGGCGTAGACCTGGCCACCCCGGATGCCGTACCGCCGGCCTGGCTGGTCGCCCAGCACCCGGACATCCTTCCGGTCCTGGCGGACGGCACCACCTTCGGTTTCGGCTCGCGCCAGCACTTCGACGTCTCCCACCCCGCGTACCGCGAAAAGTCCCTGGCCATGGCGGAAAAGATGGGGGAGCGGTACGCCCAGCACCCGGCCCTCTGCATGTGGCACGTGAACAACGAATACGGCCCCGTTTCCTACGGCCCGCACGCAGACCGCGCGTTCCGGGAATGGCTGCAGCGCAAGTACACCGATCTGGCCGGACTCAACCAGGCCTGGAGCACGGACGTGTGGGGCCAAGTTTACTCGGACTGGAGCCAGGTCAACGCCCCCGCCCAGCCCCGCACCTGGTCCAACCCCTCCCGCCGCTTGGACTACCACCGCTTCACTTCGGACTCCATGCTGGAGCACTACAAGGCGGAGCGGGACATCCTGCGCCGGCACACCCCGGACCTGCCAATCGTCACCAACTTCATGCGCTTCTACAAAAACAACGACTACTGGGCCTGGGCCGCGGAAGAGGACGCTGCCGCGCTGGATATCTACCCGGACCCGCGCGAAGCCGACGCCCACGTGGCCGCCGCATTGAACTTCGACCTCATGCGGTCGCTCCGAAATGGCCAGCCCTGGCTGGTCATGGAACAGGCCACCGCGGCGGTCAGCCAGTGGTCCGTCAACGTCTCCAAGCTCCCTGGCAAGATGCGGCTGGGCTCGTACCAAGCCATTGCCCAGGGCGCGGATTCCATCCTCTTTTTCCAGTGGCGCCAAGCCAAGGGCGGCACCGAACGCTACCACTCGGGCATGGTCAACCATGCCGGCCCCAACACCCGCGTCTTCCGCGAAGTCTGCCAACTCGGCCAGGAACTCAAAGGCCTCGGCGGCATGACCGGCACCCGCTCCGCCGCCAAGGTGGCAATCGTCTTCGACTGGGACTGCTGGTGGGCACTGGAACTGGGCAACTCGCCGCGCTCGGACCTGAGCTATACGCAGGAGGTCCTCCGCCTCTACCGGCCCTTCTTCGATGCCAACATTCCGGTGGACTTCGTCAACACCGCATCAGACCTGAGCCAATACGGCTTGGTGGTCCTCCCGGCGTCGTACCTGCTTTCGGACCAAGCGGCGCAGCGCGTCGAGGACTACGTGTCCGACGGCGGCCGGCTGGTGGCCAGCTACCTCTCCGGCATCGTGGACCCGGACAACACCATCCGCCTCGGCGGCTACCCGGGCGCCCTCCGGGACGTGCTCGGCGCGTGGAGCGAGGAACTGCATCCGCTCGCCGGAGAGGGTGAGGAGGTCAAGCTTTCAACGGCCGACGGCGGCACCGCCTCCGCCAGTTACTGGACTGAGCACCTGCACACCGAAACAGCCGAGGTCCTCGCCAGCTATGCGTCTGGAAGGCTTTCCGGCTCACCGGCCGTCACCCGCAACACCTTCGGCCAGGGCACCGCCGTCTACTTGTCCGCCCGGGTGGACAGCACCTTCCTGGAGGAGTTGCTCGCCGTCGAACGTGCGGCTGCCGGGATCCGTGCGGAATTGGACGCTCCGCTGGGAGTCCAGGTCCGCCGTCGAACCGGCAACCGGGGCAGCTACTTGCTTGTCCTGAACCACAACGACGCCCCCGTCAGCGTGGACGTGAAGGCTGGCGGCACCGACCGCCTCACTGGCACACAGCTCCAGGGAACCGTGGAGCTCGCCGCCAACGGCGTCCTCGTCCTGGAAGAAATCCCCACAGAAACCGTGCCCGCAGAAACCATCCGATAGGAGGAAATACCATGGCCATTCAACTGGAAGTACCTCCCGAGGCGGTCACCGCGGACCCGCCCGGCACCAAGGACAAACCGCGGAACAAGCCCAACGGCTGGAAGCTGGCCCTCAAGCGGGACTGGCGGCTGTACACCCTGGTGGCGCTGCCGCTGCTTTACTTCGCGGTGTTCCGCTACCTGCCGATGGCCGGCAACGTGATCGCGTTCCGGCAGTTCCAGCCCGGCGGCAGCATCTTCGGCGAGAAATGGGTGGGGCTGAAGTACGTCACCCTGTTCATCAACGATCCCAGCTTCTGGCAAGCGTTCCAGAACACCATTGTGCTGGGTGTGCTGACCCTGCTGTTCTGCTTCCCGATGCCCATCATCTTCGCGCTGATGCTCAATGAGCTTCGGTCACAGAAATTCAAGAAGTTCGTCCAGACCGTCGCGTACCTGCCGCACTTTATGTCCGTAGTGATCATCGCCGGCATGATCCTGCAGAATTTCTCGATGACCGGCACGGTGAACCAGATCGCGGAATCCCTGTTTGGCACCACGGTGAACTTCACCCAGGACGCATCCTGGTTCCGGCCTATGTACATCAGCTCCGAGGTCTGGCAGACCATGGGCTGGGGCGCCATCCTCTACCTGGCCGCCCTGACCCGGGTGGATGAGTCGCTGTATGAGGCGGCCCGGATCGATGGCGCCAACCGCTGGCAGCAGACCTGGCACGTGACGCTGCCGGCCATCCGGCCCACCATCATCACGCTGCTGATCCTGAACATCGGTACGTTCATGGCCGTGGGCTTCGAAAAGATCCTGCTGATCTACAACCCGCTGAACTACGAAACCTCCGATGTCATCTCCACCTACCTGTATCGGGTGGGCCTGGAATCGTCCAACTTCAGCTACGCGGCCGCGATCGGAATGTTCGAATCCGTCATCGGCCTCACGCTGATCCTCTCCGCGAACGCCATCTCCAAGCGACTCGCCGGAACGAGCCTGTGGTGAAAGGGGCAGTCATGAAGGAAGCACTCCTTAACAGGGCGGGTTCGAAGGCAGCGAGGAAGGAAACCGGCGTGCTGGTCAAGGACATGAAAGTCTCCCGCGGCATGCGGGTGTTCCGGGTGGTCAACCTGGCCTTCCTGCTGCTGGTGGTGTTCCTGACGGTGTATCCGTTCCTGAACATCGTGGCCCAGTCGTTCTCCAGCGAAGGGTTCATCAACGCCGGGCAGGTGAACCTGTTCCCGCTGGGCTTCAACGTGGAGACGTACAAGCTGATCCTGGCCGACTCCACCTTCTGGAACAACTATGGCAACACGGTCCTGTACACGGTGGTGGCCACGGCCATCTCCATGGTGCTGACCACATCCTTCGCCTACGCCATCGCCAAGAGGGACCTGAAGGGCCGCAGCGTGTTCATCGGCATCGCGGTGTTCACCATGTTCTTCAACGGCGGCCTGATCCCCAACTACGTGCTGATCAGCTCGCTCGGCATGCGGGACTCCATCTGGGCCGTGGTGCTGCCGAACGCCATCAGTGTCTTCAACCTGCTGATCATGAAGTCGTTCTTCGAAAACATGCCCCGCGAACTGGAGGAAGCCGCCGCCATCGACGGCCTCACCCAGTACGGCGTGCTGTTCAAGGTGGTGCTGCCGCTGAGTAAGGCGATCGTAGCCACCATGGTGCTGTTCTACGCCGTGGCCAACTGGAACTCCTGGTTCCAGGCGTTCCTGTACCTGGACAAGCCGGAGCTGTTCCCGGTGACCATCTACCTTCGCAACATGATCGCCGGCGTCACCACGGCCGGTTCCGCCGGCGGCACCGCGGAAAACGTGGGCCAGATTGCCGCCAACATCCAGTCGGTCACCATCGTCCTGACCGTCATCCCCATCCTGTGCATCTACCCGTTCGTCCAGAAGTACTTCTTTTCGGGCGTCATGCTCGGCTCCGTCAAGGAATAACCCTTATGAAAGGAAAGCCCATGATTGCAAAACCAGAGTTCCGCAGACGAGACTTCCTCGGCCTGTCAGCGCTCGCAGCTTTCGGCCTGGTGGTTGCCGGTTGCGATTCAGATTCCGGCAGCAAAATTGATACCTCCAAGGCCCGCACCGGCGCCATGGACAGCTTCGGGGTGGGGGATACGTTCAAGGCGACGGCGCCGCTGACGTTCAGCTTCCTCTTCAGCGACCAGCCCACGTACCCGTTCAAGAAGGACTGGCTGCTGTTCACCAAGATGGCCTCGGACAACAACGTCACACTGGAGACCACCATCGTGCCCAGCAGCGACTATGAGCAGAAGCGCAGCCTGCTCATCAGCTCCGGCAACGCCCCGGAGATCATCGCCAAGACCTACCCGGGCCAGGAATCGGCCTACGTTTCCTCCGGCGCAGTGCTGCCGGTCAGCGACTACGTGGACCTGATGCCGCACTTCCAGGACAAGGTCAAGAAATGGAAGCTGGAGCCCGAGATCGCCGGGCTCACCCAGGAGGACGGCAAATACTACGTGCTGCCGGGCCTGCATGAGGAGCTGTGGCCGGACTACACGGTGGCGTTCCGCAAGGACATCCTGGAAAAGGAAGGCATCGCCGAGCCGAAGACCTGGGATGAGTTCCGCGAGGTGCTGCGTTCGCTCAAAAAGGCTTATCCCGACGTCGTGCCCTTCTCCGACCGCTTCAAGGGTGACAGCGTGCTGAACATTGCGGGCAACGCCTTCGGTACCGTGGCCGGCTGGGGCCTGGTGGACGGGCTGAACTTCGCCGAGTCGGAGAAGAAGTTCGAGTTCGGCGCCGGCACCAAGCAGTTCAAGGAGCTTCTGGAGTACTTCAACTCGCTGGTGGCCGAAGGGCTGATGGACCCGGAGAGCTTCACCCAGACCGACGATTCGGCCATCCAGAAGTTCGTCTCGGGCAAGTCGTTCGTGATCAGCGCTAACTCGCAGAACATCATTACGTACCGCACCTCCATGGAGCAGTCCCTGGGCAAGGGCAACTTCAAGGTAGGCAAGATTACGGTGCCCGGCGGTCCGGCCGGCGACGTCATCGGCGGCTCGCGGCTGGAGAACGGCATCATGCTGAACTCGTCAGTGAAGGACAAGGACAGCTTTGTGGCGCTGATCCAGTTCATCGACTGGCTGTTCTACAGCGACGCCGGGCAGGAGTTCTCCAAGTGGGGCGTGGAAGGCACCACCTTCACGAAGGAGGGAGGCAAGCGCGTCCTGGCCAAGGACATCAACTTCCAGGGCCTGAACCCGGCGGGCACCAAGGACCTGCGCATGGAGTATGGCTTCTCCGGCGGCAACTTCGCCTACGGCGGCACCACCGACCTGCTGCACTCCACCTTCAACGAGGAGGAACTGGCGTTCCAGAAGGCCATGAAGTCCAAAAAGCCCAAGCCCGTGGCGCCACCCGTGCCGTTCAGTGACGTGGACCGCGAGCAGGCCACCCTGGTGCTCACCCCGCTGAAGGACCACGTCAAGCAGAACACCCTGAAGTTCATCACCGGCCAGCGGCCCCTCAGCGAGTTTGACGCCTACGTGAAGGAGCTCGATGCGAAGGGCCAGTCCAAGTACGTAGAGTTGGCGAACAAGGCATACAACGCCTATCAGGCGAACAACAACAAGAAGTAAGGCAGTTCGTGGCACAGAAGAAAGCGGAGTACGGCTCCGGTCCGCTGTTCAGGGCGGCCGGAGTGGTCTACGGGGTGATGGTGGCCGACGCACTGCTGGTCCTCGCGAACCTCCTGCTTGTTCTGGCGCCTGTTCTCGCCAGCCTGGCGGGTGGTTCCGCCCTGCTGGCGGCGCTCCTGGTGGTGGCGTTTGTCCCGGTGGGACCGTCGCTGGTGGCCGCGGCGTATGCGTTCAACCGCCTGCTGGCGGGGGAGGACACCGGGGTGTTCCGGGACTTCGTGCGCGGCTACCGGACCAATTTCCGCCAGGCGCTCGCGGTCTGGGTGCCGTACGTCGCGGTGCTGGCCGCCGTCGTCGTGAATCTTCTGCTGCTGCCCGGAACGTTCGACGCCGGGAACCCCGCCCCTTCAGCCGCGCGGGTGGGGCTGCTGGGGCTGGGGCTCCTGGTAGCGACGGCGGGTGTGACGGCCATGCTGCTGCTGTCCCGGTTCACGTTCCGCACCCGGGACGTCTACCGTCTTTCGCTGTACTGCCTGGGCGCGCAGAAGAGGGTGTCGCTGGGCAACGCCGGGATCCTGTTCATCACGGCGTTCCTGCTGACCGCCACCACCGCGGGGCTGCTGATCTTCGTCGCCGGGCTGGCGATGTTCCTGGTCTGCCTGAACTCGCGCCCGCTGCTGACGTTCATCGAACAGAAGTTCACGGTGCAGGAACCGACATCGCAGGAGCCTTTGACAGCCTAGTACAAGGGTGATTTGTGACTCTCACCCTTCGTGTTCCGGGTCCACCGTGAGCGATTCTCTTGGTTTGTTGTGCGCATCGATGTGTCGCATCACGAGCGAAGCTGAGATAAGAGCCGCTGAAAATGGCAAGAAGCCGACGGTAACCAGTTGCCAGAGAACCGACATAATCTCGCCCAGCATTGGAGTGTTGTTTAGCGTAAAACCGGCTCTTTCAACTACCCGGGCAGTGAGGGTAATTGCCAGCACTCCGAGGATCCCAACGATGATTCCGGCGCGCAATGTTCGTTTGGGCATATCGACCATCTTTTATCCTTTCGTTGGCACACCAATTCACTATACGTCGGCCCCTAGGGAACCTTGGATGCGCAAAAGGGCTTAATTCTTGAAGAAAAACCGGACAAATACTGATCCAGTTCCATATGGTGTCCACGTTGTCGTTTCTTCACTTGCTCGACAACTGTGGAGTCGACGATCGATTCAATTAAGTCTTTGGAACCAAGAAATTTTTGGTCAAGAAAAGAAATTGTGGCACTGTACTGTGTGGGATTGACGGCAGCGTCAACTATGGAACTAGTGAGGAAAAAGCTGCAATCACCCATCAGGGACTGCCTTGGTGTGATCCGGGGGCTCTCGGGAACGAACTCTGAAGGTCCATCGAAGGTCCGAAATCTTGCCTTTATTTTCTCCAACTGCAAGGGAGGGCCAACAGCGAACCACTTATCTGTATGAATGACTTGTCGTTCCGGGGACAAGATGTGTTCCCAGTCCTGAAGGACTACCAGTGCAGATCCTTCTGCTTCATAGACGCGAATATGAACAGCTTCGCCGTCGCCTAGAAAGCAGCTTAAACCGTTCATCGAGTCATAATAAGCAATGTCATCCACGAAATATGTTGCATGCTTGCAATTAAGAACCCGCTCCGCAGAGTCTGCCTGCGTGAGTTCAATGGGCTCTGAGGTGGGACGCGGAAAACCTGCAACGCTAATTGCGACGACAAGGGCGCAGACCGCGCCGGAAGCCACAAGCCCAAAGCGCGCCCAGCGTGAATCCTTCGAGACTCCTTCAAAAGTCTCGGTGGCTAGTACCAAACTACGGTAGTTCCTGTTGTGCCCATCGACGCGAGCTGGACCTTAGCAACTGAAGCGACGTTCCCCCAAGGAACATTTACTCCACCGCTCCCACCGCAGCCAGCAGAGACCCAAACAACGGCACTCGTGTGGTTGTAACCCCGGGCCTTGACACATGCATTCGAATTGACAAACGGGGCGAGTTGCCAAGAGTAGTAGCGCGTCGCCAGCGAATTTAGTCCAATGTACGAGCATCCATCCTGGGAAAGGTAGAAGGCGCCTCCAACCGGCGCTGACGACTGCCTTCCTCCGCATCCAGCCAATGGGCGCACTTCCAGTGCCTTGATGTCAGGGTCAGTTGCCTGTTCTGGAGTCAGTCCACTTCCAAAAGTCTTCTGGTCTTGGAATATGGGTTGATCAAACCGGAAATCTGACTTCACCTCAACTTTAGGAATCTTGGCGTCCGATGTGTCCGGAGAGGCTAGTGCAGTGCCCGACGAGGTGCCAATCAGTGCTGTCGCAACCAGCAGAGGAACAGCTATTCTTCTGAAAGAATTAAACCTCATTTGCGATCCCCCATCTTGTTGTAAGTTGGATTTTTTGTATTTGATCGAATTAGTGGCATGCCCTCATCGGCTGCAGACTCCGTCGAGGTTGATTAATGTGGACTCACCGGTGAGGGTCCAGGCCCTTCAGTGAAACCCTAATCCTGGAAACGGGCACTGAGTGGGCCTCACGTCGAAAATGAGTGGCGAAACCGCCCAGATTAGGTGTTGCGATCTCGAATACCGGCTCGAACAGGGGCCGTTGCATTCCTGCCAATCGGAATCGTGGCCCCGGCTCTGGCGGTCGCAATCGTATTACTGTGCACCGTATTTAGATCGCGGCTTCACAACGGGTCTGTCCACCAGTGCACCGGCTCAACTGATGATCATGGAATGGTTGAACAGCAGAAGACACCCGTTGTCGCTCAAGGCTCTGACGAGCTACCGCGCTTGCGTCCCGTCGACAGTTAAGAATCTACAAGGGTCCCTGTTGCCTCATTGCAATACCTCCGGGAACGCGTTTCGTTGCCTCATTGAAAAACCTCCGCGGGAACGTGGGTTCATGATCGGGCTTCCTGGATGGTGGTAGCCGTGGGTGCAGTGCCGGCTTTGTGCCGGGATATGGTCTCGAGTTCGGCGGTGAGTGCGTAGATCTGGCGGGAGAGCGCCATCGGTCGGACCTTCTTGTACTGGGCGTTCATGGCGATGATCGGCCGTTGCCGGATGGCGGAGTGTTCGGTGGCGCGTTGGTGCGGGGTCGCTGGCCGGTCGTGTTTTTTGATGACTTTGGCTCCGGCGCGGGTTTCGGAGACGAGCTTTTGCTGCGGCAGCAGGTAGTTCGTGAAGATCCGGTCCAGTTCCCAGATCCGGTTCAGCAGGTCCAGCTGCCGGGCCGTGTCGTAGCGGTAGTAGCCGACGAGTTCACGGACGCGGGACCAGTTCTTCTGCTCCACGTGCGCGGCGTCGTTCTTGTTGCCCGGCCGGGACCGGGTGAAGGTGATCTGGTGTTCCTGGCAGTACCGGTAGAGCTCGTTGTTGATGAACTCGCTGCCGTTATCGGAATCGATGCCGATAATCGGGAAGGGGAACACCGCGGTGGCGTGTTGGATCGCTTCGAAGACCCACTTCTGGGCCTTGTTGCGCACGGACCGGTTCACCGTCCAGCCCGTGGCGATGTCGGTGACGGTGAGCGTGAAGCAGAACTCGCCCTGGCTGTTGCCGCCCTCATGGCCGACCAGGTCGATCTCCACGAAACCCGGCGCCGCGTCGTCCCACTCGGCCCAGGTCCGGATCGGGATCTGGGCCTTCAGCAGCGACCCGGGCTTGGTGTGGGAGCGCTCATGCGCACCAACAGCTCCGCCTGAGCATCGGTGATCACCAGGACCCGCTCGGCGCGCAGCATCGGGACGAGGTAGCCGGTCGCGGCCGCCAGCAGCTTCCCCGCCGGGCCTCGAAGTACCGACCAGCACAACACCAGGGACGGTTGCAGGTCCGCCGGGTAGACAGGCTTCCGTCCCTGGTGTGCCGTCCGTGGTCGACGCGGCTTGAGAGCCTGGCGCAGCGCGGACCGGGCATAGTCGCGGTGCCAGCCGGTCAGGTCCACCAACTCCGAGAGGATCTGCCCCTTCACCAGCCGGTCCGCCGAGCGGTACCGCAGCGCTAGATGCTTCGTCACTGCCTTGCGCTCACCCATGGTCAGTCCCATCCACAACAATCGCGCCGCCAGCCAGGCCTCGGCAACCCTGCCCATCCGGAGGTTTTCCAATGAGGCAACGTATCGGCCTCCGCGGAGGTTTTTTATGAGTCAACTCGGGTCTTCACAGGCCTAGAGTTCGTTGCGGACAACGGCTCCCTGGGCCACCACCACGCTGACCGTCTCCAATGCGGAGGCGTCGGCCAGCGGATCGGCGTCCACCACGATCGCGTCGGCGAACCCACCGCGGACCAGCCGGCCGCCGTCGTCGCCCAGGCCCAAAAGCCGGGCAGCGTGGACAGTGGCTGACCGCAATGCCTCCAATGGGGACAGACCCGCCTCGGCGAGCAGCCGCGCTTCCTTGCCGATCGGGGTGACATCGGTCCCGAAGGAATCGGTGCCAGCCACGATCGTCACGCCTGCCTCGTGTGCGGCGCGGACGGCAGCCTCAAGGATGGGCGTGTACTCCTGCCCGCGTGCCGCGAGGATCGGGTTGGCTGACGCCGCCATGGAGGTGATCGCGTCCATGGTGGGAGTGAAGTAGGTTCCACGGCGGGCCATCTCAGCGATGGTGCCTTCGCTGACGAAGACGCCGTGCTCGATGCTGCGCACCCCGGCCCGGACGGCGCCGTCGATGCCTTCCGCGCTGTAGGCATGGCAGAGGACACCGGCGCCGTTTGCAGCCTTGACCACTGCGGAGAGCTGCTCCTGGTTGTAGACCAGTTCGCGGGGGTCCTGCTCCGGAAGCCCGGCACGGGGGTTGGCCCGGGTCTTGATGACCTGGGCTCCGCGCTTCAGGTTGACCCTGGTCAGGTATGCGAGGTCTGCGGGGTCTTTGACGCCGCCAGTAAGGGTCGCAAGCGGCGCGAGGTCGGGGTCGGCCAGGAGCGAATCGCCTAGTTCGGGGGAGATGAACAGGCCTGCGGGAGTCATCCGCGGGGAGACGCCGGGGGCCCAACCCGGAAGCGCGGCGAGGGCCACATCCTGGTAGAAACTGCTGGAGCCGCTGCGGACACTCGTGGCGCCGCCCTGCAGGATGGCCCGGGCGTCGGCGAAAGCGTTGGCGTGGACGTGCACATCGATCAGGCCGGGGAGCACCCAGCGGCCCGTGGCATTCAGGACCTGTGCACGGCCGGCGACGGCGGCAACAGCCTTGCGGGTCGCATCGCGGGTTCCGACGGCGGCCACCTTGCCGCCGTCGAGCACCAGGACGCCGTCCTCCACGGCCTCGCCGGTCTTGGGGTCCACGATGGTGCCGCCCTCGATGATGAGGGTCGGGTGGGCAAGGGCGCTGCCGTGGTAGTTAGGGCCGGAAGGCCGTTCAGCGGCCTGCGCAGCGGGAGCGCCGCCGATCTGGGCGGCGATAGTGGCTACGGAAATTCCGGCGAGGGCCGCCGCGCCGGCGAGGATACCGCGGCGGGGCAGGTTGGCTGGCAGCGCGGGCGCAGAAGTGTGGTCATGAAGGCACATCATTGTCTCCTTGGGGAAGGCCGCCCAGGGGAGTGAGCGGCTGACAAATATGGTACTTGGTATTCCAAAGTACGGCCATTCTTATGAGGTGTGCCAGATTGTTGGTAAGTTGCGGTCTCAAATCCCGGACGCGTGCCACATTTGGTATTCCAATTTATGGCTCAAGGATCTGTTCGCGGAGGATATCCGCGTGGCCGCAGTGCTGGGCCAGCTCCCGCAACATGTGCAGGTAGACCCAGCGCAGCGGCAGCGGACCCCGCCTGTTGCCGTGGACCAGATCGTCGAGCCCCAGGGAGGCGACCGCTCGCCGGGATGCTCCGCAGGCTTCGCGGTATGCCTGCTGGACGGAGGCGATGGTGTCGCCGTCGTCGAGGACGAACGACTCGCCCGGCGTGGCCGGAATACCAATCTCGGTGCGTGGCCGGGAGGTGATGGCCTCATCGAACCAGACCCTTTCGACGAAGGTCGCGTGCTTCACCAGGCCCAGCAGAGTGGTGCGGGAAAGGACAAGCGACCGGCGGGCCTGCTCCTCGGTCAGCCCGTTGAGGCAGTCGCTGAGCGCGGTGCGGTGCTCGTCCAGGAACACGTCGAACTGGACGCGCGCTGGTTGGTGGGTAACGTCATCGGCGGAAGTCGTAGGCTGGGAAGTCATGGTCGGAGCGTAGCAAGTGGAGCAGCCGTGGACTGCACGTGGCGGGAGGGGCCGGGTCCGGTACTAGGGTCGATTCATGCACTCCTACAACGAACCCCTTCCGCGCCAGCCGAAGCGTGTGCTCGTGGCGGGGGTCTCGGGTGCTGGCAAGACGACGCTGGCCGGGCGGATTGCGGGGATTACGGGAGGCCCGCACCTGGAGATTGACGCGATCTTCCATGGACCGGACTGGACACCGCGCCCGGAGTTCCTCACCGACGTGCGCTCGTTCATCAGCGCGGACACGTGGACCACGGAGTGGCAGTACGACGCCGCGCGGCATTTGCTGGCGGAGCGCGCGGACCTCCTCGTCTGGCTCGATTTTCCCTTTGCCCGCGTGACATTGCCGCGCGTGCTGCGGCGAACCGTCGGCCGTCGGGTGCGCCGCGAAGAATTGTGGAACGGCAACCGTGAGGCGCCGTTAAGGACGTTCTTCACCGACCGGGACCATATCGTCCGCTGGGCGATCCGGACGCGGTGGAAGTACGTCGAGCTGATGCCGCAGTTCGTCAACGAATACCCGCATGTCGTCGTCGTCCGGCTGCGTTCGCAGCGGGAAGTCGAGGAATGGCTCCGTGGATCGCTGGTTCCCGCGGTCACTGGCTGACTTGCGCTGCGGCAGAATGGGTGCGTGACTCCGCCTAACGCAACCGTGAACAGCAAAACCAAAAGTGCCTGGGGAGCGGTGGTGAATATCGCGATTCTGGTCTTTCTATTCGCCCTTGGCCCGGTGATGATCGGTATCGGTACCCATCTGGGCAACGCTGATGCGGAGTTGGTGCGGACCGGCGAACGTGCAGTGGGAACGATCGTCGACTTCAACGATGCGCGCCAAGCCTCAAAGCGAACGATCGACGTGGAGTTTCAGTCGGCCGACGGGCGCTTCCACTCGGTCGGGGTCCTGGTGGATCATGACCAGCATCCCGTTGTTGGCGAGGAGGTCACGGTGGTGTACCGGGAATCCGACCCGGAAGATGCCACCGTGCTCGGATTTGAGGGCGACGGGAACTTTCTTGCCGGTGCGGGCGGTATCCTGACTTTCATCTTCTGGGGAATCGCGCTCATCTTCCTCATCAAGAGCCTGGTGCGGGCAACAAAACGCCGAAAGAATCGGGCCAGCTAAGCCGCCTGAAAGGGGATCAACATGGCTGAGACTGCCGAGGCCGTCCTCCACGACGGGTCGATCATCCCCGTTACCATTCACGGCGAAGGGCCTGCGCTGCTGTTGCCGGCCCGGCTGGAGCCGTTCGAAGCGGCCGCTGCCGAGACCATGCGTAAGTGGGGCGGGGACCCTGACCTGGGGCCGGCTTTGGTCCGCGGCCTTTCGGGAACAAACCGGGTGATTGTGGCTGACTATGAGGGCCACAGAATGGCGCAGCCGGCCGCGGAGACGCTCACACCGGACAACCTCGCCGCTGACTTTTTGGCCATCGCGGATGCCGCCAGCACGGAGGTTTTCGGCTACTACGGCTACTCTTGGCTGGCGTTGAGCGGACTCCAGCTTGCCCTGCGCACCGACCGCCTTCGGGCCCTGGCCATGGGCGGATTTCCGCCGTTGGACGGTCCGTACCAAAGCATGCTGGCCGTCACCCGCGCCGCGCACGCGAAGTCCACCCAGGAACCGGATCCTGCGTGGGTTCCAGCAGACGAGGCCGAGCCGGGCGACTGGGATTCTGCCGCCGTCCAGACCACCGAGGGCCAAACGCGCCAATTCGTCACCCTTTACGAGGCACTCCAGGACTTCGACGACTCTGTCGCAGCCCTGCCCCGTGACCTGCCGCGGCTCGCGTTCGCGGGGGCCGATGACCAGATCGACTACAGCCCGCAATGGGGCGGCGTCCAGGTTCGGATCGGTGAACCCCTGGCCAGGCACGGGGAGGAACTCATTGCCGCCGGCTGGGATGTGCAGGTTCTTCCCGGGCTCGACCACCTGGGTGCGATGCACAGCTCAGTGGTCCTGCCGGTTCTCACGGGCTGGCTCCGGAAGGTCGGTTGGGTTAATGGCTGACGTGTCGCGGCGCGAACGGCGCCGGGCCTAGGCTGGGACGATGGACTTTCAGCTCCGCCAGGCCACACCCGACGACGCCGAAGCGGTGGTGCGGATGCACACGCTGGCCCACGAGGAGTGCTACTCGCATTTGCTGTCCCCGGAGTTCTTCCGCACACGCCGAGCCAGTATCCCCGAGCGTGTGGAACGGCGGCGGCCCCACCTGGACGTGCAGGACCCGCGGATTATTGCCCTGGATGCCGACGGAGAGGTGGTGGGATTGGCCGACGCCGGTCCGCGCCGCGACGAGGACGGACCGGTTGAGCTTGAGCTGTACTCGATCTACGCACTGAGGCGCACGCACGGCACCGGACTTGGTGCGGCCCTGCTGCGCGCAGCCATTGGAGATTCCCCGGCCTACCTCTGGGTGGCTGAGGGCAACCCCCGTGCGCTGGCGTTCTACCTCAAGCATGGATTCCGGCCCGACGGAAAACGCGGGCAGTTGCCGCTCGAATGGGAAAGCCTGCCGGAATTCCGGATGGTCCGGCCCGGACCAGCCCTCGGCTAGCTTGCGGAGCGCCGGTTGCGGGCCTGGCGGACCAGTCGCAGGAAGGCAAAGACGAAAACGGCCTCGATCGCAGCCATCAGTCCAAGCATCAGCCACAGGTTTTCGCTAATGAAGTAGATGACCCCCAGCAGGACCAGGACGGTTCCAAGGACCAGCGCGTACACGGCGAAACCAAGGGCCACCCTGGCGCTGCGCACGCCGGTCCGGAAGCCAAAGCCCACGGGCTGTCCGCCGGGGTACCCCTCCACGCGGTCGCGGCCGGCGGGTTTGAGCCTGTCGAACTCATCCCACAGCTCATGGTCCTGGTCCGTCATACCTCCATTATCCCGCGCAGCACTAACGTCCGTGATCTATACAGCTAGCTGGACTCGGCAAGCGGCCGCCCGCCGTCGTCCGCGTTAAGTGAGGCGGAGTCCTCCGGTTCCCAGCGCAGCAGGTCGCCGGGCTGGCATTCGAGCACCTCGCACAGCGCCTGGAGGGTGGTGAACCGCACCGCCTTGGCGCGGCCGTTCTTGAGAACCGCGAGGTTGGCGGGGGTGATTCCCACACGTTCGGCGAGCGTGCCCACCGGCATCTTCCGCTTGGCCAGCATCACATCGATGTCGACGACGATGGGCATCAGATCACCTCGTCGAGCTCGGACTGGAGGTGGTGCGCCTGCGCATCCAGTGCCACCGCCTGGGCCAGCAACGTGCGCATCACCAGCACCACCAGGGCAACCCCGGCGATCATGACGGACGCTCCGCAGATCAGGAGTACGATACCGGGTGCAGTTTCGCCGGGTGCCAGGATGGCTGCGATCCCGAACATCAGTAAGGAGGCGAAGGCGATCGCGCCGAAGATGATGTCCACATATCGAAAGGCCCCGTGGGAGAAGACCGTCCCCCGGCGCACCATGGTGAGCAGGCGCCACACGCATACTGCGGTGACCTGGACGCACGCGATGCCCAAAACGAAGATGGCAAGCAGTGCAATGCGTGGGCCATCGGGCGCGCCCGCCTCCACGAGGTCGGTCGAGACCAACGGAATCATCCACACCTGAACGAACAGGGAACCGGCAAGCACCATCGCAATCACGATGCGCAGGGCGAGGACGGTGAGCTTTCCCATGAGGTCTCCTAGGGTGTCGATTAACAGCTAGATAATATCGATAATCGACAGGTCAAGCAAGTGGGAAGACTCTGGCGGTTCTACGGCGTCCGGGCCTACGGTGGAGGCATGACTGATACTTTCTCCAACCTTGTGGACACGTTCAAGAACGTCGGCGTGGCCAGGGCATACGGCGATCCCGTCCAGTTGGGCGGGCAGGAGGTCATCCCGGTGGCCCTGGTTACCTTCGGGTTCGGTGGCGGCGCGGAGGGCGAGGCCGACGGCGGCGCTTCCGGCGGTGGGGGCGGCGGCATGGTGCTGCCACTGGGCGTCTACCGGAACGTTGGCGGCGACGTCGCGTTCCGGCCCAATACCGTGGTCACCCTGGTGTGCCTGGTTCCGCTGATCTCCGTGCTGGGCGCGGCGGTGCGGCGGGCTATCCGTGCGGCGAAATCCTGAAACTGCACTCTTTTCGGGCGATGGCCTCGCACGCCGGCCTTGCCGACGGCACGCAGCGAGGGGACCGGAGGACTAGATGGAGGTCCTCAGCGTGGTGCTGCTGTCAGCAGTCGGCATGCTTCGTCGAGACAGGCCTGGCGTTGTTCGGATGTGATGAGTCGGCGTAGCCGAAGCAGACAGGAGGGTAAGAGCTAAAACAACGCTGATGCATCTGTTCATCACTAGGGTAGCTTTCGGTGCTTGGAAGAAACCCCGGGAACCAGAGCAAGCAGCCACCCAGAAGGATATGGCAGGTAGCCCATTGAGATTCCCGCAAGGAGACCTAGCGCTGCGAGCCCAAATACACCACAGGCCTGCTGGCTTAGTCCATCGGTGCCGGGGTGACGGCGACCGGGGTGAGCATCTCGCGCTCGAAACCCACGGCGCGTCGCGGACCGTGCAGGATGACCTCGTGCGTGTGGACATCGGACGTGCTTGATGTGGCCACGTGGAGCTTCACCAGTCCGGGAGCCACAACGCGCTTCAGGTCCACACCTGTGAAGGACGTCCGGTCGGCGTGCACCGTGAACTCCACCGCCGCGGAGGCGCCGGCAGCCAGGTCCACCCGCGCATAGCCAATCAGCTCGCGGACCGGCCGCACCACCTCGCCCACGGGGTCCTCCAGGTACAGTTGCACCACTTCGGCGCCACCCACCGCGCCGGTGTTGGTCACCGTACAGGCCACCGTCACCGAGCCCGATGTCGACACCGTGGGCGCGCTCGCCACATGCTCCGAAAACTCAAACGAGGTGTAGGACAGGCCATGGCCGAACCCGAACAGTGGCGACGGGTCCAGTGCGCTCACGCCACTGGGACCGGCCAGCCGGCTGTGCAGGTACGTGCCGGGCTGCCCACCCGGGGTCCGCGGCACGGACACCGGAAGCTTCCCGGAAAAATTGACGACGCCGGTGAGTACGTCCCACAGCGCCTCGGCACCTTCCTCGCCGGGAAAGAATCCCTGCACGACGGCGTCCGCCAGGTCCGCGAAACCGCCCAGTGCGTAGGGACGGCCGCTGAGGACCACGAGGATGGTGCGTGTGCCGGCAGCGGCGGCCGCGGCGAGCACCTGGTCCAGCATCGCGGACTGGTCGCCGGGGAGGCGGAGGTCTTCGGCGTCGTTGCCCTCGCCGGAAGTGCCCCGGCCGAACAGGCCGGCGTTGTCGCCCACCACCAGCACACACGTGTCCACGGACGCGGCGATCCGGCAGGCCTCGGAGATCTCCTCCGGCGTAATGGCCTCGCACGTCCCTGTTGCGGCGGAAACGACTCCCTCAAAGCGGCGTTCCGCGGCTTCGGCCACGGTGGGCACGGAAATGCCCATCGGCACGTCCGGGTGCGAGGCGCCCACATGAGCGTCGAAGGAGTAGCAGCCCAGCATCGCGAACGGGTCCTCCGCCAGCGGCCCC
Organism: Arthrobacter sp. R4; assembly: GCF_051365025.1. NCBI lineage: Bacteria > Bacillati > Actinomycetota > Actinomycetes > Micrococcales > Micrococcaceae > Arthrobacter > Arthrobacter sp. R4. Next base: position 76,335 of record NZ_JBLWIJ010000002.1, read on the forward strand.
ACCACACCCAGCGACCGCACGGCCGCAGCGGGCAGCGGCAGTGCCGCGCCGCCGTCGTGCGTCCCGTTTTTCAGCAGCACCAGCGACTGCGCCGCCATGGTCCGGGCCAGTGCGCGGTGCCCGGCCGGGTCCAGGTTGATGCCGTCCGTTAAGGCAGGCGGGGCAGGGTCAAAGCCGGGAGAGAGCAGCCCGGCCTGCTGCTTCTGCGTGAGCACGCGGCGGAGGGCGGTATCAACCAGTGCCTCGTCCACTGCGCCGTCGCGGACCCGCTGCAGCAGCGGCGTTCCGTAGCAGTTCACGGTGGGAAGTTCGACGTCGACTCCCGCAGTCAGTGCCAGCGCTGCGGCATCGCCGAGGTCGGCAGCCACCCCGTGGGTGACATTGAGGAAGGCGACGCCGAAGTAGTCGGCCACCACCGTTCCCGCGAAACCCCATTCATCGCGGAGCAGCCCGGTGAGCAGGGCCTGGTTGGCGGCGGCCGGGACGCCGTCGACGTCTGTATAGGCGTGCATCACTGAGCGGGAGCCGCCGTGCCTGATGGCCATTTCGAACGGCGGCAGCATGACGTCGGCCAGCTCACGCGGGCCCATGGACACCGGGGCGTGGTTGCGCCCGGCCACCGAGGCGGAGTACCCCACGAAGTGCTTGAGCGTGGCAACAATGCCCGCCTCCTCAAGCCCCTGGACGTAGGCGGACGCTACGGTGCCCACCAGGAACGGGTCCTCGCCGATGGTCTCTTCCACGCGGCCCCAGCGGAGGTCGCGCACCACGTCCAGCACAGGCGCCAGGCCCTGGTGCACGCCGAGCGCGCGCATGTCCGCGCCGATCAGCCCGGCCATCTCGCGGACCAGCGCGGGATTGAAAGTGGCGCCCCAGGCCAGGGGGACAGGGAAGGCGGTGGCTTTCCAGGCAGCCAGCCCGGCCAGGCACTCCTCGTGCACCTGGGCGGGGATCCCGAAGCGGGAGGCAGCCATGATCTGCTCCTGCGCGGCGGCCAGCCGGCGTGCACCGTCCAGCGGTTCCAGCGGGGTGGTGCCGTACATCCGGGTGATCTGGCCCAGGCCGTTGGCGATCACGTCATCCCAGGAGCGGGCGTCGCCGGCCATCTGGTTCTGCAGCGGGGCCACGGAGTCGCCGTCGGTGGACGCGTTCACCCATACACCCACCAGTTGGGCGAGCTTCTCTTCGAGCGTCATCTCAGCGATGAGATGCTCAACGGTTTCCGGCCCGGCGGAACGGGGGAGTGCTTGTTTCTCGGCGGCACCGCTCACGGGCGTCTCCTCACATAAGAATCTGTTTTTAAGAAACTATCAGAAATTTCTATTTAGTTTCTAGGGCGAAAACCATTGACTTCGCAGTATCTTGCTTCCTACGGTTGAAGGGCGGCCGGAATTGTAGGCAGAGTAGGTTTCGGAAACTAATGATCCGGTCATGAAAGTTTCCGAAGTTCCGGACCGCCAGTGATCAAAAGTGACCGGCACCATCCAGTGAAGAACTGCAAAGGCGGAGAATTTCAGATGCGGACGTACAAAGTGGCCATCGTGGGCACCGGCGGGATCGCCGCGGTCCACGCGGACAACTTGGCCCGGACCGGCGGCCGGGCGGAAGTCGTGGCGGCCTGCGATGTGGATCAGGCCCGGCTGGACACCTTCGCGGACCAGCACGGCATCGCCGGGCGCTACCTCAGCCTCACCGAACTGCTGGCAGAAGCCAAACCGGACATCGTGCACCTCTGCACCCCGCCCATGATGCACATCGACCAGGCCCTCGAGTGCCTGGCGGCGGGCGTCCACGTGCTGTCGGAGAAGCCGCCGGCCTTGTCCCTGGCCGACTTCGACCGGTTGGAAACCGCCCAAATCCAGGGCGGTGCGCAGTTCTCCTGCGTCTTCCAGCACCGCTTCGGCGATGCCTCCGCCGCGGCGCAGTCGCTCATCGGCGGCGGCGAGTTCGGCCGTCCGCTAGTGGCCCGGTGTGACACGCTGTGGTACCGGCCGGACACCTACTGGGACCTGCCTTGGCGCGGCACTTGGAACGCGGAGGGCGGCGGCCCCACCATGGGCCACGGCATCCACCAGTTCGATCTCCTGCTCCACCTGCTCGGCCCGTGGCAGGAGGTCACCGCCATCGCCTCCCGGCAGGCCCGCGACACCTCCACTGAGGACCTGTCCGCCGCGCTGGTCCGGTTCCAAAACGGCACCGTTGCCACCATCATCAACTCGCTGCTCTCCCCGCGCGAAACTTCGGACATCCGGATCGACTGCGAGTTTGCCACCGTTGAACTGAGCCACTTGTACGGCTATGCCACGGACAACTGGACCATCACCCCGGCGCCGGGTCACGAGGACGCGGTTACGGGAGCGTGGGACGCGCAGCCGCTGGAACGGGGAAGCGGACACTCTGCCCAGTTCCTGGCCATGTATGACGCGCTCGACGCCGGCAGGCCGCTCCCAGCCGGCGCGGACTCCGCGCGGCAAACGTTGGAGCTCGCTGCCGCGATCTATGCCTCCGCCTTCACCGGCGCACCCGTCCGCCGGGGCGAGATCGTGCCCGGCCACCCCTTCTACGCCGGTATGGACGGCGAGGGCCTGGGCACCCGGGTCCTCGATTCCACCGCGCCCGTCGCTACTTCCGCCGCCTGACCAAACACCCTTGAACTTATCGGAGACTCCCATGACCAGCCCCGCAGTTACCACCACGACCACGCAGCTCAGCTATTCCGACGACGGCGCAGCACTCACCTTCACCGCCGGTGGCCAGCAGATCGCCACCTACACCTACAGGCCCACGGATGACCAGTACGAAAGCCCGCGCCCCTACTTCCACCCGCTCAGGACCCTCGGCGGCGACGAGGTGACCATCTTCCGGCCGTGGGACCACGTCTGGCACAAGGGCCTCTCACTCGCCCTGCCCAACGTGGGCAAGGACAACTTCTGGGGCGGCGCCACTTATACCCGCGCCACCGGCTACGCGAACCTGGGCAACAACGGCGCCATGACCCACGAGGCCTTCACCGCCATCGACGACTCCGGAACCGGGATCACCGCGGCCGAGGAACTCGTGTGGAGTTCACAGGACGGGACTCCGGTCATCGCCGAGAAGCGCCGCTTCAGCGTCCAGGTCCTCGATGTCCCGGCCACCCCGGCCTGGGTGCTGCTCTTCGAAACCGAACTGGCCAATATCTCGCCGGACGTCATCGAGATCGGCAGCCCCACCACCGAGGGCCGCGACAACGCCGGGTACGGCGGGTTGTTCTGGCGCGGGCCACGGTCCTTCACAGGAGGCCAGTTCCGCTCCGACGCCGGTACCGGGCAGGACGAGTTCATGGGAACCCGCTCGGAATGGATCTCCTTCACCGGCCGGCACGATGACACCTGCCGGTTCTCGTCCATCACCTTCGTGGAGGACGGTACCAACCCCGGCGCCCCGAACCAGTGGTTCGCCCGCTCGTCCATGTTCGCGTGCCTGGGATCCGCGCCTTTCTTCAGCGAAGTAGTCCCGTTGAAGGCGGGTCAGCCGCTCACGTACCGCTACGCCGTCGTAATTTCCGACGGGCAGGTGGACGAGCGGTCCGCTGCGGAATTGGCCGGCGCCGCCAAGACTGCCCTGCAGGCCTGGTCCTGAATATGGCAGCCACGACGTTCCCGGGAGCCACCGCCCTGTCCGAGGTCAGCATCTACGACTGGCCCGCAGCGGACGGTGCGGCCGGCGGCACCCCGCACCTGCATACGGCGTCCGCGGAAGCCTACATGGTGCAGCAGGGGCGGGGCCGGCTGGAGACGCTGGACTCCCGCGGGTTCACCTCCACGCCGCTGGAGCCGGGGGTGGTGCTGTGGTTCACGCCCGGCACCATCCACCGTGCCATCAACGATTCGGGCGACCTGCGCGTGCTGGTAGTGATGCAGAATGCGGGCCTGCCGGAGAACGGCGACGCCGTCATGACGTTCCCGCCCGCGCACCTGGCGGACGTGGATGCGTACCGGCGGGCAGCGGCACTGGTACCCAGTGATGCCGACGGCGGTGACCAGGACGCAGAAGCGGCCGCGCGCCGTCGTCGTGACCTGGCCCTGGAGGGGTACTTTGCCCTGAAGGATGTGGTGCTGGAATCCGGTCCCGGGGCGTTGGCCGGCTTCCATGCGGCGGCGGCCAGGCTGGTTAGTTTTCGGATCTCCGAGTGGCAGGACATGCTGGCCCAGGGCGCGGAACGGCAAGCGGCGGCGACGCGGGAACAGTTGCAGTCTCTGGAAATCGCCGAAAGTTTCTATCTGCAGGATGCGCGGACTACCATGGGGAAACGGAAAGCCCGCAGGATTTACGGCATGTGCGGCCGGATCCAGGCGTGGGGACTTTCCGAAAACTCGTAGGGCCGGGCCAGTGCTCCGGCGGGAAGGTGGGTTCCATGGTGACCAAGCAGGATACCGGGCGCGCGACGATCAGTGAGATTGCCCGGGAGGCCGGGGTCTCGGTCCCCACCGTTTCCAAAGTGCTGAACGGCCATGCCCACGTTGCCGCCGAAACGCGGGCGCGGGTGGAGGAGATCATCGCGCGGCGCGACTACGCCCGCCGCCCGGCCAAGCGGAGGCAGAAGGCCGGCCTGATCGACCTGGTGTTCCCTGGCTTGGGCTCGGAGTGGGCGCTGGAGATCATCGAGGGCGTGGAGCGCGTGGCGCAGGAGGCCGGTTACGGCACGGTGGTGAGCAGCCTGAACATGGACGGCTCGCGGATCCGGCCGTGGCTGGCGAACGTGGCCGAGCGGAAGTCGGACGGGCTGCTGATGGCCGTGTACCAGCTGGATGCCAAACAGATCCAGCGGATCAAGTCGCTGGGGATCCCAGTGGTGCTGATCGATCCGGTGGGCCAGCCCGGGCCGGACCTGATGACCGTGGGCGCGGCTAACTGGGACGGCGCGCACTCGGCCACCGAGCACCTGCTGCAGTTGGGGCACCGGCGGATCGGGATGATCGGCGGCCGCGAGGACCTGCAGTGCAGCAGCGCCCGCGAGGACGGTTATGTCTCGGCGCTGCGGCGGGCGGGGATCGCGGTTGATCCGGCGCTGATGGTCCCGGGCGACTTCTCCATCGAGGCCGGCGAGTCCGGGACCCGGAAGCTGCTGTCTTTGGACGACCGCCCCACCGCGATCTTCACCGGCAACGACGACCAAGCCATGGGCGCTTACCGCGCGGCCCGGACCGCCGGACTGCGGATTCCCGAGGACCTGTCCATCATCGGTTTTGACGACATCCCGGCGGCCGAGTGGATCGAGCCGGGCCTGACCACCATCCGACAGCCCGTGGTCCAGATGGCCGAGACCGCCATGCGCGCGTTGCTCCGGCACCTGGAGGGGGACGAGGAACTGCCGCAGCGGATCGAGCTGGGAACAGAGTTGGTGGTTCGAGGCTCGACGGCGCCCCCGCGGAAGTAGGGAGCCCCGCCCCGACCAGGACGCAATGGGTGAACTCAGGCCGAGGCGCGGCGCCCGGGAAACGCAGTCCGCACCTGCTGCCGGAATGTCTGCGGGCTGCGGCGGTTCACGGCGATGACCGCGAACAGGCCGGTCAGCAGCACGATCGCACCGGCTGCGGCCACTGACCAGCGGGCCCCGAATTCGGTGCCGATCCAGCCCAACAGTGGCGCCCCCACAGCAGTCCCGCCCTGCAGGATGGCGAGGTACAGGGCAAGTACGCGCCCGCGGAACTGGGGCTCTACCGTGAGCTGGATGGTGGTGTTGCAGCTGTTCAGGAAGGTAATGCAGGCCAGGCCCAGCGGTATGAGCACGGCGGCGTAGAGCCAGATCGACGGCGACGCGCTGGCCAGCAGCGAAAAGACGCCCACTCCCAGGGCCCCGCCCAGGAGGAAACGCAGCCGCGGGCCTGACCTGCGGGCGGCGAGCAGGGCGCCGGCGAGTGTCCCGACGGCCATGACGGAACCGAGAAGCCCGAATTCCCCGGGGCCTGCCCGGAATTCCACGGTAGCCATCAGGGCGTTGGTGATGGCGAAGTTCATGCCGAAGGCCCCAATGACACTGACCATGACGAGGATGAGCACAAGGTCCGGCCTCTGCCGGACGTACCCCAGGCCGTCCATTACCGGGTGCTTGCTGCGCGCTGCGGGGGTGGCCAGGGTCAATTCAGAGGTCCGGATCCGCAACAGCGAGATGATGACGCCGGCGAAGCTCACGGCGTTGAGCAGGAAGACCGGTCCCGTTCCCACCCAGGCGATGAGCACGCCGGCGATCGCAGGGCCGGTGAGCCGGGCGGTGTTGAAGGACGCGGAGTTCAGGGACACGGCATTGGTGACGTGTTCGCGCCCCACGAGTTCGGACACAAACGCCTGGCGGGCGGGTGCATCAATGGCGCTGGCGAGGCCGAGACAGAGCGCGGCCAGGTAGGCATGCCACAGTTGCGCGTTGCCCGTTACCACCAGGAGTCCGATGGCAAGCCCGCACAGGCCCATAGCCACCTGGGTCCACAGCAGGATCCTGCGCTTGAGGTACCGGTCCGCGAGGACGCCGCCGTAGGGGCCCAGAAGCAGGCTGGGCAGGAACTGCAGCGCCGTGGTGATGCCGACGGCGGTCCCGGAGTGGTCGGTGAGGACTGTCAGCACCAGCCAGTCCTGGGCGATCCGCTGCATCCAGGTGCCGACGTTGGAGACCAGCGCCCCGCCCGCCCAGATCCGGTAGTTACGGTTCTCCAGTGCCCGGAACATGGCGCTCATTTGGCGCTCATTTCCTGCATGATGTGTGCGGCCCGGCTCAGGACTCGGCGGTCCTCTTTGCTGAGCCCGGCGACGCGCTGGGCCAGCCATGCGGTCCGTTGGCTGCGGGCTTCGGCCAGGACGGTTTCGCCCGCCGGGGTGATGGCTACCTGGATCTGGCGGCCGTCCTCCGGATGCGGGGACCGTGACACGAACCCCTGTTCCGTGAGCGCATTGACGATCCGGGTCATCGACGGCGCCTGCACGTGTTCGCTTTCGGCGAGTTCGCGGAGGGTCTGGGATCCGGTGCGAAGGTGGGCGAGCACCGTGTACTGGCCCGGGGTAATGACATCGCCGGTTGCCTCGATGCGGAGCCGCCGGGACGTTCGCATGACGGCCGTGCGAAGGTCGATTGCCAGCATGTCCGGTTCAATGTTGTCCGCGGACTCGTGGTCCGTCGCTGTGGTGGTCATGGGTCCTCGCAGATAGTTAGCACTGCTAATTAGCTCTGCTAACCATTATGCTCCCGAGGGGTTGTCGGAGACAAGTAATGTCCGGCAACTCACAGTGTCTGGCCCATCATGTGCCGCCTCCCGCTGAGGTCCACAGCGGCAAGGTGTCCGGTCCACGTGGCGAAGCGCCCCTACTGCCCGCCTTTGATCTTCCGCCACCCGCCAGCGCGGTTGTTCGCGATGATCGCCCGGAACATCTCCACCAGCGCGTCCTCGTTCATCGGCTCGCCCTCGTGGTACGAAATCATGCGGCCGGTCTTGTTGCCATGGCCCGCGGTGATGATGTTGTGCGGGTCAGGGGTGATGCCGCCGTCGTACAGGAAGACGTTGACGTGATCTTTCGCCGCGAGCAGGGCAATAACGTTGCCCTGCAGGACAAAGTACGGCTGGACGGTCCGTTTGATGGTTTCCTGGACCTCGGGATCGGCGGCATGGACCAGGTCGCGGACCTTGCGGCAAATGTCCTGCTGCCATGCAGGGAGGGCGTCGATGTACTGGTCAACGCGGGGGTCTTTGACGTAATCCATAGCTTCAATTCACCCTTCGCTTGCCAGTTTCTGTGATTGAGCCTGTTTCGAAACTCTAGGCGCTCCCAGCCGCCAACAGAATGGGCAGGAATAGAATGGGCGCCATGGGCACCGTTGATGATTCCCTGGCCGATTTGCCCGAGCCTGAGCGCCTCTCCCTGCAACGCGTGATCGCCGTTGCCCGGACCCTTGTCCCGGAGGCCGAGGAAGGCATGAGCTACGGGATGCCTGCCTTGAAGCTGGATGGGCAGCCCCTCCTCGGCGTCGTCGCAGCGGCCAAGCACCTCTCCGTCTTTCCCTTTTCGCCCGCGGTGATTGACGCCGTCGCGGACCGCCTGGAGGGATACTCGCTGTCCAAGGGCACCATCCGCTTCACCACGGACCACCCGCTTCCCGACGACGTGCTCGAGGACATCGTCCGCCTCCGCCGGGCGGAGATCCAAAAGTAGGTCCGGGCTCCGGTCACACGGTCGCGTAGGTTGCAATCACGACGCCGGTGGTGGTCGTCACGCTGTTGGTGAGCCGGAGCCCTGACTCCGGTCCGTCCGGGAACAGTCGGCGGCCCGTCCCCAAAATCAGCGGATGGATGAGCAGCACGTATTCGTCTACGAGGCGCCTGCCCCGCAGCGACTGGATCAGTTCCCCGCTGCCCAGGATGGCGATGTCCGGCCCGGGCTGCTCCTTGAGCCTGGCCAGCGCATCCGCCGCATCACCCTGAAGCAGGGTGGAGTTCTGCCAGGGCAACGGCTCGGTCAGCGTGGTCGAGGCAACGTACTTTTGAATGTTGTCCAGGAGGTCGGTGAAGGGGTTGTCCGTCTGGCGGGGCCAGTAGCTGGCGAAGTCCTCGTACGTGCGCCGCCCCAGCACAAGCGCGCCGGTTTTCGCCATGCCCTCGCCCATGGCGCGTCCCATGACTTCGTCGTTGTAGGGCAGGGCCCAGCCACCGCGCTCGAACCCTCCCCGGGTATCCTCATCGAAGCGCCCGGGCGCCTGCATGACGCCGTCCAGGGACACGTTGTTGGTGACGCTCACTTTTCTCATGAAATTACTGCCGTCCACTGGATCGCTGCGGTTGGCTACGCCCTCCAGCTTTGCAGGGGATGGAGCGGCGGATTGACGCTCCATCCCCTGGGCCAAGGCAGGCGCAGAGAACTCAAATGTTGGCCTTCGCGCTATGGGGCGTCAATGGCTAAACGAAACTAATGCTGCGTTTAGCCTTTGACGGCGGCTCCGGCAAGACCTGCCTGGCCGTGCGAGGCCAGTTGCACCGCGGCCAGGGTCTGCGAGATGACGCTGACCCGCTGACTCACGCTGGCGTTCGGCGGTGCCGCCACTTTGATTGCGTGGAAGCCTGCTTCAGGCAGCGCGCCAGCGGCCTGCAGGCACTGTTTGATCCGGTCAGGGGTGAGCAGCGAGGCCGACTCCAGGAGTTTGTGGTCAGAGGAGCCGTTGGACCCCTCCGCGCCGGAACCGCCGGAACCCCCGGTACCGCCGGAACTGCCGGTACCGGGTGGGGCCGGCGGGACATGTACGTCGTCCCAGGCGTTGCCGAACCTCGTGTCCACGCTGGCGCATCCGGAAAACACGAGGCCGCGCAGGAGGCCACGGTCATGGAGGTACGTGATGTGTTCACGGGCGGCTTCGGGCCGTCGCTGCTCAATGACGGACCTGCCCCAGTTGATGACGATCCCCATGGGGTTCCCCGTGGCGTCATTGGCCCGTTGGACTGCTTCGGCCTCCGCTTCCAGGCCAAGGAACCCCTTGGCGGGGGCCCGACCCGGCATTAAGGCGTCGCAGTGCTCCAGGACGAGGTGGGCGCCGGCCGTGTCCCAGTCTGCCAGTTCGATGAGGGAGGCTTCGAGGGCAGAGACTGACGCGGCACCGTTGACGGCTACCGGTGCGGCGTGCAGTTCCATGGTGGCGACGGCGGGCCTGCCCAGTTGCTGGTTTAGCCGTGTCACGGCGTCCAGTGCTTCTTTGACGAACTCCAGTGCCGACCTTCTGCCGGACGCAGACGTCGAGGCAAGGCCGAAGCTCCTGTCGGCCTGCAGCCGTGCCATGGTCCCAGGGATCGTCGTCACCACAAACCGGGCATCATGGGGGAGCTGTCGCAGGAACCAGGCCTCGTCGTCCTTGTGCAGCTTCCCCGTGAAGGGAACCTCCAGTCCGGCCACACCGTCCAAGGCAAGGACTGCTGCCAGGAAGTTCCCTTCTGCAACGGGATCCCAACCGGCGAGGCTTGGCGCGGCGGCGTAGGCGCCCACGAAGCAGGGGGTCTGGTCCGGGCTTGTTGAAGTCATCATCGTCTCCATTGGTTTGGGCGCCCTCAGCGGCTTACGGGCTCGCGCGTCTGGAGAATCGAAAGTTCGTGCCGGCGAGGGAAGCCTTCCCAGTCTCCGGGGACAAGGCAGGCGAAGGCCCCGGTGGCTGCTGCGGTTTTGAGCCTGTCCTGGGGCCCGCGGCCGGTGACGAATTCGGCCAAGTATCCGGCGACAAAGGCGTCTCCGGCACCCACAGTGTCTACGGTGACAACGGTGACTGCCTCCTGGCGGAACAATGTGCCATTAATCAGGGCCAGTGCACCATCAGCGCCAAGCTTGATGACCGCCTGGCTTGGACCGAGCGCAGCGATTCGCCGGGCCAGCTCCTCTGGTTCGCCTGCGCCGACTGCTATCGCGGCCTCATCATCGCCTGCGAACACGATATCGGCGCGGGGGATGATGTCCTGGTAGACGCTTCGCGCTCCTTCGGCGGACCACAGATTGCCGCGGAAATTCAGGTCGAAGGAAACCGTCACGTTGTGGGCTCTCGCCGTGTCTACTGCGTACCGGAGGGTTGCCTCCGCCTGCGGGGAGAGTGCAGGGGTGATGCCGCTGACGTGCAGGAGGCCAGCTCCCGAAATCAGTTGTTCGTCGATGTCATCCGGAGTAATCCGGGATCCGGCACTGCCGGCGCGGTAGTAGCTGACGCGTTGGGTGGCGGGCGTCCGGCGTTCCTTGATCATCAGTCCGGTGGGGGCGGACGGGTCCACAGCGATCCGGACATCGACCCCTTCGGCGCGGATTTCCCGTTCCACCAGGTTCCCCAGTGAGTCAGCTCCCACGCGGCCGCACCAGATGGCCTGCACACCGAGCCGCTGGAGGCCGATGGCAACATTGGATTCTGACCCGCCGATCCCCAGGCTCAGGCTGGAGGCGTGGGCAAGGGGGCCGACCTGTTCAGAGGACATCAAGGCCATGGTTTCCCCAAATGTGAGGACGTAGGGCGGAGCGTTCACCGGGCTGTCCCGGCCTGGTTTGCGGTCTGGTCGATCAGGTCGCGGACGCGGCGGGCCCGGGCTGTGAGTTCCTGGAGGTCTCCGCCCTTGAAGGCGTCGCCCAGCAGCGGGCCGCCCAGGCTGACCGCGAGTGCTCCTGCCCGGATCCATGCGGGGACGTCGTCGATGTCTACGCCGCCTGAAGGAATGACCTGGATGTCAGGGAATGGTCCGCGCAACTGTGAGATGTACCCGGCACCAACGGTGGAGGCGGGAAATACCTTGACGGCGGTGGCGCCCAGTTTCCACCCGGCGTGGAGTTCGGTGGGCGTCAGGCCGCCAGGGTAGACGGCCACGCTGCGGCTGACGCAGGCGTTGATGACGTCAAGGTCCGTGATGGGGGTGACGATATAGGCCGCGCCCAGATCCAGCGCGGTTTCTGCTTCGGCTGCTGACGTGACTGTTCCGACGCCGATTTCCACCGCACCGCCGAATCTCTCCTGCAGGCGGGGCAGTTCGTCCCAGACCCCCGGGGTGCTCAGGGTCAGTTCGATGCTCAGTACCCCGCCGAGCTGCAAGGCCTCCATGACGGGAGCGTATTCGGAGGCGTGGGAAGCGCGGAGGACGGCGACGACGCGCGTGTCAGAGAGGATGGCGGACGGGGCCGGCCGAAAGAGGGTGCCTTGGTCATCGAGGCGCTGCATGGAGGGTCCTTTAGTGGTCAGGCGGGGAAATGGTGCTGCCCGACGGCGGCGAGTGCCGCCGTCGGGCAGTGAGAAACGGCCTACTTGGCGTGCTGCGCGGCAGTCATCTCTGTGGTGGCTTCGTTCCCCTGGACGGCATTGTTGCTCCACCGGGCATCTTCCGGGTCCGTGAGGTCGCGGTTGAGGGTTTCCGGTGTCATCCTCGTTGCGATGAAGCTGACGAGCATGACCAGGGACATGTAGATGGCCACCGGAATCCAGGAGTTGCTGAAGAGTGCGAGGAGTCCGGCGCAGATCATCGGGGCAATGCCGCCGCCGATGATTGAGGCGAATTCGCGGCCGAGTGTGACGCCGGCGTAGCGGTAGCGGCTGCCGAAGATTTCCGGGAAGTAGCTCATGTGCACGCCCACCACGCCTTGGCAGGCGAGCATGAAGCCGACAACCATCACCAGGATGATGGCCACGGGCGACCCCGTGGTGAGAAGCATGAACGCCGGTGCCGGGAAGAGAACCAGCGCTCCGGTGATGATCGAAACGACGCGCCGGCGGCCGATCTTGTCCGACAGGGTTCCGAAGGCCACCGCTGCTACACCACCGCAAAGGGCGCCGATCAGGAGTACTTGGGGAATGAACTTAGGGTCGGTTCCGACTACTGAGATCAGGTACGTCGCCATGAACACCTGGATGGTGTACGACTGGGCGCTGACGCCAAACGTCATCATCGTGACACGAAGGACGTTGGCCTTGCCGAACCTGGCTACTTCCTTCAGCGGTGCAGGCGGTTCTTCACGGGTCCGCTTGATTTCTTCGAAGACCGGGGACTCGTCCAGCTTGCGGCGGATGATCATCGCGGCGATGGTGACGAAGATGCTGGAGAGGAAGACGAGCCTCCAGCCCCAGGTCATCATGTCGTTGGGTGCCAGTGCCTGGGCGGCCATCCACACGAGTGCGCCGAGGGCGGTGCCCGCTGCAGCGCCGACCATGATCAGGGACGCCATCTTGCCCCTGGTCCCCAGACGGGCGGATTCGGTGAGCAGGGTGGCGCCGCCGGACTGTTCGGCACCGGCGCCGAAGCCTTGGCCGGCCCGGCACAGGACAAGGAGGATCGGTGCCCAGATGCCCACCTGTTCGTAGGTGGGCAACAGGCCGATCAGTAAGGTCGCGCCACCCATGATCAGCAAGGTAGTGACCAGGACCCACTTGCGGCCCAGGCGGTCTCCGAAGTGGGAGAAGAAGATTCCGCCGATGGGACGCGCCAGGAAGCCCACAGCAAACGTGCTGAAGCTTGCGATCATGGCCACGGCCGGGGTTTCGTTGGGGAAGAACAGTTTGCTGAACACAAGGGCAGCAGCTGTGCCGTAGATGACGAAGTCATACAGTTCCAGCGTGGTGCCGATCAGGCCGGCAAGGGCGGCCTTGCGGACCTTGCTTTGGTCCAGTTCCTGATGTGGGACGTGTGCTGTGGTCATTTCCATACTCCTTTGAATGGATGCTTCTCTATCCAGGGGTCCGCGCACCTTTGGCGCGTCGTCCCTGTGGTGTCAGTAGGTGATGAGGACTTTCAGGTTGGTGGGGTCGGTCACCGGGGCTGTGAGTGCGGTTGCGGCATCTTCGAGCGGGTAGGTGGCGGTGATGATGGCTGAAAGGTCCACCGCACCCGATGAGGCGAGTTTGATGGCTGTGGGAAACGCATTGGCGTAGCGGAAGGCGGTGACGAGGTCGATTTCGTAACGCTGGAGGAAGCCGAGCGGAATTCCGTCCGCGGTCGGCCGGGCCTGGCCCACCACCGTGGCGCGGGCGGCCGGGGCGAGCGTTTGGATGCCGGCAGCCAGTGCGTGCGTGTTGCCGGAGCACTCGATCAGGCGGTCCATGTTTTCCAGGTCCAAGGGAGCCGTGGCGGTGTTGATGGTACGGGTTGCCCCGAACTTGCCGGCAGCGGCGAGGCGGTCATCGTTCACGTCAGTCACCACGATCTGAGCTGCGCCCTTGGCGGCTGCGACTTGGGCTACCAGCAAACCGATGGGGCCCGCGCCGGTGATGAGCACCCGGTGCCCGGCCTGTACCTGGGCACGTTCCACTGCCCAGACGGCGACGGCGAGCGGCTCGATGGCGGCTCCGATTTCGGCGGGGACCGCGGCCGGCAATACGTGGACGGCAGCTTCTGGAACTACTACGTGCCGGGCAAAGAGCCCGTCGGTGGGCGGTGAGCCGAAGCAGGTTCCGGAGGGGCAGAGGTTGTACCGGCCGGAGAGGCAAGTGGCGCAGCTGCGGCAGGGGAGCGCCGGTTCGATGACGACGGCGGTGCCCGCGGCAATGCTGGCATCCTCACCTGCGGCGATAACCACTCCGGCACCTTCATGGCCGAGGACAGTGGGCTGAGTGAGGACGTTGGTGCCGTTGCGGCCGTCGGCGTAGTAGTGCATGTCCGAGCCGCAGATGCCGCCGGAGCGCATCTCCACCAGGACGTCGGTGGGGCCGAGGCGCCGCAGGGACTTGCGTTCGATGCGGATGTCCAGTGCGCCGTGCAGGACGGCGGCTTCGGTGGTGGTGGGAAGGTTGGTCCGGGCGCCAGGCACCAAGGTCTGGGTGGTCACAGTGTGCTCCGAGTGGTTTGGAGGGAAGAAGCGTGCGAGGGTGCGCCGGCCTCGGCAATCGCGCCCGCGGGACCGTGGGCGTGCAGAATGTCGATCAGTTCCCCGGTCCGTTTGATGAAGCTCGCCTGGCCGGCCAGTTCCTCACCGAGGAGGTGGTGTTCGGCGAGGACCCGTTCGGCCAGTTCCTGGCCGGAACGGGATTGGGCTGCCAAGGTGGAGAGCAGCCCACGGGCGGGGTCTTCCATGGCCGCGGCTTGGGGGCCCGGGTCAAACCCGTTGAGGGGGGCGATGCAAGTCAGGTATGCGGCGGTGGTGAGCGCCAGCAGTTGCGGCATGTGTCCGGCAGCGAGCAACTCCACTGCCGGAAGGGGGATGCGTTGGCGGAGTTTGACTGATCCGTCGGAGCCCACCTGGCTGGTCCGGTGGCCCAGCGCGGTGTTCCGCCAGCGGGAGAAGAGCTGCTCCTCATAAGCATCGACGTCCACTCCGGCCGGCACCGAGATGCTGGGGAGGTATTCGTTCCGCAGGACCGAGCGGGCGGCCAGTTCGATGTGGGTGTGCGCGACAGAGTCCGGGATAGTGGCAGCGCCTGAAAGGGCTCCGAGGTAGGCGATCAGCGAATGGGTGCCGTTGAGCAGCCGGACTTTGAGCTGTTCGTAGCCGGATACTTCGTCGGAGAACACGGCGCCGCCGGCCTCCCAGGCCGGGCGCCCGGCGATGAAGTTGTCTTCGACGATCCACATGGTGAACGGCTCGGCCGGCACGGGGATGCTATCCGTGTAACCGGTCTGAGCCGCAACGAGGCTGCGGTAGTGGTCGGTCGTGGCCGGCACGATCCGGTCCACCATGGAGGACGGAAAGCTGGTGCGGTGCTCGATGAAGTCCAGCGTTTCGGTGGCTTCGGCGGGGGAGAGCTGTGAGGCGAATTCCCGGACCAGCCTTTGGGTGTGGTGGCCATTGTCAGCAAGGTTGTCGCAGCTGAGGATAGTTACGGGATCTGCGTGGGTCCTGGCCCTCAGTTGGAGGCCGCGGACGATCTGTCCGATGGGCGTCCGGGGCGGGCCGGCATTTTCGAGATCGTGCCGGATGGCAGGGTCCTGCAGGTTCAGTGAACCGGTGGCCGGCGTGTAGTGGTAGCCGTTTTCAGTCACTGTCAGGGAGACAATGCGCGTCGCGGGGTCGCCGATGACCTGGACCACTCGGTTGGGGTTGTTGGCTGCCGTGAAGGCGTCCGTGTGGACCTGCGGAACCGAGAAGTTCGATCCAGCAGGTGAGATTTCCACCACCGTGTAGAGCATGTCCTGGGCGTGCATGGCTTCCGGGACTGCGGAGGAACGGCTGGAGACCCCGATGATGCCCCAGTCTCCGCCGTGTGCGGCGACGGCGGCGTCGGTGTAGACGGCCTGGTGGGCGCGGTGGAAGTTGCCGAGGCCAAGGTGGACTATGCCGGGGGCCGGGGCGGCTTGCCGTCGCAGGATTCCGGGCATGGCGGCGGAGAGCCGGGGAAGGTTTGGGGGAGTCATGGGCTACCAGTCCTTCATGGAGCCGTCGAGCTCGCGGGCGATGGGCAGGTAGGCCTGTTTGTAGGGGAAGCGGGCGGCCGCTGCTTCGTCCACGTGGACTCCGAGGCCGGGTTCTTCTCCGGGGTGGAGGTAGCCGTCCTCGAAGCGGTAGCTGGACTGGAAGACTTCGGAAACCATGGGGTCGTAGCCCATGTATTCCTGGATGGCGAAATTGGACGTGGCAAGCCCGAGGTGGAGCGATGCGGAGAGGTTGATCGGGGACACATCGGACGGGCCGTGCGGGGCGCCCTTGATCTGGTAGACCTCGGCCAATGCGAGGATTTTGCGGACGTGGGAGATACCTCCGGCGTGGACGACGGCGGTGCGGATGAAGTCGATGAGCCGTTCGGTGATGAGCAGCTCGCAGTCCCAGATGGTGTTGAAGACTTCGCCGATGGCCAGCGGGATGGTGGTTTGCTGGCGCAGGGTGCGGAGCAGCCGCTGGTTTTCGGCCGGGGTGACGTCTTCGAGCCAGAAGAGGTCCACGTCTTCCAGGGACCGGGCCAGGCGGGCGGCTTCGGTGGGGTTGAGGCGGTGGTGGACGTCGTGGAGCAGTTTCAGCTCGGGGCCCACATGCTCGCGGACCGCGGAGAGGATCTTGGGGGCATGGCGGAGGTACGCGGAGGTATCCCAGTCCTCTTCAACGGGTCCGGCGCCGCGGCCGGCGGGCTCGTAGCTGGCGGCGCCTTTGGTGACCCCGTAGACCTTGTCCAGGCCGGGGACGCCGGACTGGGCGCGGACCGCGCGGAAGCCCTGTTCGCGACGCTGGTCCACTGAGTCGAGGAGTTCGGGGAGGTCCCAGCCTGTGGCGTGGGTGTACGTGAGGATCTTGTCGCGGGCTGCGCCGCCGAGGAGCTGGTAGACGGGCACGTCCAGGGCTTTGCCCTTAATGTCCCAAAGGGCGAGGTCGATGGCGCCGATGGCGGCCATGGTCACTGGCCCGCGTCGCCAGTAGGCGCCACGGTAGAAGTACTGCCAGGTGTCCTCGATACGGTCGGCGTCGCGTCCGAGCAGTGCGGGGGCGAGGTGGTCCCGGAGGTAGCTGGCGACGGAAAGTTCGCGGCCGTTAAGGGTGGCGTCTCCCCAGCCGACGATGCCGTCGTCGGTGGTGATTTTCAGGGTGACGAAGTTGCGGCTGGGGCTGGTGACAAGGACGTCGACGTCGACGATTTTTCGGGTCATCGGGAAATCACTACATTCTTCAATGGTTCGTTCTTGGACAGCCGGGTGATGTTTTCGGCTATTTCGTGGGCGCGGCCACGAAAGGTTTCGGCGGTAACGCCGGAGGAGTGTGGGGTCATGATGATGTTGTCGAGCCTGCCGAAGGGGAGGGCGGAGGGTTCGGCCCGGCCATCCGTACCGGGATACTGGTACCAGACGTCGACGGCTGCCCCCGCGATCCTGCGGTCCTTGAGGGCTTCGTAGAGTGCTGCCTCGTCAAGGACAGGGCCGCGGGCAACGTTGACAATCTGACCAGTCGGGCCGAGATTGTCCAGCTCCTCGGCACCCACCAGCGCCGTCGTTTCGTCGCTGAGCGGGATGCTGACGAGGAGAATGTCGGATTCACTGAGCGCTTCGTTGAGGCGGTCGGTGGTCCCGGCCCAGCGCAAGCCATTTTCCTTCGGGTCCACGCTGCCGCTGCGGGTGATCGCGATGCCTTCAGCCCCGAAGGCCTTGAGAAGGTTCCAGGCGACGCTGCCGATGTGGCCAAATCCGAGGAAGGTGACAACCGCTCCGCGGAGGGTTTCCGGCTGCGGGATGTCCTGTGAATACACCGAGGAAGCCCAGATGCCGCTGCGGAGGGCGGCGTCCTGGCCGAGCAGGTTCCTGCGCAGTGCCACCAGGGCGGCCGCGATGTACTCGGCGATGGAGCCTTCATGGTGGAAGGTGTTGGCGCACACCGCACCGGCTGGCAAGGCATCCGCGTCGATGCCGTCGTAACCTGCTCCGGCGACATGCACCAGGCGAAGATTCGGGGCCTGTGCGCCCATTGCCTCGGTGAACTTGGGTCCCACGTAGACGTCGGCGTCCTTGAGGTCAGTCAGGACAGAGTGCTCATTCCAGCTGTCGTGCCAGGAGGTGACGGCGCCGGAGGGGAGCGCCGCCTCCAGGGTTGCCCGCTGGGGCATCAGGTTCGGGTCTGCAATGACGATTCGCATGATTATTTTCCTTGGAGGGCGTGGTCTGCGTTGCGCGCGGCGAAGGTGGAGCCGCGCACGATGAGCTGTGAACTGAGGTGGACGGCCTCGGTGGCAGAGGGCTTTCCGGAGATTTGCTCCAGGAGGAGTTCGAGGGCGAGGGAGCCGCTTCGGCCAATCGGGACGCGTACTGAGGTCAGGCCAGGTTCTGCTGCGGCGGCGATGTCGAGGTCATCGATGCCGACGACGCTGATGTCTTCAGGGCAGTGGCGCCCGAGGGTGCGGGCTCCGGCCAGCATGCCGATCGCCACGAGGTCGTTGTAGGCGATCACCGCAGTGGCGCCGCTGGCGACGACCGAGGCTGCGGCGGCCAGGCCGCCGTCGACCGTGGCATTCTGATTGCCCACCGTCACCAGTTCAATTCCCCAGTCGTCGCAGAAACGGCTGATGGCCGTCAGGCGCTGGCTGTTAGCCCACGACGACGCGGGGCCGGGAATGTAGGCGAGCTTGCGGTGGCCCAGCGCGTGAAGGTGTTCCACGGCCTGGCGGAGGCCTTCGCCGGCTTCCATCAGCACGCGGGCTGCGTGGTCGGCTTCACCGTTGATCACTACGAGCGGTGAGTTGCCGGCCAACTGATGAATCTGGTCCGAAGGCAAGCGGGGCGAGCAGAGGATGATGCCGTCAACGCCGGTGCTGAACGACCCGAGGTGGTCTCGTTCCCGGGTGGAGGATTCAGAGGTGTCGGCCAGCACCATCCGGTGACGGCCGTGCCAGGCCTGGTCCTGGATGGACTTGATGAGTGCCGCGAAGACAGCGTTGGAGATATCCGGAACGATGACACCGAAGGTCCTGCTGCCGGTGACGCCCGGCACGTCGTAGCCAAGCTGGACAGCAGCGTCCATCACCTTCTGCCGCGTCTCTGCCGCCAGCCGGCCCGGATCGCCAAAGGCCCGGGACGCTGTCGCAAGCGAGACGCCGGCGAGCTTTGCGACATCCGTGAGTTTGGCCGACATGGGGTCCTCCAGTTGCTTCGTTGAAACCTTGCTTCATCAGTATGGAAAGAGTTGTACAAGTTTGTCAAGCATTTTCCATGAGTGGCATCACAAGTACTGCCCGGCGTACAGCGGCCCAGTCATGAGCAGGTGCTCTATGCGACGCCACGCCTCCGTGCAAGCATGGGGTTCAGCCCAGAGAAGCGCACCGAGAGGGACCCGATGAAATCGAACGAACTCCTGCTGGACGCCTTTGGCCGGATCCGGGAAACTGTGGAAGCCGCGTTGGAAGGGCTCGACGACGCATCCCTGGTTCGGCGCCCGGCCGGTACCGGGAACTCCATCGCTTGGCTGATCTGGCACCTCAGCCGGGTGGAGGACGCACAAGTGGCGGAAGCCGCCGACGTCGAACAGGTGTGGACCGCGCAGGGCTTTGTGGCCCGCTTCGACCTGCCACTGCGCGCCCGTGACACCGGCTACGGCCATTCCTCCGAGCAGGTGGACGCCGTCAAGGCAAGCCCGAAACTGCTACTGGAGTACTACGACGCCGTCCACCGGCAGACCGCGGATTTCCTGAAGACCGTCGACGACGAGGCCTTGGACCGCGTCGTCGACACCCGCTGGGACCCGCCCGTGACCTTGGGAGTGCGGCTTGTCAGCACCATCGCCGACTGTCTCCAGCATGTGGGGCAGGCTGCGTACGCCAAGGGTTTGAAGCCCACGCAAGTGCAGTAGGGATCACCTATTTCCGTCGCCGCAATTCGGCTCCATAATGGCCACATGAACTTCGGGGACCCTCGCGCCGATCATGGCTGGCGTGGCGTTGCAGGGTCCCAGGTGGCCACCCCGGCTTTCGGCGGAACGGGCGGCCACGCGGCACCGGACAAGGATGTTCCGGGACCGAACCGGGGGAGAGCGGCGCCATCATCGGGAAAACGCACCAAAGGAAATCATCATGCTCAACAATTCAACGGTCATGGCTGTTCTTCCGGCGAAGGACATCAACAGGGCGAAGGATTTCTACCGGGACAAGCTGGGGATGGAACCCGCCGAAACGGTGGAGGACAGCCTTTTGTACCGCTGCGGCAACGGAACCAGCTTCCTCATTTACCAGACAGACAATGCCGGGACGGCCAAGAATACGCAGATGGGCTGGGACACGGACAACCTTGAACGCGAGATGGAGGAGCTGCGGGGCCGCGGCGTCACCTTCGAAGAATACGACCTGCCCGGTCTGAAGACGGAAAACGGCGTTGTCGACAACGAATGGGGAAAGGGCGCCTGGTTCCTGGACAGCGAGGGAAACATCCTCAGCCTTTCGCAGCGGACCTAGCAAGGAACGCACGACGCCGGCGCTCGGCGCCGCCTGCCCGCTCACCCCGGGTGGGCGGCGGGGCGTCGACGTGTCACTCTAGCGGTTGGCCGCGGTCAGCGCGCTGGGGTTCTGGCGGCACTCGGTGTTGCGCGTACCTCACCAGCCGGTATTTGCCCATCATCCAGCAATTGTTAAGTGCCGAATTTCCTCTGCGACAGGCACCATCAAGATCGGCTCAAGACTCAATCAACGTTGCCCGAGGATCGCCAAAGATTCGGTTTTGCCGGGTGTCTGAGAAATAGGCTCCTCACCAGCAGCAATATTGGCTTAAGCAAAGGGCCCGGCTATCCGCCGGGCCCTTCCTTAATTGGGGGAATTTTTGTCGAATTACGGCCCGCCCAGGAAACAACGCGCCTCCAGGTTCGTCGCAGGCACCAAGCGGAAGGTAGGGGTTGCCGCCGTCGCGGCCTCCTTTGCATTCATTGTTGGGTGTTCCGCCGGGTCGCCGGGGACCACAACGCAGGAGCCGCAGGCTGGTTGGAACGAAACTTCGGCGGCCACAGCCAAGGCGACTGAAGCCGCCAAGCCTTCGCCGCCGCCGTCGGGCGCCCCGCTGGATCCCGAGACGCCTTACCTCGTGGCGAATGGGGTCAGCGTCACGGCTCCGAAGACGCAGCCCGCCTTCGCCACGAAGGCGGTTGACCTGCTCGAGACCCTGCCGATCAAGGGCAGGGCACCGAAGACGGGATATGACCGTGCCCTGTTCGGCCAGGCCTGGGCGGACGTTGACCGGAACGGCTGCGACACCCGGAACGACACCCTTAAACGCGACCTGACGGGCATCTCCTTCACCAACAGCGTCCCGTGCAAGGTGCAGTCCGGAACGCTGGCAGACCCCTAAACGGGCACCAGCATCAGCTTCATCCGGGGAACTTCCACCAGCACTGCGGTCCAGATCGACCATGTTGTTGCCCTCAGCGACGCCTGGCAGAAGGGGGCGCAGCAGTTGAGCACGGAACAACGGACAGCCTTCGCCAACGATCCCCTGAACCTCCAGGCGACGGACGGCCCAACCAACATGAAAAAGGGCGACGGCGACGCGGCCACCTGGCTGCCGCCGAACAAAGGCTTCCGGTGCGAGTACGTTGCCCGGCAGATCTCGGTGAAGGCCACATACAGCCTGTGGGTGACCCAGGCGGAACGCGACGCGATGGCCAGGATCCTCGGCGACTGCTCCGGGCAGCTCGCACCGACCAACGAGCAGGCACCGGCCGCAGCGCCGGCTCCAGCACCCGCACCCGCACCAGCACCCCCACCCGCCGTTGCAGCTGCACCGGTGGCTCCCCCTCCCGCAGCGGTGGCACCAGCCCCCGCCCCTGTGGCTCCCGCCCCGGTTGTGCCGGCACCTGCTCCAGCGGCACCGGCCGCCGCCTACTACGCCAACTGCACGGCTGCCAAGGCAGCCGGGGCTGCGCCGCTCTTTGCCGGGCAGGCCGGCTACCGGCCCGCGCTTGACCGCGATTCAGACTGCGTAGCCTGCGAGAGCTAGCCACGCACTGAGTCAACAGGAATGCCGTGGATACCTTCTCCCTGAGGGTATCCACGGCATCTTTGCGTCTTTCAAGTGCCGCTTAGAAGGCCAGCGCGACCAGCGCCACCAGCGCCGGGACCGTTGCACCGAGCGTGCCGGGAATGCTTTCGCCCTTCCGGGGGTAATGGCCCAGGGCGTCCGCCAGCAGCATGGTGGATCCGCCGAGCACCATGTTCGCGCAGCAGTAGATCACCAGCGTGTAGCCCACCACCAGGTACCCCAGGTTCACGGCCACCACCCCGGCGATGACGCCCAGCCCGATCAGGAGGTTGCGGAAACCCGTTGGGATGGCCCACATCATCACGGCTGGCACGTTCTGCGGCGGTGTGCTGAGGAACTTCTGCGCCCCCGGCCGGTGCATAAAGAAGCTCTCCAGCGGAAACACGGCGATGTGGATCAATGCGGCCAGCACCGCGAAAACCTGGGCTACGGCGTTCATGAAGGAAAAGTACGACGCCGGCACACGCTGCCGCGATCCCCTCACCGGGGGTTTGGGGAGAGGCCCTTAACCCCCGGTTTGGGGGATTGCGCTCCTCCGGGCCGATCGGATACTGGATGTATGTGGGAGGAACGCGCTGAGCGTGCGCGGCGTGAGATCGCCGCCCTGGCTACCGGCGGCCTGGACGTCGCCGACCTGTATGAGTCCGCCATGGCTGTTGTGCGGCAAACGGTGCCGTTCGAACAGGCCTGCTGGGCCGGCGTCGACCCCGAATCCCTGGGGATGACGTCCGTGACCAACTGGCGTCCATGGCCGGTCACGGACGAATATGCGGCCCGTTTCGCCCAGTCCGAATACACCGGCCGGGAACCCAACACGTTCGCCGAGTTGCTGCAGCGGCCGCGGCCTGTCGCGAGGATTTCCGATGCACCGCACCGGGAAGTGGTACGCAGTATCCGGATCAACGACCTGCTGCTGCCGCTGGGCCTGGACCACGAGCTGCGCGCGGCGTTCCGCGTGGACGACGCATGCTGGGGCGTGGGCAGCCTGTTCCGCGAGTCCGGGCATGACTTCACGGACCGCGAGGTGGAATTCCTCGACGCCGTGACGGCGACCCTGGCGGCGGCCACCCGGATCGCGGTGAGGGCCGCCCACCAGGCCCGGCCCGCCGCCGTCGGGCCCGTGATTGTCCTGGCCGGACCGCACGGTGAACTGCAGGCGGCAACGCCCGCTGCGACGTCCTGGCTGGCCGAGGTGGAGGACGCGGCTCCCGGCCGGTTCAGCATGACGCTGTATGCCGCGGTGGCGCGGGCGCGCGCGGCGCCGTCGGGGACTGCACGGGCGCGGATGCGCGACGCCGGCGGCACCTGGGTGGTGCTGCAGGCCAGCCGCCTCATCATGGGCGACGACCCTGAGCAGATGGTGGTCACGGTGGAACCGGCCACCACGCACGACCTGGTCAGCTTGCTGCTGGCGGCCTACGGGGCCACCGCCCGGGAGCGGGACGTCTTCCTGGAGGTGCTGTCCGGGAGTACGACGGCGGACATCGCCCGGCACCTGTTTATCTCCCCACACACGGTCCACGACCACCTGAAGGCGCTGTTCGGAAAGGTGGGCGTGGGCAGTCGCGGCGAGTTGGTGGCGAAGCTGCTGGTGTGAAGGGGTTGTCTGCACTGGGGTACGCGAAAGGCAGTGCCGGGCCATACCCTTCGGCGCGGCCCCGTAATGCTTGATGCTCTCGGTTCCTCCATGGAAGAGTTACGCGCATGGCGACCTTCACCGGATCCGAAGACCTGCAGGGTGCTCAATTTTTTGACGTGAACCTGCGTGGGGCCCGTTTCGTCCGAAGTGATCTGTCCGGTTCCGTGATGCGAGGCGTGGACGTGGAGCGTGCGGACATCGACGCGCCGTGGCTCCTGGAAGGCAAGAGCTTCCTGCGGGTCAACGGCGTGGATGTGGCTCCTTTCGTGGAAGCCGAACTCAACCGCCGCTTTCCCGGCCGTGAAACCAGGCACGCCCGGGATCCTGAAGGCCTGCGCGAGGCCTGGGCCATGCTGGAGCGGACGTGGGCGGCCACGCTGGAGCGCGTCGCAGGCTTGCCTGCTGGCACTGTCAACGTATCTGTCGACGGCGAGTGGTCCTTTTCCCAGACGCTCCGGCACCTGGTGATGGCCACGGACAAGTGGCTGGGCAAGGGCATTCTGGAGAAGGACAAGCCCTACCACCCAATTGGCCAACCCAATGTCGAGTATGAGACCGATGGCCTGGATATGTCGGTCTTTAGCACGGCCGCACCGTCCTATGATGACGTGCTCGACGTCCGGGCCGGCCGCGTCGCCATGGTGCGCGAGTTCCTCGCCGGCGTCACCGCGGTGGACCTGGCCCGGACGCACGAAGCCCCCGATGAGCCGCAATACATGGTGACCACACTCGAGTGCCTGCACACGATCCTCCACGAGGAATGGGAACACCACCGCTTCGCCGTCCGCGACCTTGACGCGATCCAGGCGGAACGTAAGGGATAAGACACTGGGGTGGGATAGGAATCTCAGCTTCAGGAGAGGCAAAGGATGCGATCCCGGACTTCCAGGGCTCAGAGTGGATATTGAATAACTGACGGGTTAGTAGCCGTGCGGTGAACCATTTGCGTCAAAATCCGGCAACTCATGATTTTGAGGAGCCTGCAATGCGTTCCGCCAGGAAACGGGCTATGGCAAAGCTCCTCGACTCCGGCTTTTCCTGGTCACTGCCTTCCAACTCGGCCTCAACTCGGCCCCATCGGTGCATTTCGTCCAGAACGAACCGCCACGCCGCTATTGGCAGCGTTACGCTGAGCTCATCGTCTGTGGGCGGCCAGCCAACCAGCCCTTCCCCACTTCTCGGATGAAGACGCGCCGCCTCCCAGCCTGCACTACGAACTCGCCGGCCTTGGTCGAGCACGCGATCGTCGCCGTCCTCTGCAGCAATGTCAACACTGTTATCAATGGTCGCGTCAATGATCTGCCAATCACCGACGCTAATAGTTAACTCAACCGGTTTGGCTGATTTCTCTGATTCCGGATTCGACATAGCCTCAGCCTGCCGTAACCCTCCTTGGTGGAGAACAGGCGCGCCGTTGGACTGCTCGTTTGGGGAACGCTTGAGCGGACGCATATTTTTTGGCGCGGAAACTCGCAGCGTTCTGCAACACCGAGTGATGCTGGCATTCTCAGCCAGCATCGCAAAGTATCAGCCCGTGGAATCGACGGTCCCCGCCCTCCCGGAGAGCCAACGAACCGTCTGGTCGTCCTCACCAGCGAGCGTGCGCTTGGAGCGCGGCGGTTCAGTCGCGCAGTGGTGATCCGACGACGTTAAAGCGGAACCCGCCGAAAGCGCCGGACAGAAGCGGCCGTGCGGCCGCAATAGCCGCTTGGACCTCCGGCAGCGCGAGTGAAGCTTGATGCGCTTCCGCGCTTTCCCAAAGTTCCACGACGAACACCGTATCGACGTCGTCGTCGCTCACCCCCACCTCATACGTGAGGCAACCGATCTGTTTCAGGGTGTCACTGCGCCGAGTCAGATGAGCCACCAGCTCATCACGCTTACCATGGATCACACCAAGTGTTCCCGCGTTTGCGAAAGTCATGGCCCAACCCTACCTACGCTGAGGAATGTAGGCCGTCGACGGTGACCAGGTCAGCGCTTCCCCGATCGACTGCGCGGTGGCAGTGTCCTCATAGTCGAAGAAGCGGTCCGGCATCTTGCCGTTGCGGATCCTCCGGGCGGCGGTCGCCAACAGGTCGATCAGATCCGTGCCGACAACAAACGAGCTCAACGTGGTCCCCCTGTCTGGCGAACCGCGGCCGGCCCGGTTCGCGCAGCCTATCGCCGACAATCGATCCTGCCTAGGGCGGTGACTGCCCGCGGCCGTCCCGAGCCCGCTGAGGGATCCCTCTTCGGACGGATCGTCTGCGGTGAAAAGCAGGATTGGCAGGAACATCATGATCACGTTTCGGAACACAACTCCACGAGATCCTTGGGTGGCCCGAAGCCCGCGCTGATCCGGCGTCGGGCACTCAGCGCTTGGTCTCGTACCTGGTCAGGATCACACCGTCGGGAAACGTCCGGGTCTCCACCAGGTTCAGGTTCACCCAGTGGTCCAGAGCTGTGAAGAACGGCGTGCCGCCCCCTACCAGGACCGGATGGGTGACCATCACGTACTCGTCGATCAGCCCGGCCCGCATGGCCGCCGCGGCGAGTGTGGCACCGGCGATGTCCATGGAGCCGTCGTCGTCGGCCTTGAGCCGGGTGATCTCGGTGACCGCGTCGCCGGTGACCAAACGAGTGTTCCAGCCGACGGTGCTGGTCGTCGACGAGAACACCACTTTCGGCATGGCCCGCCAGCGGCGGGCGTACTCAATGTGCGCAGGCGTGGCCCCCGGCTGCTGGTCGGCCGTCGGCCAGTGGGAACTCATCGTCTCCCACAGTTTGCGCCCGTACAGCGCCAGGCCCGTCGCCCTCACCCGTTCGGACCACCATTGGAACAGCTCGTCGCTCGGTAGGCTCCAGCCGAGGTCGTCGCCGGGTGCGGCGATATAGCCGTCCACGCTCACATTCATGGCGAAGGTCAGGTTGCGCATGGCGTCAGTCTCCCGTGAGTCGGCATCCGTTGTACAGACCAGTACGGCGCGGAGAAATCATCCGTCAGGCCAAACCAAGGCCCAGTTGAATACGGCGCCAAGCAAATGCTCCGGTGGACGGATCCCTGATGGCGACGCTTATGGCCGCAGCCACTTGAAGGGGGCCCGGGATTGGGATTTTTTCTGGGCGCTGAGACCGTCGTCCCTGAGGTGCGCTTCGGGGCGGTCCGGGTAGACCTCGAGAGTGAGATTGCAGAGAGTGCTGCCCTCATCGTTGCCGTGCAGGATTATGTTGGCAGCGATTTCGATGACGGCGGTTTCGAACATTGCCCGGTCCAGTTCGGACACGTCCGGTGAACTGTTCCACATCTCGGCCAGGAGGTTGTGGACTTTCCCCAGGCATTCGGGGTCCGCGCACGCGTGGAGCTCGTGGATCTGGAGTGGTTCGGCGGTCATTTCTCACCGTCTTCTGTCGGGGGTGTAGCCCTTGTAGAGGGCGGCTCGGATGATCACGCTGAGGAGCACGAGGTCGAAGGCGACCCAGGCGATGTTGACCAGGGTTCCGGCGGGTGCGCCGGCGCCGACGAACATCCGGATGAGCCCGGTGACGGCGGCGATGACAAGGGCGGCGATGGTCACAAGTTGGGGGCGTATCAGGGACCAGGGCGGACCGTCACCCTGGCGGGTCTTCGGGGTGACCGCGAATCCGAGGTCGCGGCCGAAGATAACGTTGGCGGCCGCCGTCGTGCAGGCTTTGATCCAGATGGGGAAGAGGGCAATGCTGTATTGCTGTCCGCGCCAGGTTTTCCTGCCGCGGGCGGCGACGAAGAACAGGACCTGGTTCACCATCAGGAAGGGGATCAGCCTGGCGAAGAAGTCGACGCTGAGTGCAGCCACTGGCAGTACTCCAAAGCACAGGAAGATGATGGGGGCTGCGATGTAGACGACGGCGGCGAAGCCGGAGAGGTAGCTCCACATCGTGGAGAAGTACATGAGCCGCTGCCCTGCACTGAGGCCATTCTGCAGGAGCGGGTTTTCTCGAAAGAACACCTGCATCGTGCCCTGCGCCCAGCGCAGCCGCTGGGTCAGCATGGTGCGGAGGTCCTCCGGGGCCAGACCCTTGGCCTGGATCTCGTGGTGGTAGACGCTCTCCCAGCCCTGTGTGTGGAGGCGCATGCAGGTGGCCATGTCCTCGGTCACTGAGTTTGTAGCCATCGGCATGACGGGTATGGCTTCGTCGGAGCGGTCGACGTCCAGTGCCTGGACCATTCTGCGCACCGATTTGATGGCGCCGATGGGTGACCAGTCCCGCTGCGCCAGTCTGTCGATCGTGGCGTCGTCGATGGAGACGGTCCTGTTGTCTCCGGAGAGGCGGGCGATCTCGTCCAGGTCCGCCTGCAGCGATGCGACATCGGCCGTCACGATGCTCCTGGCTGCGGCATCGACCTTTCGCTGGAAGTCATACGTGATGCTGGCGACAGGCCTGTTGTCATGCAGGTCCTTCCGGGCGTTGCGGACGGCCATTTCCACTTCCTCGAGTGCCTGGAACACATGGGGTCCGGTGGCTGCATGTTCGGTGCGTGCTCTGGCGATGACCTTGTCGGCGGCTCTCAGGGTTTGCCGGACTGTGGTCCGGACGCCCTGGACATAGCCGGTGATTCCGATCTGCATGAGGGCTTCGCGCCGGATCATGGCGTTGGAACCGCAGAAGAACGCGGCGTTCCAGCCGTCCTTGCCCTGCTGGATCGGGCCGTAGAAAAGTGGTGCCTGGCTGCCGAGGATGTCCTCGTCCGTGACATTGTGGAACCACTGCGGGGTCTGCACCAGGGCAACCTTTTCGTTGGCGAAGTGACCCAGCATGCTGTGCACGATTCCCGGTTCCGGGACCTGATCCGCGTCCAGGATGAGGAGGAACTCGCCCTGCGTGGCGGCCAGGGCGTTGTTGAGGTTACCCGCCTTGGCGTGCCGGCGGTGGTTCTCCCAGTCGGGGGAGCGGGTGATGTAGCCGATGCCGGCTGATTCGGCAGCGCTTTTCATGGCGAGCCGGCCGCCGTCGTCCAGGATCCAGGTCTTGTGCGGGTAGCTGATACGGCTTGCGGCGAGGGCCGTGGTCATGACGAGGTCGATGGGCTCGTTGTAGGTGGTAATGAACACGTCCACCGTGAGGTCCTCGGGTGGGGCAGGCGGGGTGTCGCGTACGCGCAGCTTCCACATGGTTAGCCCGAAGAGGAAGGCATCGACGAGGCTGTAGGTTTCGACCATAACCAGCGGCACGCTGATCCAGGCTGCGGACCAGTTCACCGAGAACAGCCACCGCCACACCATGTAGTTCACGCCCAGGATCAGGGTCAGGGTTGTGAGGATCCTGACGACGAGTTGGTGGTTCACGGAGCGACCCTTCCAAACATTGGGTTCCGACCGGTCACCCCGCACCCGTCGCAGCAGAGCGGGTGGGGGGTGACTCAGTAGTATCGCGGACTTAGCGTTCAGCGGGCCGCCAGGGCCGTGCGAAGGGCGTTCGTCGAGGCTGTGGAGCTGTTGATGCGCCAGTCGACTTCTTTGTTGTGGTGGAACCAGACAAAGCCGGTGACGTCGGACTGCGCTGCCAGGTAGGAGACCAGGGCGGTGTTCCAGTTGGCTTTGGACCCGCCGGCTTCGGCGGAGGCCGTCTCGGAGATGATGATCGGCTTGCCGGGAGCGAGGCTCCGGAGAGCGGTGAGGCCCTCACCGAACAGGGACGACGGTGATGTCCAGGAGCTCCAGGACACTGCGGTTCCCCAGTTGTAGCCGTCCAGGGCGACGACGTTGACGTAGGCGGCGCCGGGGTAGAGCCCGGTCAGGGGCGTGGAACCCCAGTACGGGACGTTCGGGCTCCAGACCCACTGGACGTTGGTGGCGCCGGTGGCGGCCACCACGTCATGGACGTGGCGCCACGCGGCGACGTAGTCGCCGGCGCCGTTGCCATTGGCTGCTTCAGCCCACGGGTACCAGTTGCCGTTCATTTCGTGGGCGAAGCGGAGCATGACGGGCTTTCCCCAGGTCTTCAGGGCGTTGCCCCAGCCCTGGATGTAGGTGTCGAAGTCACCGGCGGTGATGCGGTCCAGGGCGTACGCGGGCTGGTTGGCGCCGTTTCCGCTCCACAGCCAGGGTTCCCAGGTGATCAGGCTGGTAGCGCCGCGGGCGTCGACGGCGTTCAGGTCTGCGATCGGGGCGGCCTGGCTGAAGTCCTTGTAGGACATGATGATCGACGGGTTTTCCTTGACCAGGGAGGCGACGGCGTCCAGCTCGCTGGCAGCCAGCGGCCCGCCGGGGGTGGACACGCCGAACCGGAGCGGGTCGGAGCTGATCGGCGGGGTGAGAGTTGTCGCCGACGTGTTCGTCCGGGCGGCCATCGTTATCGGTGCAGACCCGGCGCCTGCGCTATCACGGCCGGCATTGAGGGAGGCTGGGCTGTACGTGACGCTATACGCCGCGGATGCCGATGCCTTGCGTGCCGTGGCCGTCACGACAACGGTTGTATCGGTTGTGGCCGGGATGATCACATCGGCTGTGAAGGAGCCGTCAGCTCCGGCAGTGAACGGGACAGAGGATGAGCCGGCCGTCAGGGTCCCGGAGGACTGGCGGGCAAAGCCGGCGCCGGTCACGGTCACGGACGCTCCGGCGGGCCCCGCTGAGGTACTCAGGGTGATCTCTGCCCGTCCTGCGGCCTGCGAGGGCACTGCGATGCCTAACAAAACAGCCAGTGACAACACCAGTCCGGAGACTAGTAGCTGTATCAATCGATTCTTATGCACAAACACTCCCCAGCGTCGGTAAATAATGAGGCCCCCGTGGCGGGGCGAAAGTTCTGCCTCAGTGGCCTGGTCGGGCACGCACCATGAGATGCGTTCAATCAATGGGCACTGAGGCCCGGATAGTTCCCTTTCAAGGCCTCAACAGCTCGCTTTGGAAGGAATCCCGGGACAATGGTCGCAAACGGCAGAGGCCTCCGGCCGGAATTGGGAGGAATCCTTCGTAAAACCCTGTGCTGGCCTTAGCGAATCTTGAGCAAACCTAGGCAAACCTGCGGCCTCGTTCATACGGATGCGTAACTACGGCGGCGGGGGCTCCGTGTTGCCGCTTAACTTCCGGCCGGGCGTGCCGGAACGGACAGGGTGAGTTCGAAGCATTCTTCGACGGTGTTGTGGGGGCGCAGGATCTGGTCAAGGTTGGTCAGTTTGAGAACGGTCATGACCTGTGTCCCGGGGCGGCGATGCGCAGGTCCCCGCCTGCCAGCCGGGCTAATTTCAACCCGGAGATCAGCGCGCCGAGGCCGGTGGAGTCCATGAATTCCGTTCCGGCCAGGTCCACGACGATTTGCTTACGGCCCTCCTGGTCGAGGACATGTGCCAGAAGTTCACGGAAGCCGGGTGCCGCGACCATATTCAGCCGCCCTGTGAGACGGATGGATCCTTGGCAAAGCTTTTGGAACACGGTTAGAAGCTGCATAAAGCGTGGGAAACGCCTGCTACGAGCGTCCGGAATAGGGACGAGCCGGGCCGACGACTCACGGCGGCAAACGCACTGAAACAACCCCGGAAAAGGACCTGGCCACCATCGAACGCCTGGGCGGGTGGAAGAGCCGGCCAATAAGCTGGCGGTGATCCGCTTGCGTCTCATTACCAAAGGCGTGGTGTACTTGCCGGCATATAACTCGATTCAATTACCATCCCGGGAATGTCGGCCTTCATTGCGCGCCACAACGAAGGCTGAAAGGTAAATCCCAACCCGGCGCCTAGGCTGGGAAGGTTGGATTACCCAGGCGTAGGAGCGATACATGAACGGAAATGTGGGCAGCTACGTTGTTTCAGTCAGTCAGGATGCTCAGCATAAGTTCAGTAAGCAGCAGCGTCCGTCGATCCTTCTCGTTGAGGGGCTAGGAGTAGACGGAGATGCCCACAGCGGGACTACTGTTCAGCATCTCTCGAGAGTTCGACGTGATCCTACGCAGCCCAACCTGCGGCAGGTGCATCTGATCCACGCAGAACTGTTCCTGGAGCTTGAGGAGGAAGGTTTCTCAGTGCAGCCCGGGGACCTCGGAGAGAACATCACAACTCACGGCGTCGATCTCCTGGCCCTGCCGGAAGGAACACTGCTGCGGATAGGAGCGCACGCGGTCGTTCAGGTGACAGGTCTGCGTAACCCCTGCCTCCAGATTGATCGCTTCCAAGCCGGGCTCCTGGAAGCAGTTCTACCCCGAGACAGCGGGGGCAA
Organism: Arthrobacter sp. R4; assembly: GCF_051365025.1. Classification (NCBI taxonomy): domain Bacteria; kingdom Bacillati; phylum Actinomycetota; class Actinomycetes; order Micrococcales; family Micrococcaceae; genus Arthrobacter; species Arthrobacter sp. R4. The sequence continues at coordinate 108,026 of NZ_JBLWIJ010000002.1, forward strand.
TGTAATCCGAAAAACAGGGATCATGGGCATCGTACATACGGGCGGCGAAGTAAGAGTCAGTGACGGGATTCAAGTCGAGCTGCCAGCTGAACCTCACCGCCCTCTCGAACGCGTCTAACCACGACAATGCTGAGATTATCTTGGCTGGCTGCTGAAAGGGCCGAGGCTAACGCCAAACGGCGCAGCGGAGTCAGCCCCAGACGTCGTAGGTTTCTACTTGGCAAGTCACCCCAGATCAGGGTAGGACTCCCCTTAGAGGTATAGGGTGCGGCTTATTGCTGATAAATCGGGGGAAACAAGTGCGGTGGTTTCGCAGAGCGTTATTTGAGCACCGGCGCCTGCCACAACGTGTACGCATGCTGCGGATAATTCAGGCGGGTTCAGCCGCTGCCGCGTTTGGCTGCGCTTTAATCTCCATTGGTTTCCGTCTCGGGCCGCACGCCTTCAATTTGCTCCTGCTCATTCCGGTTCTAGTGCTTCTGGCCTCTGTCTTTGGAGTCGGTCTTCTGACATGGAGAAATTTCGAACGCACAGCAGAAATTTGGGCGGAGAACGTCAGAGGTCGAGGGCTGGAAACTGCAGGGTTTGGATGGCTTGTCGATACCGGGACGATCCGTGGTCTGGGCGCTGGGAAGTGTATATCTGCGGTAGTCATCCTCTTAATGGCGATTACGCAAATCATCTGGCCGGATTTCGTATCAAGATGAGCTACTCGAATGGTGCCATTGCTGCCTCAGGTTTGGAGTCCGCAGGGGCTTCTACTGCAGTAAACAAGGTCATGAGGGCACCGCATAGGACTATAGAAGTCGTCCAATCAGTGGGTCTCGCCGCCCTGGTGGTGTCCGTTAGTCAAAGGCTGCTGGGACGTTTCTGCTCACATACCCCGGGAGGTTCGTGGGCAAGTAGCTCAGGACGGGTCGGACTTCTTCCTCATGTAGGTGTAGGCGAAATAGAGGTTTAGAGGCAGGATCCCCAGTACTGCGATAAGGGCGTCACCCACGCGAAAACCATAGGCTAGCAGTGCTAGAACGAATGTGATGAGCATTCCAACCGCTCGACCGTGAGGACGACTGGCACGCCTCGTTCCTAGTCCGAAGATCGATCATGAGCTGAACCTTTTCCGGGACGGTGTCCCCCCTTGTCAGGAAGCCGGGCGGCCAGCCAGGCTTAGCACCGTTACCAGGACAGCCATCACCATGAACATAACTCCAAAGAGCCTGAGGAAGCGAGGATTGGCGAAGGCCGTCCCTGAGTAGTCAATTCCCCACATTCTCAGGCCCTTCATCATGGAGGCATAGACTTTGGCCGATCCGCGGAAATTGGTTGCCAGTACAAGGCCGAACAGAAAGGCCAGCAGCCCCAGCCCAGCCGTGACCCATGACATGCCGAAACCTCGAGCATCCCTGACCACCAGCGTGAAGGCCACTCCGGCCGTTCCGATCACCGCGGCGGCGGCCACGTATACAACCATGATTGCCCTTTGCGGCTGCGGCAAGGCTTTGACTAGCTTCCATAGATTCATTAGTCCCCCTGGCTGATCCGAGCCCTTGCCCCGCTAGAGGTAAACGTAGCCTGCACTGCTTGGAGTCTCAACGTCTCGGCGGCCCGGGGGTAGCGCGATTGGGGATCCTCCGCCGGGCGTCAGGTCTCTTCGGACGTTGCGATGAGACGTTCAACCTCATCCGCCAAATCTGGGACCGGTCGACGACCATCGAGTTCGAGGGTTGCCCCGTTCCGAAGCAGCGGTTCGACGTCGAGAATGTATTGGCGGATCGCGGACTGGTCTACCTCTGAGTTGCCGTAGGGATTGTTCGAACGAAGCGACACTCGCTCGATGAGGACTTCTACGGGTGCGCTCAGGAGAACAACAGCGGCGAAACGGTCATAGAAGCGTCCTTGATTCTCCACAGTTCCCGAGACAACCAGGGACGAATCAGATGCCAGAAGTGCCGACATGCGCGGTTCATCCCACGTGCCGTCAGGAAGCACCCAGGCGTCGTAGTCGGTGTCGATCGTCCGGTAGCCCCGCCGGGACAACTCGTGCAGCACCGTCGTTTTTCCCGCCCCTGACATGCCGGTGATCAGAACTCGAGACATGGGAGCCAGCGTATACGGTGCGCAAGGGTGCCCGGTAGCCGATCCTCAACCGGGCGCGGTGCCATTTCCGCGCCTACATGGTTGCCACAAGCTCCAGCTCGAATCCATCAGAATTTACCAGGTATGCTGCATAGTGCTCGGGCCCGCCGGCATGCGGGTACTTGTCCTGGAACAACTGCACCCACCCGTGGCAGCGGCTCTCCTCGACAAACATTAGAGGGGCGCGTCGGGGCCGCCAAGCGTCATGACAGTCGCGATAGTGCAAGCGGCGATTTTGCTGCAGGGGCAGAACAATGCGGGGGCGAGACGGTCGATCGCCGCAATGCGCCGGTCAGGGCGTCAGCCGGGGCTTGAACGGGCAGTATCAGCCGGCGCCGCACGCAACCGGGCGAGCAGCCACACCGTCCGCGGAACCGGCCAGAGGAGCGCCAGCGCGAGGACCGGCACGAGTGAGACGCCGACGTCAGGGAACTGGCGGATGATGACGAACAGGTGGGTGTCGAACCGCGCGGGGGCGTAGGCCAGGCACAGCCAGAGCGCAAACGCGTCGAGGGCGAGGGCGACGACGGCCCACGCCAGGGGAGCCCAGCGTTTCCGGGCCGCCGCACGCCTCGGAAGCAGGAACCGGAGCGCAGCCCACAGACTCACCAACTCCGTCAGCAGAAGCACAAAAGCGACAGCCCAGCTGTAGCGCTGCAGCCAGTCCTCGAACACCACCGCCGGCACGGGGGACTGCCCATAAAGGATCCTGAGCACATTGGTGTCGATGGCCTTCAGCCGCGATGGGGCAGCGGTGTCATTGCCGTTGATGACCAGGGCAACGCCGAGGCCCGACTCCGGAACCATGGCCAGGTACGTGTGGCTGTTGCCCCATTCGCCTTGGTGTTCCACGAGCCGCGGCAGGGCTGAATCCGGGACGGGAGGTGCGGCGGGATCAGCTGACTCGAACAGTGGCCGGGTGAACCAGCCCATGGCGTAGCCCTTGGACCCGTCCACTTGCACGCGTGGCTCGAACATCGCCGCCACGCTCCCGGGCTGGAGAATCCGGGCATCGCCGTACCGTCCGCCGTCGAGCAATGCTGTCAGCTGGTGCCCCAGATCCTCGGCCGAGGCATACAAAGTGGAGGAGGGCATGCCGGCGGCGGGTACGGGCACATCTGTCCTGAGCCAGAACGAACCGAACCACCGGGAATAGCCGGCGGCCGCGTTGTCAGCGCGGGCGGCGGCGCGCGTCGGATGGCTATTGGACATCTCCAACGGCCCGAAGACGTGCTGTTCCAGATAGTCTCCGAAGGGCTGGCCGGTCACGGTCTGAACCAGGACACCCAGGATGTTGAAGTTGGCATTGGCGTAGTGGAACGCCTCGCCGGGCGCGCGGTCCAGGGGAGCACCTGCCAGGGCGCGGACCCCTTCCTCGAGGGCCTCCGGACCTTGCGCGTCGGAGGCCTCGAAGGCCGTGTCCTTCGAGGACATGCCGCTGGCTTGGTGGAGCAGGTGCCGGACGGTGATCGCCGACGCTCGGCTGTCGTTCATCGTGAACCAGGGCAGGTAGCTCTGCACCGGCTCATCCAGCCGCAGCCGGCCGGCTTCTACCTGCTGCATCACGGCGATGGCCGTAAGGGACTTGCTGGTGGAGGCCAGCAGCACCGGTGTCTGGGTGGTCATCGGCCGCCCGGAGTCATCGGCCCGGCCAAATGCGGCCGAGTGCACTTGTACGCCGTGCTGGACGACGGCGACGGCGGCACCCGGGATCCCGACGTCGTCGAGCTGTTCCTGCAGGTAAGAGTCCAACGCACTGTAGGCCTGCTCGGGACTAGTGGGCGCTGCGGGCGTCGGAGGTGCCGGTGCCGGCGTCGTGACGCCGAGGATCCCCACGGCCAGCAAGCACAAGAGGGAGCAGCGCGCTGACCTGGTAACAGTTCGCATGCCCACACCCGCGTTCGGCCGACCGTCCTTTCACGGTAGGGTCCTGCCGGACGGAAAACAATGCACGACGCCGGGATCGCCGCTCACGCCCGCGGGAACCCGAGGTAGCGCGGCACCCTCTTGGCGTATTCCGGGTAGGACTGCGGGAAAAGTTCGGCCAGTATGGCCTCTTCGCCGAGGACAAAGCGGTGTTCCAGGAGCACTTCGGCCGGCAGCGTCGCGATAACCCAGGACGAACCGGCCAAGGTTCCCGAGCCCAGTTGGAGGAGCCACCAGCCCACATACATGGGGTGGCGGGTGATGGCATACGGACCGGTGGTGACCAGTTCCTCCGGCCGCTCCAGTGCGAAGGGGCCTGGTGCGCGGCGCCGCCGTTCAGCCAGAGCCCAAAGATTCAGGCCGACGCCGGCAAGCACCAGTCCAGCCCCTGCCGTCCGGTGCAGGGCGCGGGAGCCGGGAAGCGGTCTTGGCCGGATCCGGTCAAGGAGGAAGTCCAGAGTTATCGCGGCCACGGTGGGAAGCGGCAGCGGGAGGTTTTCGTAGGCTTCCCTCAGCCGTTTGGCCACGGCGCTCGCAGAACGGTCCGTCACAGTGTTTCCGACGGATGGAGGGCATCGGCGAGGGATCGGAAGAACGCCGCCGCATCATCGGCGATCCGGTCCGGGACCTCCCAAAGGACCACATGCGCCACATCGGGGTAGACCTTCAATACCGAGCCGGGGATTCGGGCAGACAGGGTTTCCTGGTCGGTGCGTGGCAGCAGGTTGTCCTGGGCGCCCCACAGGATCAGCGTGGGCGCCTGGATGGTGCCCGATTCCGTGGGTGGAGTGGCTTCGCAGAGCCCGTACAGGATGGCCTTCCACGCATGGGCAGGCATCCTGAGACCATCGCGCACCAGGTTGTCGATGTACCAGGCCGGAACCTCGTGTACCAGCGGAAACCAGGTCAGCGAATCCCGGACCCAGTCCTCGTCGAGGGGGTCGGTGAGTTTGTCCACTTCGTCGGCGAAGGCCGGCCGCCCCTGAAGGCTCACGGGACAGCCCGCCAGCACCAGCGCCGCCACCTTTTCAGGATGGACGACGGCGAGCTGCTGGGCCACGTAACCGCCGCTCGAAGAGCCGACGACGTATGCCCGCGGAACGTTGAGCGCGTCCAGGATCGCGGCAGCATCCTCAGCCTGTTCCCCGAGGGAATAGCCAGCCTGCGGTTTGTCCGCTTCGCCCTGCCCGCGAAGGTCCGGGGCGTAAGTCCGGAAACCGGTGAGGAGGGGTATCAGGCGGTCAAAGCTCCGGCGGGATTCACCCCACGCATGCAGAAGTAGCAACGGTGGGTCGCCGGCGTCGCCCTGGACGCGGCACGGCACGGTGATGCCGGTGCGGAGCCGGAGATCCCGGACTTCGGGTTCCATAGTTTTAGGGTACGCCGGCCGTTAATACACCGGTTCGGTACCTTGGTGCCGTACGCTTTCCGGCATGGGACTAATCATCACACTACTTATCATTTGGCTCGTTCTGTCGATCCTGGGCTTCGTGCTTGAAGGCCTGCTGTGGTTGGCCATCATCGGCCTGGTGCTGTTTGCGGCCACAGCAGTCTGGGGCTGGGTGAAACGAAAAGCCAGGGCCTGACGCCTAAGCTCATCCAGCCGAGGGCCGACCGTGTCCCGGCAGGACAGAATCAGTAGAGGATGCGCTGGTACAGGATGTGGTCCTGCCAGGATCCCGCGATCCTGAGGTAACTGGGGGCTGGCCCTATTTCCTCAAACCCGGCGCGTTTCAGGATTTTCTGCGAGGCGGCATTGTGCGGGAGCGTTGCGGCCTGGAGACGGTGCAGCGCCAGCTCCCGGCGCGAGAAATCGGCGGCGAACGCGATCGCTGAGGAGCCGATGCCCCGGCCGTTATATTCCTTGTCCACCCAGTAGCCGAGGTGGGCACTGAGGAACGGCCCGCGGACAATCCCTGTGAGGGTCAGCGCGCCGACAACGCGCTCCCCCTCCAACAGAACAAACGGGACTTCGGAACCAGCCGCGTGCTGGGCGAGTGTCGAGGCGATGATCTGGCGTTGCCTCGCGGCGGTGAAGAACTCGTCCTCCCGTTCCGGTTCCCATGGCGCAAGGTGGTCCCTGTTGTGCTGATAGGCGGCCGCCATCGGTTCGGCATCGGAGGCGCGCAGCACCCGCATTTCTACGTTGCCGGTCAGGGAGTAGGTCTTTGCAGTCACCCGGTGACTATAGCTGGCGGCCTACAAGAGGCGGACGTCCGCGAGCCCAACGGCCGGTAGGATCGGAGGATTGCCGCAGGTCGGCCGCACTTTTTGGGGGAACACCGTGAAATTCATGCCACTGCGCCGCGCCATCGGCACGGCCCTGCTTGCCGCCGTCGTCAGCGTTCTCGCGCCCGCCGTCGTCAGCGTTCCGGCCGCTGCCGACGACGGGACGGACGCAGGCCCGATGATCGGCATCGGCATCCAGCCGCTCGGGATAGCGGAAGGGCCGGACGGCACCCTCTACGTCAGCGATTACGATTGGTCGGGCGGAATCAGCGTCTACCCGCCGGGGGAGACGCAGCCGTCCCGCACCATCAGGGCGGGGCGCTCCCCGTCGTCGCTGGCGGTCACCCCGGACGGCACGCTCTACGTGACGCAGGCCGACGAGTCCGGGCAGGCACAAATCGGCGTGGTGGCGCCCGGCGCCGATGAAGCGGCCCTGGCCATCAAGGTGACCCCCGGCCACCACTGGCTAACGGTGGGGCCGGACGGATCGCTCTACGTTGCCAACCCGTCCGAGGGGTCCCTGTCCGTGGTCCTGCAGGGCGAGGCCTGGATCAAGCGCACCATCCAGGCGGGGCCGAATCCGGTGGAGGTGGCCGTGGCCAAGGACGGTACCGCCTACGCCACCAACGAGCTTGAGGGCACGGTTACCGTGGTGCCCGCCGGCGCACCGGCCCCCTCGCACACTATCGACATCGGCGCGAAGGCCCATCCGCATGGGATTGCCGCCGCTTCGGACGGGACCGTCTACGTGGCGAACATCCTCACCGACGACGTCGCGGTCATCCAGCCAGGCGGCACGGCGGTGGCACGTCGCATCCCCGTGGGCACGGCACCGCAGGAAGTGGTGGCCGCTCCGGACGGGACGGTCTATGTGACCAACAGTTTGGATGACACGGTCTCGGTCATCCAAGCGGGCGCGTCCGCTGTTTCAACGACGGTTCCCACCGGTGACGACCCCGGCAGGATGGTGGCCAGGGCGGACGGCACTGTGGTGGTGGTGAACCGGCGCGGGAGGTCCCTCACGGTGATTCCCGCAGCATCGGGGACGGCCGCACCCGCGCCCGCCGGGGCCTCTTCCGCGGAAGCGGCGGCTGAGGCGGCGCCCCAAGGGGTTGCCGGGACGTCCGACGGCGGCACTCCGGGTGCCAGCCTCCCTGCGGTGGCCGCGGGCACGGCAGCTGCGCTGTTGGCGGGCGCCGCCACGCTCGTTGCCGTGTTGCGCCGGCGGCGAGTGAAGAACAGTGCCGGCCGGCCGGCGTCGGCCTGGACGTTCGAGTAGTAGTGCCGCCAGGCGGCCGTCGTCGAGCGGCCGGATGATTGGCCCTCGGCAAAGCAGGCGTGCGTGGGTACGGTTGGCTCATGCAGAAGATATCGATCGATGCCCTGGCCCGCCAGCAGATCACGGCCGCCGTGGCTGCCCCCAGCGGGAGGGCGGCGGACACAGCCTACGGCGGGCACGAGAAGATGCTGCGCCAGACTGTCATGGCCTTTCGCGCCGGCACACAGCTCAGCGAACACCAGAACCCCGGCGAGGCAACAGTCTTTGTGCTGAAGGGATCGGTGTGGCTCAAGTCAGGCGGTGAGTCCTGGCAGGGCAAAACGGGCGACCTCCTGATCGTGCCCCAAGGCCTGCACAGCCTCGAAGCCGAAGAGGATTCCGCAGCACTGTTCACGGTGGTCAAGACCGACCGTTAGACCCCGCCGGCAGCAGCGCCCGCACTGCAGACAACGTGGGCCTGCCCGACCCTTCAAGGGGAGGGCAGGCCTTCGCCCGTTAAGCTTGGCTGGTAGTAGATGCTGGGGGAGCAGAAATGGAACCAATCACAGTTGATGGCGGCAAGGGCACCATAGAACTCGGTGCCGACGGAATCATCTACCTTGTCTGGAAACCCGGGATCGTCCTGGACGGCATTGACGTGCACGCGGCCATGGCAAGGTTGACTGAAATTACCGACGGCTCCGAATACCCGATGTTGGTGGACATGGGGAAGACCAAAGCCGTCACCCGCCAGGCCAGGGATGTTTTCAAGATTCCCAGTGCCGCTTCGCGAATTGCCTTGCTTGGCTCCAGTCCTGTGGACCGGGTCATTGCCAACTTCACCATCGAACGGCAGGCCCTGCCGTGTCCCACGCGCTTTTTCACCTCCCGCGATGAGGCCCTGGGCTGGCTTCTCCAGATTCCGCCTTCATAACCCTGGGCTGCGGGCACGATGGCCATGGCACCAGAGCGCAGTCCGGCAGAACCGCCGCCCTGAGCGTCGCAAGACCGGGATCCCGAGCTGGCCGGTGGATCCCTTGAAGGACTTTGCCTCAACGGCGTATTCTGCACGGAAAGTCAGCGGGATGTGCCGGCCTTGGCATGGGAGGTGACGATGAATCTAGTCAGTCAGATTATTGCCGGGGCCACGGCCCTTGCCCTGATCGGCGTCGGCCTGCTGGAGATTTTCTTCCACGGCGATCGCCGCTTTTACCGGCTCTTTTTGATCAAACCCGAGGACGTTGCCGCCGTGCGCATGTGGGCGATGAACATTGGCGCCTACAACATCGCCTTTGGGCTGGGAATCGCCTCAGGGCTGTGGATGGTGAACTTTTCCGGCAATGCCGCCGGTGGATCGGCAATCGTTATCTTCTGTTGCGCGAGTCAGTTCATCCTCGGCATCTGGCTGTGGATCACGGAGAAGCGTCTACTCATCAGTGCCATCGGACAGGCCCTCATCCCCGGCCTTGCAGTGGTCTTCTACCTCTTCTTCCGGTAAAGCCGTTCCCTCTGTAGATGCCGGCGGGGGATTGGCTACCCACACGAGTTAATGATCTGGCAGGCCGTGCCGAAGGCCCGTCCGCGCCTGGTGGTCCACTTACCGCGTGCCCGGCCGCTTCTCAACCGGCCGCGGGCTCTTCCATATAGACTCGCGCGGGCCCGGCGGGTACGCAGCCGTCTTTCCGGCCCAGGCGATCACCAGTGCCGCGATGACCGGCAGGGCCGCCGCGGCGGGTACCAACAAAGGCCCGGCCACCACCAGGGCAGCTGAGCCGTAGAGTGCACCGATGGTGATGCCCAGCTGGATGGTCAGGACAGTCAGCCCGTTCGCGGCGTCCTTGTTTTCGCGGCCGGCCCGGAGGATGGCCGATTGATTGTAGATGCCGATAGCACCGAGCCCGGCGCCCCAAACGCTCATCAGCACCAGGGCGAAGGCAAGGCTGCCGCCCACAAACGGCAAGAGCAGCATCGAAACGGCGATTGCCGCCGTCGTAATTAACAGCGAGCGGCGCGGGTGGGAATCGACGGTGAGCCCGGCGATCCAGATGCCCACCAGGCCGGAGACGCCCAGGATTGTGAGGGAGAGGGTGATGGCGTAGTCGGGCAGGCCGGCGTCGCGGATGTACGGGGCGATGTAGGTGAAGAGCGCGAAGTGCGCCAGGACCAGCAGCGGCCAGGCGATGGCCACGGGCTTCACGCCGGGCTGGGCGATGGCGGCGCGCAGGGAGGGACGGGCCTCGCCGGCTACGCGCCGGACGGACGGCAGGAGGAAGAACCCGAGGAGGGCAAGGGCCAGCCCGAAGCCGGCGAGGGCAAGGAATGCCGCGCGCCAGCCGAGGAACGTGCCCAGCGCGGTGCCGATCGGCGCGCCGATGGCCAGGCCCAGGCTGTTGCCGCTGAAGACGATGGCCAGCGCCTTGCCCACTTTGTCGGCAGGGACCACACGGGCAACATACGGGGCCATGGTGGTCCAGAGCAGTCCGTGGGCGAGGCCACCCACCAGCCGGGCGATCATCGCGGCGGTGAAGTCGGGGGCTAGGCCCACCAAGGCGTTGCTGATGGTAAATGTCAGGACGAGTGCCACGAGCAGCGGCCGCCGCGGCACTTTGCCCAGAAGCCGGGCGGCTGGCACCACGGTGATGACGATGACGGCGGCGTAGGCGGCAGCGAGGTATCCGGCCACCGGTTCGGAGACATTCAGGCCGGTACTGATCTGGGGGAGCAGGCCGGAGGGGAGGAGTTCGGTAGTGATGGCGGTGAAGGCGATGGCGGCAAGGACCATCATGGCGGCCAGCGGGAAACGCTGGGCAGCCGGCGCGGAAGTCGCGGAGGACATGGGAAAGGGTTCCATTCAAGGAGGAGGGGGATGGAACCGGGCTCTGCGGGCCGAACAATTCCTCCATAAGTTTACCCGCTGAACGAAGGTGTTACGTGCACGGGCGAGGTGCCGGAATCAGCTTCGCGGACCGGCCGTGGCGGCAGGCAAACAGGGAGGTACGACGGCGGCGCGCAGCTTCTGGAAGCCGCTACCCGTTCGCGCGGGCGGCCTTCTCGGTGGCGGCCAGCATGTCGGTGAAGGTGGCGGTCAGCATCTTGTCGATCAATGGGCCGGTGAGCAGGCCGAGGGGGCCACCCCGGGGCACATAGCGGTAGTCGAAGGTAGCCAAGGTCCCGTCGCCGTCGGGCTTGAGGATGAGCGTGGACTCGGCCCGCTTGAACGGCACCGACACGCTCGGCTGATTGTGGGTGTCCATCCTGCGGCCCTCCTCCCAGATGGTGACGGTTTCCTCCATGCTGCCCATCGGTTTCAGGTCCACGCGGCGCCGGGCGCCCAGGCCCATGGTTTGGTCGCTGATGGCTCTCGTGGCCTTGAGGCCGTCCCAGTGCTTCGCGAGATTCGGGAAGTCGGCGTACAGGGCCCAGACGGAACCCGTGGGCGCAGACATACGACGTTGCACCTTGATGTGACGTTCAGGCATGGGAACCACTCCAAATGTTGAGTCAGCCTCAGGGCAGTGCGCTGTCCCAATCCCATGATCCCGCTGGCACTCGCGCGAGCGCAATCAACGTGGAACGGCCGGGCCTTGGTCAGTTCACCGGCATCATCCCGGGCCTCCAAAGGCCAGCAGCGGCGCTCCATTGACAGCCCTAAAGGCCGATGGGACGCTCGACTCATGTCCCGAGGGAGAACAGCACGTTTCCGGAACATCCAGCCCTTCGGCATCGAGAAAGCCGCGGCTGCTGCAGGCCATGATTCCGGTGTCCTGCGGATGGAAAACCTCGACACGGACATCGCCCCGCCGCCGTCTGCCGTGGCCGTGACCCGGGAAGCTGTCGGACGCCGGGATGCCAACAGCGGGTGGTGCTGAGTCCGGGCGTCTGCCCCCGGACGGTCGGCTGCTCGCGCTGTTCGCCAGGAGGCGGGGCAGGCGCAGGCGGTGACGCCTCTAAGATGAGGCATGAACTTGGAGGACGTGCTCTGGACAGTTGTGGGGGCCGGGCTGATTTTGCTGATGCTCGCCGACGTCTTTCACACGCTCCTTTATCCGCACGGTTCCGGTCCTGTAGGCCGTACGATCATGCGCGGCTTCTGGCTGCTGTCGAAAAGACTGCGCGGCCGGGCCTCCACCATCGCCGCACCCTTGGCGATGGCTGCAGTCATCGGTGCTTGGGCGGGCTTGGCAGCCGTCGGCTGGGCCCTGCTGTACTTGCCCCACCTACCGGAGGGTTTTGTGTATGGAGTCGGCGTTCCGCAGCGGGCTGACTTTGCTGAAGCGCTCTATATATCCATGGTGACCCTCTCCACTGTGGGTTTCGGTGAAATCGTGGCAGCGCATCCGCTGCTGCGGCTGGTTGCCGCCTCCCAGGCAGTGACCGGATTCGGTTTGCTGACCGCAACGGTCTCCTGGATCTTGCAGACGTACCCGGCCCTCAGCCGTCGCCGGGCTCTGGCCCACCAGCTGAACTTGTTCAGGGAGGCTGCAGGTCCAGCGGGCGTGGCCTCGCTGGATCCGAGGCATGCGGCCGGGCTCCTGGAATCAATTGCCAGAGCTGTGGCTTCCGTGAGCATTGACCTGCTGTCCTTCCACGAGACCTACTACTTCCACGAGGTGGAGAAGCGGGGTTCCCTACCGGCCACGGTTGCCTACGCCCACCATCTGGCGTCGGAGGCCCAGGGCAGCAAAAGCCCTGAACTGCAGTTCGCGGGTCGGATGCTGCACGCGGCGCTGGACGATCTTGCGGAGGTCCTGCGCGGTAAATTCGGCCATTCAGGATCAACGTCGTCCGCGGTGTTCGACAGCTACGCGCTGCACCATAGGCACCGTCAGCCGGGCGAACCGGATACGAAGTAGCCCCTGGGACCCTACTTCGGGGGCCGGGTCGGTTCGCTGCTCCCGGGTCATGGCCTGTGGTCCTGGCGGTAGACATCCGGTACGCCGTTGTGGTCGGAGTCAACTGGCACAACGGATGTCCGGATTTGTCGCAGGTCCCCGGCTACGAACTCCCGTTTGAGTTCGAGCCCGACGAGGAAGAAAAAGATTGCCAGCAGCCCATCGGCGGCCCAGGCTCCGAGGCTGAGCTCCAGGTGCCAGGGTCCATAGCCGATCCTATGGTTCCGGAGCGAAAAGTAGCTCTCGGCCCAGGGCGAGTTCGCCCAGAACACTGCGGTAGCGGCCGCGCCGAGCATCAATGCGCCACCGACAGTTTCCTTGCGCAGAATCGCCCTGATGCGAAGCGCCTCGGCGTAGCTTCCCCGTCCAAGGACCGTAGACCCGCGGGGCGGATTTGGGTGATCGTTCATGGACCGGCCAGCCATTTCATGTGGTGACGTCGCGGCGCCGGATGAAGTAGGCAGCCAGGGCAGCCAAGGCCGCGGCAGTGACCGTCAAGCCCAGGGCGCCGGTCAGGTTGAAGGACTCCACGGGCATCGCGGACGAGTGACGGAACGGACTAACGTCCTGCAGCCACACCGGAAGCCCGAAGAGTTCCCCAAATTCGCCCAGGACGAGTCCGGCCGCAAGCATCCCCCAGCCGAGCAGGATACTGAGCCGCGGTGCGAATGCGAACACGAGCGAGGCAGCCGCCAGGAACACGAGGGCAGCGGGAACGTGCGCCAGCGCCGCCGGAACCAGGGACCCCGCGGGTCCGTCGGCCGCCGTCCCTGACAGTGCCAGGCCGACGGCGGCAGCGACTCCTGCCACTCCAGCGACAACGGTGGCCGAGGCCGCGGCAGTGAACAGGTTCGCACCGAGCCAACGGGCCCGGGCCACCGGGGCGGCGAGCAGCACCTCGGACCGGCCTTCGGCCTCCTCTGCGCGCATCCGCAGCACCGCCTGAATACCGGCGGCCGCAGCGAACACCCCTGCAATGCCCAGCAAGGCCGTAACGAACACGTCAATCAGCCCTGCCTGGCCACCGGGTACGAGCCGGGAAATGAGTTCCTTCAGGGGTGCCACGCTGGAGACCGTCTCGGAAACCAAGGGCCCCAGAGCGCCCGCCACGGCGCCCAGTGTCGCGGCCCCGACACACCATCCAGCCAAGGTTGAGCGCTGCAGGCGCCAGGCCAGGCCCACGAATGAGGTGCCCCCGGCTCCGGCCCGCTCCCTGCCGTCGCGCTGGGGCAGAAGGCTGGCGCCCACATCCCGCCGCCGACGGATCAGCACGGCCAGTGCACCCAGTGCCAGCGCGCCGACGATTAGTACCAGCAGCGCCGACACGTCCGGGCTGGTGAACGGCCGCGACCGCTGTCCCCAGCCAATGGGCGAGAGCAGCGACGGCCATGCACTCGTGACGTGCAACAGGTCCGCCGCCGGAGTCCCCAGCGCGTCCCCGGCACCCCGGAGCAGATATGCCGCCCCCACCAGGCCTGCGGCCGCACCGTTCGCGCTCCGGCCCGAGGGCAGGACCTGGGCGATGACCGCGGCCAGGCCCACAAAGCAGGCACCGACGGCGCCGACGGCGGCCCCCGCCCATGCGGCGCCCGGAAGTTCCAATCCGGCCGCGACGAATCCGGCGGCAAGGAATACTGCCAGCAGCAGGTTCGCCACCGTTCCCAACACAAGCGTCGCGGTCAGGGAAGCTGCCCGCGGAAGAGGAACGGCGCCCAGGAGTTCGGCCCGTCCGAGCTCTTCATCGGTGCGGGTGTGCCGCACAACCAGAAATGTGCTCATCAGTCCTGCCAACACGGCCGTGAACGCGAAACCCTGGAAGAACACCACCGCCCCCACGCCCGTCCCGTCAGGCACGCCGCGGAGGAAGAGGAATGCCGGGTTCGAGGCCGCCAAAGTGAGGATCGCTGCCTGCGAGGCCTCATCACCGAACTGGATGACGACAGCGCTCGACGTCGCAAACCCCAGCAGTGTGATGCCCATGATCCAGACGGGCAGTGTCACCCGGTCCCTGCGCGCCTGGAACAAGGCCAGCCGAAGCACGCCGGGCATCACCGCACCTCGCTTTCGTTGCGGTCACTGTAGTGGCGCAGGAACAAGGACTCGAGGGACGGCGGAGCCACTGATAGTCCGCTGATCCCCGGCTCGGCGATGCCGGCCAGGACAGCACCCAGATCGGCGGCGTCCGCGTCGAACTCGGCGGAACCGCCGTCGATGCTCACGCCGTGCGTACCGGCCAACGCCGCCAGCCGCGCGGGCTCAGCCAGGCCGGTGACCCGAAAATGCGTACGCTTCAGGTGACGGAGTTCACCCAGTGTCCCGCTCTCTACCGCTTTTCCCGACCGGATGATGGTGATCCGGTCGCTCAGCTGTTCGACTTCACTGAGGATGTGGCTCGAGAGCAGAACGGTGGCCCCGTCCCTGCTGACCCTTTCGATCTGGCGCCGGAACACGGCATCCATCACCGGATCCAGTCCGGCGCTCGGCTCGTCTAGCAGGTACAGGCGCGCCGGGCGGGCGAACGCCGCTATCAGGGCAACCTTCTGCCGGTTGCCTTTCGAGTAGGTCCGTGCCTTCTTCCGCGGGTCGAACTCAAACTCCTCGATGAGCTCACGGCGGAGGGCTTCGTCGGCACCGCCGCGCAGGCCGGTGAGCAGGTCGATGACTTCCCCGCCGGAAAGGTTGGGCCACAAACTTACATCGCCCGGGACATAAGCGATGTCCCGATGGGTTCGGACGGGGTCGGTCCAGGGGTCCATGCCGAATACCCGGGCCGTTCCGGCGGTCGGGCGGATCAGGCCCAGGAGAATCCTCAGGGTCGTGGATTTGCCCGCACCGTTCGGGCCCAAAAACCCGTGAATTTCACCGGCGGCGACGCTCAGGTCCAGGCCGTCCAGTGCCCGTGTCCTGCCGAAATCCTTGGCGAGTCCGAGAGTTTCGATGACAGGTGTTACTGCATTCATGAGCCGTCCGCTCCTCAGGTCATCACGCGAACACCCGAGGCGGCCGCCAAGGGCGTTCCGCGGGCACTGCCCACGGGCCGACCAGGCTTCCCGGCTCTCCGATCCACAGCATACAAGCCCCCGAAGGCGCTAGGAAGACCAGCAAAACCTGATCCAGGCCAGACGTGAACGCAACCACCCGGACCAGACCTCTCTGTGTTAAGTGCCCCCGAAACTGTCGGCGTTAAGGATTCGTCAAGACTTTCAGGGATCCGGCAATGTCCCGGATTTCCGGTGCTACGCTCCGTGATGGTCTCGGCAGTCCGGCCGGGTCACTGACCGGTACAGGCAAGGACGGGCCACCAAGAGCAAAGGACCAACCTATGCCGGCATCAGAGCGCGTAGCCCCGGTGCGCGGCGTGGCCAGAGCACTCCGTTCCCGGGTATCCGCAACGTTGCAGCAGAAGCCGAGGAGGTGCCCGGGTGAGGGCCAGCGGAAGAGAAAAGGGGCTGAAGATCCGTAATGACGCCCCCTTGAATGGCGGCCAGCGCGTTCAGTCTCGGATCAGGGCCCAAGGCGACAGTATCGGGCGCGGGCTGCTGCATCCTGTCCGTTCAGTACCTCTGGCTTTCCTCGCCGTGATTCTTCTGGGCTCCGTACTCCTGATGCTGCCTGCCGCCCGCTCGGCGGCAGAGGCGGACCCGGTACTTCCTGCCCTGTTCACCGCCGTTTCGGCTGTCTGCGTCACAGGACTAATCACCGTCGACACCCCAACGTTCTGGTCGCCCTTCGGACACACAGTGATTCTCGGGCTGATACAAGCCGGCGGATTCGGCATCATGACGTTGGCAACCTTGTTGGCACTGCTGGTGCGCAAAAGCATCGGGCTGCGGGGCCAGCTCGTCGCACAGTCCGAAACGCACACCCTGAACTTTGGCGACGTCCGCTCCGTCCTCTTCCGGGTCGCCAGAATCATGGTGGTTTTCGAAGCCGCAACCGCCGCCGTTCTCACGATCCGCTTCTGGTTTGCTTATGACGACAATCCGGGCACAGCCCTATGGCACGGGACTTTTCACGCTGTTTCGGCGTTTAACAATGCCGGCTTCGCCCTCTACAGTGACAGCCTGATCAGCTTCGCCGACGACCCCTGGATCATTGTCCCGATCTGCCTGGCGGTGATCGCTGGAGGCCTCGGATTCCCCGTGCTCATCGCCCTCCTCACGGGGGGTGTCAGGATGAAGGCCTGGACCGTCCACCTCCGCCTGACCGTCTTCGGTACCCTGCTGCTCCTGGCCGCCGGCTGTGCCCTCTTCGCCGCCTTTGAATGGAATCGGGACGAAACCCTCGGCCCCATGTCGTTCGGCGGGAAACTCCTCGCGACCCTGGCCGGGAGTGTCTTCCCGCGTACAGCGGGCTTTAACAGCATCGATTACGGCTCCGCCGCCCCTGAGACCCTCATGATCACGAATGTCCTGATGTTCATCGGCGGCGGCAGCGCCGGCACCGCCGGCGGCATCAAGATCACCACGTTCCTGGTCCTGGGGTTCGCCATCTGGAACGAGATCCGGGGCCGAGACGAAGTCACAATCGCCCACCGCTCCATCACCGCTTCCGCCCAGCGCCAGGCCCTCTCCGTCGCACTCCTAGGAGTCGCCGCGGTCGTCACCGGCACGCTGCTGCTCCTCATGTTCACCGACCACAGCCTAGAGAGAGTCCTCTTCGAATCAATTTCTGCGTTTGCCACCGTGGGCCTCAGCACCGGAATCACCTACGACCTGCCAGTCAACGCCCAGTGGGTACTCATGGCTCTCATGTTCACAGGCCGTATCGGCACCATCACAGTCGCCTCCGCTCTGGCCCTGTCATCCCGCCCACGCCTCTACCAACTCCCGGAAGAACGACCCATCATCGGCTAGCCTCGCACCACTGCGCCCGGACCTCATGGCTCCGCAATGCGCTCCAGTGCGGCCACTGCAGCGGATATTCCATCCTCGGCGCGTACACGGTGGCCCAGCTTTTCGGCGGCGCGTGCCATATCGGGATCTGTGGTGGCGGTGGTTATGGCGGAGGCGAGGCCGGCGGCCGTGAGGTGGCGTTGCGGCTGTGGTGCGGGAGCGACACCGCGGTGGTGCGCCAGCCGGGCCCAGAACGGCTGGTCGGCGACGAACGGGCACACTACTTGCGGCCGCCCGGAGGCGAATGCGGTGCCGACTGTGCCCGCGCCCCCGTGGTGTACTACCGCAGCCATGCGCGGGAACAGTCTCATGTAGTCCACATCGCCCACACCAAGAACGTCGTCAGCTTGTATGCTGCTGTCCAGTCCGCCCCAACCCGCGCCGATCACCAGGCGCTTCCCTGCCCGGCGTGCGGCTTCCAGGACCAAGGCGGTGCCGCGCGCGGGGTCCCTGCCGGACATTGAACCGAATCCGACGAACACCGGCGGGTCGCCCGATCCGAGGAAGTCCTCGATGTGCGGAGGCAGGGCCTCGTCCGAGAGCGGTAGGAACCAGTAGCCGGTGGTGTGCACCGATCCCGGCCAGTCCTCCGGCGGAGGCAGCACCGAGGGACTGAAAGCGTGCAGCACCGGAGCCTGGCCGTTGTCCGGCCGGCGCAGCGGGTCGTGCCGTCCACGGCGGCGGGGGAGACCCAGGGTGTCTTCGCGCCACCGGTCAACGACCCGGCCGAACATTGCCTCCACGGCCTTCATCCCCGCGAACGTGGCCCGATTTGCCGAGGCAGGCAGCCAGGATGGCAGGCCTACGCCCGGCCACGGGAACTCCCGGGTCGGGACGTACACCGGCATGGGGAGAGCAAGCACGGCTGGGATACCGAGCTTCTCGGCCACGTGCTGCCCGGCGATGATCTGGCCGTTGTGCACCACAACATCTGCGCCGGCTCCCGCGCCGTGCGAAGCGACGGTCCAGCAGTAGGCGAGCAGTTGGGTGAACATCGCCGGCATGGTCCGGACCTGTCGCAGCCGGGCACGCATCCGGCCCTCGATCACACCCGCAATTGCCGGGTCGTCCATCAACCGCATCGGGCCGTCATCCACTCCGGCGAAGGGCACCCCGTGACCGGCGACGAATCCGGCGAACCGTTGCGGCGCGGCGAGCGTCACCTGATGCCCGGCAGTGAGCAATCCCTGGGCCAAGGCTATGAACGGCTGGACGTCACCGCGCGTCCCCAATGTCATGATCAGTACCTTCATTGGTATGTCACCGATTTAAGGCCCACGGCGACGTATTCGTCCTCCGCATGTACGGTTTCATGTCTGGTGCCCGGTCGTGTCCCCCATGTGCAGACCGCGGAGGAACCAGTTGACTCCCGCGACCATCAGCAGGAAACCAGCGACGCCGATGACCGCGAGCTGTGTAATGATTCCGGCAATGACCAAGGCGAAGCCAACGAAAGTGGTCAGTAAACCGTAGATAGTCCGGGCGGATGCCCGGTACCTGGATAGACCGCCCTGTAACTCCCGGTCCAGGTCCGGATCGCTTGCGGCCAGTTCCTCTTCCAGCTTTTCAAGGCGCCTGCGCTCCTCATCAGACAGAGCCATGACGGCTGCCTGTCCTGCCGAAATCCTTGGCGAGTCCGAGAGTTTCAATGACAGGTGTTACTGCATTCATGGGCCGTCCGCTCCTCAGGTCATCACGCGAACACCCGAGGCGGCCGCCAAGGGCGTTCCGCGGGCACTGCCCACGGGCCGACCAGGCTTCCCGGCTCTCCGATCCAAAGCATACAAGCCCCCGAACGCGCTAGGAAGACCAGCACATCCTTCCCGCTACAAGGGTTATGCATCGGTTGAATTCCCGCAGGGGGACTGGGTGGGACCCATACGTTATCCCCGAGTATTGACTGCCCGTAGCCCGAGGAATAACGTCTGCTTTAGCGGGGTCATCCACCCCGTTTCCACGGGATAAGGGGCCGGATCTGGGCCGCTCCTGCACGGCGATGGAGCCAGGTGAGGAGGATTCTGTGTGGATGTCATCCTGCACCACAGGCACCCGGGATAAGAGTGTGCCCGCTGGTGGTCGCGGTAGTCCGTACCTCCTCAATGGCGTGTTGCTGCGTAAAAATGACGGCGTTGATTGCACTCGGCGCGATGAACAGCCGACGGGATAGGAATCCAGGAAAGGAATGACAATGCCGAAGTATCTGTTTGAAGCGACGTATGTAGGCAACGGGATCAAGGGGCTCATGCAGGAAGGCGGCACCAAGCGGCGTGATGCCCTGACGGAGGCTCTCAAGTCTGTCGGTGGATCGCTGGAGAGCTTCTATTACGCCTTTGGTTACTACGACGTCCTTGGAGTTTTTGAGGCGCCGGACGATGCAAGTGCTGCAGCACTGTCGCTGCTGATCAATTCGACCGGGACCGTCAACGTCCGCCTGAAGCCGCTCCTGACGGTGGAGGACATCGACGAGGCCGCCAAGAAGACGCCGAACTACCGGCCCCCGGGACAGTAAAGCCGGGACAGTAGGGGGGGCCTGGCACCTGGCCAGCGGCCGCCGTCGTGAGAGTACGACGGCGGCCGCTGGCTTTCACACGGGCGGCCAGTCCGCGGCGCCCGGTCCGTCAAACAATGCGCTGGTGCTGCTTTGGGGCACCACGACGTGGACGGCGTTTCGCTGGATGGTGAAGTCTGCCGGCGTGGTGGTGGCGATTTCGCCGTCGAGATTCACCGAAAGCGGCGGCTCGGTGACAAGCCGGACGTGTCGGCTGGTCACGTGGTGCACCCGGTCGTGTTTGATGAAGCTTCCGTCCTTGAGCAGCCGTGCGATACTCACGTGCTCCCGGAGCGGGCCGGCCAGGATGGCGTAGATGTCAAGGATGTGGTCATCGATCCCGGCGGTGGGGGAGACCGTGTTGCCGCCGCCGTAGTGCCGGCCGTTGCCGACGGCCACCTGAAGCAGGTCCTCGAACTCCATCGGCTCGTGGTCCCCTTCCGGAAACTCGAGGCGGGCCCGGAACGGCTGGTGCCTGGCATAGGCCCGAAGCGTCGCGATGCTGTAGGCCAATGGCCCGATCATCCGCTTCAGGCGGGGGCTGAGGGCTTCGGTGACCGCCACCGACAGGCCCACGGACGCGACGTTGAGGAACGGCTCGCCGTTGGCCCGGCCGAGGTCGATGTCCACCACCTTCCCCTCGGCGACGGTGGCGCACGCCTCGGCGAGATTGTTGGGGATCTCCAGCGTGCGGGCGAAGTCGTTGGCGGTGCCCAGCGGAAGAACGCCGAGCATCACGTTGGTGCCGGCAACCCGGCCGGCGGCGTAGGACACAGTCCCGTCGCCGCCACCAACAACCACAAGGTCGTGCCCGTCTGCAAGCACCCGGTCCAGCGTC
Source organism: Arthrobacter sp. R4 (assembly GCF_051365025.1). Lineage (NCBI taxonomy): Bacteria > Bacillati > Actinomycetota > Actinomycetes > Micrococcales > Micrococcaceae > Arthrobacter > Arthrobacter sp. R4. The sequence continues at coordinate 128,748 of NZ_JBLWIJ010000002.1, forward strand.
CCGGCCAGGTCTGCCCCGGACAGCACGTGGTGCACGGCGGAGATCGGCACGCCTGCCTTTCGCATCGTGTCCACCGCAAGTTCGGGTGCCGCCCCTCGGCGTGATCCGGCGTTAATCACAACGGCGGCTGAGCGGACGTCCCTGGCAGCTTTCATGAAGGCCATGGTAGGCCGCGGACCTGTGAATTCCTTAGGCCGAGCGGGTGGGATCCTGGGCAGGCCCGGCTTCGCTCCTTGCATTCCGTGCAGCTGCGCCGAAGGGTTCAGCGCTGCAGGCCGGCCCTGATCTGGATGAGGGTGAGGTCCAGCAGCGGCGCTGGAACGTTGAGCTCCCGGGCCCTGCGTGCGAGATCGCCGAGGATGTGCTCAGCCTCCGAAGGGAGCCCTGCGCTGAGGTCCCGGTACAGGGAGGACGTGAAGGCCGATCCCGGCTCGGTGAGGATGCTCACCGCCTGTCCATGAGCGGCGTCGGAAACGGCATGTCCTGCAGCGGCAGCCACCGCCTCAGTTTCGCTGATGGCCTCCAGGATTTTGGATTGCCCGCCGGCCTCGATGATCCGTCCCACCGGCGCCCGGAACAGGCAATTGACGATCCCCGCGGCGGCGATAAATGCCCATTTATCCCACAGTGCGCCCACTATGTCGTCAACTACCGAGAAATCGACGCCGGGCACGTCCAGAGCCTCAGAAACATCCGCGGGGACAGGGTTTCCGTTCAGCCCACCTACCGTGAGCGAAGTGAGGGGCACCTGCTGGCGGACCACATCGCCGTCGAGAGTGGCGACGATCCGGGCCAGGCCGCCCAGCACCTGTCCCGGGTACTGCTGCTCGAGCCGGTCCACATGGGCCATGCCGTTGAGGATGGGAACGATGCTGGTTCCAGGCCCCACGAAAGCGCCCAGTTCGCCGAGTACGCCGTCGAACGCGGTGGCTTTGACCGTGACGAGGATCAGATCGAAGCCGTCCGACCCGTCCGGGGCGGTAATGGTCTGCACCGGGTGCGTCCGGTCAGCGGTGGGGGAGATAAAGCGCAACCCGTCGCGGCGAAGGACCTCCTGCTTGCGCGGCCGCACAAGATATGTGACATCCCGTCCCGCTTCCTGCAGGAGCGTGCCGAACGCCCCGCCGGTGGCTCCGGCTCCGACAACGAGTATCCGCATGGGTGCATACCTTTCGAGGGGTGGTGCTCAAGGATGTTGACCGGGCCCTGGAGCCCAGGAACAGCTGATGAGCCTTTGGATCCGATGTTCCAAGGCTAGGGGGTTTCAGTTGGACCTCCCACCCGCGGCGCACCTGTATCCTGAGAAGGCAGGTTGAATGGCTCCAGCGGCCATCAACCACGCTCGGTTCGCGGCCGGATGACGGTCCGGAAACCTGGGCCGTCGCCTTCCCCGTCGTGGATCACCGCCGCAATCGTCAGTCGCCGATCGGCTCCCCTGACGCTTGGAATGGATCTCTATCAGTACCGATACACCAGCTCCCGTGGGAATCCCGACGCCGGTCCTCAAGCCCGAGCGAACAGCTGCGGTGGCTGATCCCGCCGTCGTGACCTGGGCCGAGGCTGGCGTCAGCATGACCGCGCGATGGCGGTCGGCGAACGGCAGACCGGCGCCGACCCGCGTAGAAGTAGTCGACGACTCCCTCACGGCAGACGATGCGAACCGGATGGCGTCCCAGGGGATCGCGATGCTCTGGCACGGTGACTTCCACAACGCACGGCAGATCCTCAACGCCCTGGACCGGCGGGTAGGCGCCGGAAAGAAAGAGACCACAGCAACTCCGGCCGAAAAGTTCTATCGGCACCGCCAGTCCGCCTCGCACCGTGCGCGCATCCTTGGCCTGCTGCTGGTTCCCCTTGATCCGGGCCCGGTGGTGCCGCTGCGCCGCGCACCGGACATCCGGGAGGCCGCCGCCGAGGCGTACGGGGACCTCAGCGAACCCTCAGTGGTGTCGCTGCAGGAGCTGGTGGGAGTCATCGGCGCCCACGAGTGGCGGCGGAAGGGCGTCTACGTCGATGCCCTGCAGGACCGCATCCACCCGCACTACGGCACGTTCTTCCCCACCCGGAGCGAGTATGTGGATCTCGTGGCCGCCGCACCGCTTCCCTCTGACACGCTGGCGTTCGACGTCGGAACCGGCACCGGGGTGCTGGCTGCCGTCCTCGCGCGCCGGGGCGTCCACCGCGTGGTGGCCACGGACAATGAGCCGCGTGCCATCGCCTGCGCCGCCGAGAATTTCCGGAACCTCGGTGTTGACGATCGTGCCGAGGCCGTCCTGACCGACATGTTCCCGCCCGGGTTGGCACCCCTCATCGTGTGCAACCCGCCCTGGATTCCGGCCACGCCGCATTCCAGCCTGGACAACGCCGTCTACGACCCCGGGAGCAGGATGCTGTTCCGCTTCCTGAACGGAGTCTCCGACCATCTGGAGCCGGGAGGTGAGGCCTGGCTTGTCCTCTCCGACCTGGCCGAACACCTTGGCCTGCGGACGCGAGACGATCTGCTGACCGCCATCGAGGCGGCCGGGCTGAAGGTGGTGGACCGGCTGGACACCAAGCCAACGCATCCGAAGGCATCGGACCGCGACGATCCTCTGTTCGAGGCGCGCGCGGCCGAAGTCACGTCGTTGTGGAGGCTTGTTCGCCAGTAGTTGCCTGCGGGGTCTAACGGGTACATCGTGGTAACGAGCCTCACGGGGCGCCGCTGATGATCCCTTCCTCGATGGCATGTGTTGCAGCCTGTGTCCGGGAGCTCACTCCGAGCTTGTCGAAAATGTTGCTCACGTGGCGCTGGATGGTGCGCTCGCTGAGGAACAGCTCCGCACCGATTGCCCGGTTGGTCAGGCCCTGCACGATTAACCGGAGCACTTCCACCTCGCGGGGTGAGAGTCCGTGCTGGCCCGGCGTGTCGAGATGCCGGAGCATGCCTTCGACTATCAGCAGGTCGTGACGGGCGCCGAGACGCGTGAAGGCCTGGCGTGCCGATTCGAGTTCAAGGTCCGCCGCTTCGTCGTCCCCAACCCCCCGGTACGCGGTGGCGAGGAGTACGGTGCACTGTGCCGTCTCATAGGGGACGTCGAGGTCTCGCCACAGACCGGCGGCCTGCCGGAGCCAAGGAAGTGCCTGATGCAGGTCATCCCTGGCAAGAGCCAGTTCGCCAAGTGCCCGTGCGTGGGTGGCGCGCACGCTGTCGGACGCGAAATGCTCGGCGAGGCTGCCCAACTCGGCTGCAGCGGCCTCGGCTTCACCTGCAGCCTGTGCCGCCAACAGCACGGTCACTGCCGCAGGCAGCAGTTCCACGCGGGCAGCCGGCCCCACGGACTCGCCGAGCGCACGCCGGATTCCCGCTGCCGCCGCTGGCACGTCTCCCAGGGAGAGCCTGAGCAGGGCGAGCCCTGGCTGCGTGGGGCCTCCGGTGAACGCTGCCGTCCGGTAGGATGCCACGGCCTCGGCGAAGTCGCCTAAGAGGCGATGCGATTCACCGAGCTCGTAGCGCGCATGCCCCATGAAGCGGGTTCCTGCGCCCTCGGCCAGGCTGCGGCATGCCTGTTCCAGTTGGGCAAGGGCGGCCGCCCACTCGCCTGCGAGCCGGAGGTGGACCGCATGGTAAGTCAGGCAGTGACCGTAGAAGGGCCCACCAAACGGAGGTACTTTCTTGAGCCACGATCCGAGGGCGGCGCTCCATTCCCGGATCCGCGCGACGTCGTGCACCTCCATTTCGCAGGTGCCGATCGCCGCGCAGTAGAGCAGGCTTGTGACCCGTGGCGTTGTCTGGCCCGCCACTACGCGGAGCATCGAATTGTCGAGCCAGTCCAGCCCGTCCGCGAGGCGGCCGGACAGGACGAGGGCGCGGCCGGTGAGGAGCGTCGAGAAGGCGAGCTGATCGTCGTCGTGCGTCCTTGCGGCCCCGTCACGGGCGCGGGCGAGGAGCGTGACGGCGTCGTCATAGGCGCCAGCGCCCATCCGGTAGTACGCCGTGGTGATGAGCAGCCAGCCGGGCTCTTCGCCGGCGTCGTCCGGGCCGAGTTCCCGGGCCCGTGCCAGCCAGCCGTTGGCCTGAGCGTCCTCGCCGTTGAGGCGGTAAGCCTGCCACAGCCAGAAAGCGGAGGCGACGGCGGGACCCACCTGGCCGTTCGCGGCCCGCTCCTCGAAGGCACGCACCAGCGCGGCAATCGCATCGTCGCGGAACCCCACGATTTGTGCGCACTCGGCGAAGCACTCGACATCCTCCACCCCGAGGCCAGCGGGCCCGCCGGCGGCGCGGAACTCGTCGCAGGCCTGCCGCCACGCGTACGCCGCGTGGAATGCCCGTGCCTGCGCGAGGTGATTTCCGTCGTCGGCCACTTCAACCTCCTGAGCACTACTATGCATCGTTGGACTGGGCATAACTACCCAATGCCGGATGTCGAAGGTGGCGCGGTTTGCCGATGCCTGCCTGGCACCGCCGGCGGGATCCTGAGAGTGATCCGCAGGGTGCGGATTAGCTAGTTCAGGAGGCCATCATGTACGAGCCGTTTGTCTACTTGGGCACCTACACCGTGCGCGCGGGGCATCTCGATGAAGCACTCGCGTCCTGCCGAGAGGTGGCCAGCCTCGTGGAGAGCCGTGAGCCAAAGATGCTCGTGTTCCAGTTCTTCGCGGATGACCAGGGCCGGCAGATCACCGTCCTTCAGGTCCACGCCGACGCCGAATCCATGGCCAACCATATGGGCGTGGTCAGCGAACACCTGGCACGGTCCGGATCGTGGATCGAATCGTTCAGCAACACGACGGTCCTGGGCAAGCCTCCGGCGGTCCTCTCGCAGTGGTATCAGGAGGCGGGCGAAGAGCTGACAGAGTTCCCGCGGCACATTGCGGGGGTAATCCGGGTCGGGTCGCCTGTTGGGTGAGCGGGTCCAGCGGGGGCTTACGACGGCGGCGGGCTGGGTAGGTCTTGAAGGTTGCTACCCCGCCACCGCCGCCTTCGCCTCCTGCTTGGCCTGCATCCACTCGCTCATCCACGGGGCCCGGACGCTTGAGGTAATGCGGCAATCGGCCACGAACGTTCCTTTGGCGCCGGCGTCGATCCAGTCTGTGAGCGCGGAAAGGTCCGCCAGGGAGCGGATGATGGCCGACTCGGCACCGAGTGCGCGGGCGATCCCGCTGAAGTCGACCTCGGGGATCAGCATGGGCTTTTCGGTCAGGCCTTGGGAGCCGTACTGGTGGATTTCGGCCCCGTAGGCGGCATCGTTGTAGATCACCACGACGGCGCTGCTCGCCGCACCAATGAGCGATTCGAGGTCGGACAGGCCCATCAGGAAACCGCCGTCGCCGGAGGCCAGCACCAGCGTGCGGCCGTCCTCCACGGCGCGGGCCGCTCCGACGGCGCTCGCAAGGCCCAGGCCGATGGACTGGAAGGCCGTCCCCACCATGACCAGGTCCTGCGGCCGCGGGATGTTCCAGTACATGGGTGCCCAGCCGATGAAGTGCCCGCCGTCCTGGACCACCGTACGGCGGTCCGGCAGCACGGCATCCAGTGCAGTGGCAAGGGAGCGCGGGTCCAGCCGGCCGTCCGGGGTCTCGTCGGAGCCTGCCGCGTGGCCCGGCCCTTCGGCCAGCCGACGGCGGGCTTCCGCGCGCCAGACGTCTGGCCGGCCGGCGTTCGGCGAGGCCGCGCCGTCCAGCATCGACAGGAGACGTCCCGCAGCGGACTTCACGTCCGCGCTGACGAACGTGTCCACCCGGGAGTGCGTCGGCTGCAGGGCGGTGTCGATCTGGATGACGGTGCTGTCAGGGCCGAGCAAGTGCCCGAACCGCATGGTGAATTGGCTCAGGCTTGCCCCGGCCACCAGGACCACATCGGCATCACCCATGAGCCCGGCCGCGGTGTCCGTGCCGAAGCCGCCCGCGACGCCGAGGTATCCCTCGCCCTGGAGGAGGTTGAGCGCCAGGGCGGTTCCGGCAGTCAGCGCGCCCAGGCGGTCGGCGAGCTCCCGGAGCTCCGGGCCCGCTCCGGCGAGGTGCGCACCCCGGCCAGCCAGGATCAGCGGCCGCTTGGCCCCGGCGAGCAGGCGGGCTACCTGCCCAAGGCCGCCGTCGACGTCGTCCGTCACCTGAGCTGCCAACGGCGCCGGAAGTTCCTCATCCGCAGCCTCGAGTGCCGCGAGGTCGTAGGGAATGGCAATAACGACGGCGGTCCGCTTGGTGAGTGCGTACTCCACTGCCTGCTGGGTGATGGAGCCCGCGGCTTCGCGGGTGACGGTGAAGGTTGCCGCGCCGAGGCCTGCTGCGATGGCCGCCTGGTCCACGTCCTGGGGCCGGGGGCCACTGGTGGGGGCGTCCCCGGTGACCAGTACCACGGGGATCTGGGCCTGGACCGCCTCTGCGAGGGCGGTGAGTGCGTTGGTGTAGCCGGGGCCGTAGGTGGTGGTGCCCGCTGCGAGACGTCCCGAGGCCCGGAAGTAGGCGTCTGCCGCGGCGATGGCGGCGCCTTCGTGGCGGACGGGGGAGAAGCGGAGGCCCAGCTTTTCCGCGGCGTCGAGGAAATAGACGTTTCCGTTGCCCATGACGCCGAAGACGTCGCTGAGGTAGCTGCTGAGAACCTGTGCCACGCGGCCTGAGACGGTGAGAGTAGTCATGCAGGAATCTTGTGGGCTGGTTCACAGATAGGCAAGACGCGTGATTTTGATTGGGATAATTGGCAGGAGAATACTGGAGCAACTGAAAATATGCGCACTTGTGGCGTGCGTCACCCGCACTCAGTTGGAAGGGCGGGATTCCTGCTCCGAGAGCCGGCTCAAGAGCCCGTCGTAGCGGGGCGGCATGAGTTCCAGTACAGATATGGCCGTGCTGGTCCGCTGGATCCCCTCGATTTCCAGGATCTGGTTGGTGATGCGGTAGAGATCGGCCGTGCCGCGGGCCACCACCTTGGCCATGAGATCCGCGTCGCCGGTGGTGGCGTGCACCTCGATGACCTCCGGGATCGCGGCGAGTCCGTCTTCCACGGCACCTGTCCGCGTCTGGCTGATGGACAGGGAGAGGAAGGCCATCAGGTCATAGCCAAGCGCGGCGGGATCCAGCCTTCGACTGAAGGAACGGAGGGCGCCACTGCGCTCGAGTCGGGCCAGTCGGGCATGGACCGTGTTCCTTGCGACGCCGAGCGTCCGCGAGAGTGCCAGGGCGCTGGCCTCGGGATCCTTGTCCAGGGCGAGGATGATCCTGCCGTCGAGGGAATCCAGGGTGCGAGAGTTCTGGATGGTCATATTTTCACCACTGTCAGTAGAAGTTGAGCAGAAGTCCCAATGGGTTGAGGGTATCTTGCAATGTGCGCCCGGTCACATCCATGATCGGTCCTCATGACCCGTGATCAACTCCTGACCGCACCGGAAACGGCGCTTCCCACCCTTCGTGGCGCGGTGGCCGGCCTCCCGCCCTATGTCCCGGGACGGCGCAGCGCCGGCACGGACATCGCAGCCCTCGCCAGCAACGAAAGCCACTACGAGCCACTCCCCGCTGCCGCCGCTGCGGTGGCCGCGGCGGCCGGTACGATGAACCGCTACCCGGACAGTGCCGCCGTCGAACTCCGCGAACGGCTTGCCCGACACCTCGGCGTCACCGCCGGGGAGGTGGCGGTGGGACCCGGCAGCGTGGGTGTCCTCCAGCAAATCATCACCGGACTGTGCGACGCCGGGGATGAGGTGATCTTCGCATGGCGTTCCTTTGAGGCCTACCCCATCCTGGTTGAGCTGGCAGGCGCCCGGCCGGTCCGCGTTCCGCTGGACAGTGCTGAGGGCCACGACCTCGATGCGATGGCCGCGGCCGTCACTGACCGCACCAAGGTCATCCTGCTCTGCACGCCCAACAATCCGACGGGCGTGCCGATCAGCCACGAGCGCATCGAGGCGTTCCTGCAGTCCATCCGCTCCGACATCCTCGTGGTGATCGACGAGGCCTATGTGGAATACGCGGAAGCGGGCAGCGGCCCCGATTCCCTGGCGCTGTACCGCCGGTACCCGAACGTCTGCATCCTGCGCACCTTCTCGAAGGCGTATGGACTCGCCGGCCTGCGCGTGGGATATGCCGTCGGGTCGCCGGCCATCGCTGAGGGACTGCGCAGGACCGCCCTTCCTTTCTCCGTGAGCACGCTGGCCCAGAAGGCGGCCATCGCGTCGCTGGATGCGGGGGAGGAGATGGAAACCCGGGTGGGCGCCGTCAGGCAGGAGCGCACCCGGATGGCCGCGCAGCTGAAAGCCCAGGGCTGGAAACTGCAGGCGAGCCAGGGCAACTTCTTGTGGATCCGTGCGGATGACGAGCTCCGCGCGAGGCTGGTGGACGCGTTTGACGTCGCGGGAATCCTGGTCCGGGCGTACCAGGGCGACGGCGTGCGGATCACCGTTGCCGATCCTGCCTCCAATGACCGCGTGCTCCGGATTCTGCAAGCCCACGCAGCCTGAAAACCGACTGACCCAAAATCCCCAACCCCGTTCCACCTACAACCAGAGGAATCCCCATGGAACAACAGACAATGAAGTCTGGCCGCGCACTGGGCGCGGCACTCAAACCCCGCCAGCTCACCATGATGGGGCTCGGTAGCGCCATCGGCGCGGGCCTGTTCATCGGCTCAGGCGCCGGCATCCAGGCTGCCGGCCCGGCGGTGCTGATCTCCTACCTCGTGGCCGGCACCCTCATCATCCTGGTGATGTGGGCGCTCGGCGAGATGGCAGCCGCCAATCCGGACAGCGGCGCCTTCTCCGTCTATACCGCCAAGGCCTACGGGCCGGTGGCAGGTGCCACGGTGGGCTGGCTGTGGTGGCTGCAGCTCGTGGTGGTCATCGCGGCCGAAGCGCTCGGCGCGGCAGGCCTGCTGGCCACCATCTTCCCGGCCCTGCCGGTGTGGCTGATGGCGTTCGTGTTCATCGTGGTGCTCACCGCCGTGAACCTCACCAGCGTGAAGAACTTCGGCGAGTTCGAGTTCTGGTTCGCCCTGCTTAAGGTGGCGGCGATTGTCGGGTTCCTCCTGGTGGGCGCTGCCCTGCTCTTCGGCTGGCTGCCGGGCGTGCAGTCGCCGGGCCTGGCCAATTTCGCCGGTGCCGGGTTCGCGCCCGACGGCTTCGCCGGGATCGCCACGGCACTCTTCGTGGTGGCGTTCGCATTCGGCGGCACCGAGATCGTGTCCGTGGCGGCAGCTGAGACCGCCGAGCCGGCCCGCAGTGTGAAGAAGGCAGTCCGCACCGTGCTGTGGCGCATCCTGGTGTTCTACATCGGTGCCATCTTCATCATCGCTGCCGTGGTTCCCGTAGGCTCGGCGGGGCTGAAGAGCCCGTTCGCCGCGGTGCTGGAGGCCGCCGGCATGCCCGGCGCGGCGACTGCCATCACCCTTGTAGCCGTCGCCGCACTGCTCTCCGCCCTCAACGCCAACCTCTACGGTGCCTCCCGGATGGCGTACTCCCTCGCCGAGCGGGGCGACGCGCCGCGCCTGCTTGCCTCGGTGTCCAAGGCACGCGTCCCGGTTGTGGCAGTCCTGGCCAGCGTCGCCTTCGGCGTTGTGACGGTCGTGCTGGAGCTGGCTTTCCCCGAGATGGTCCTCGGCGTTCTGCTCAACATCGTGGGCTCAACCTGCCTGTTGGTGTGGACGTCCGCGCTCCTGGCCCAGCTGGCGCTGCGCCTCCGCGCCGACCGCGAGGGGACGGACCTTCCCCTGCGGATGCCTGGCTTCCCGTGGCTGACGGTGTTTGGTCTTGTCATCCTTGCGGCGATCTTTACGGTGGGCTTCATCGGCGAGGATTCCCGTCCCCAGCTGCTGAGCACGTTCGGACTTGTGGCACTGCTGGCAGTGGCGAACTGGCTGCACCACCGGAACGGGAAGGTTTCGGTCGCCGTGGAAGCATCGGACGGTGCCAAGGAGCCGGTGCTCATCGACTGAACCAGGCGCTGAACTACGCTGCGGGTTCCTTGCATGCGAAGGGCGCGTCCGGTTTTGGCCTGGCGCGTCCTTCGCTAATTCGGCTCATCGGATCGGTGCCACGGCCTCACCATGATGATGGCATCGGCAACACTCACGACGGCGGGGATATCGTACGCACGGGCCACCACAGCCCCGTGCGATACGACGGTGCCCATCTCCATCACCAAGGCGCCTGCCCGTCAACTGGAAGTAGCGTGCGTGGCTGGTGCCGGCCCCGGCCAGTTCGCGGAGGGCGACGTTGTTCGCAGTGGCCGTACTGGCGTTTTTCGGTGCAGCGGCTAGGGAAGCGTTCAACCCATCGGCTTTTCCTATGTACAGTTTGCCAGTCGTTGTACTGGAGATGAGGTAAATGACCTAGACGGAACTGAGGGCTGTTCGTTCCCCACTGACTGTTGCTGTGTAATCAGCGACAAGTGCCTGGGTTCGTTGTACCGGACGAGAAATTGGTATTTACTCAAAAGTAAGACGCCCCTTTTGAGTGCCGAACACATACATCGGTGCAGGTCTGTAGCATTGACAAAGGCAAATTGCAGGCAAGGGGACAGCAAATGCAAATACAGCTAGACAGCACTTGGACGATCGGGAGTCAGATCGGTAACGGTGCTTTTGGTCGGGTACTGGAAGCATCTGGTCCGCAGGACGGGTGCGTGGCGAAATTTATACCGAAGGAGCCGGGAGCCGAGCGGGAGCTTCTTTTTGATACCCGGTTGGCTGGCGCCCACAATGTAGTGCCCATTTTGGACAGTGGTGAGCACCTTGACGACTGGGTAATCATCATGCCTAGGGCGACACGATCCTTGCGGGATGAACTTATCAGCCACAGAGGTCCCCTCGACATTCAGGATGCTGTCAAAGTTCTGGAAGATGTCTCCGACGCGCTCGAAGACATGCTCGTTAGAGACGTGGTTCACCGCGATATTAAGCCTGAGAACATCCTTCTGCTAGAGGATAAATGGTGTCTGGCTGACTTTGGGATCTCCCGGTATGCAGAAGCGTCTACGCAAGCGAACACGCACAAGTACCGGCTCACTCCGGCCTATGCGGCACCCGAACAATGGCGACTCCAACGCGCTACTGGGGCAGCAGACATGTACGCCCTCGGCGTCGTTGCATACGAGCTTATTGTCGGTCAAACGCCCTTCGCGACCCACAGGGACTTGCAAGAAGCTCACCTGCATTCGCCGGTCCCGCCATCGAACGCGCCGGGGAAGCTGCACTACCTCATCGAATACTGCCTTGCCAAGGCCCCCGAGGCCCGGCCTACGCCCGCGGACTTCAGGAAGCAGTTGAAGCTGAGCCTCAGGGGCGCCGTCGGCGAAGGACTTTCCGCTTTGGAAAACGCCAACCAGGCGCTAGCGCGAACAAAACTGGAACTAGCGCGTAAGGAATCAGAAGCCAAAACCGCAGCTGACCGCAGGACGGCAATGGCGGACTCTGCCATCCATATCTACCGGCGCCTGTCGAAAGAAGCACTGGACGCCTTTTCCGATTCGGCAGGTCAAGGGGAGGTTAATGCCGGCGAGAACGGCGCTTGGACTCTCGTACTCGGCGATTCGAGGCTTGAAATGTCTGCGGCCGTGCCCGCGGGCACCGCAGATCTCCCCTTCGAAGTCATTGCCTGCGCCGCAGTCCATGTGCGTCGTCCTAGGGACGCCAGAGGATACGAGGGACGTAGTCATTCGCTCTGGTATGGAGACGTCGCAGTTGAAGGCCAATTTCAATGGTTCGAAACTGCATTTATTCAATCAATCGTTGCCCGCCAACCCCAACCGTCAGCGCATCCTTATGCCCTTATGGCCGGTCCCGCGGCCGCTGAAGCAATCCGCGGCGGAGGCACGTCAGGGCGCGATCAGTTGGCTAGGCCGTTCACGCCGGTTGACGTTTTCGATTTGGATGAGTTTGTTCAGCGGTGGGCGGGTTGGCTGGCCGCAGCTTTCAACGGCACGCTCCACTCGCCGTCGATGTTGCCGGAGAGTCGACCAGAGGGCTCCTGGCGCCAGTGAATCGCAAACGGCGGCTTAGACCCCGCCCTGCGCCAGCCCCATAAACATCGTCCGGTGCAGGATATCCACGTGTTTGCGGGCGATCTCCACGGCCCCGGTCTCGTCGCCGGCACGCAGGGCTGCCACCAGAGCCACGTGGTCGCAGTTGGACTGTGCAGCAGCTCGATGGGGTAGGGGATGAAGTAGGCATAGAGCTCGGCGAGCGCCTCGTGGTAAACCTCGAGGGCGGTGCCCAGCCCTGACGCGGTCCCCACCAGCTGGTGGAACTGCTCGTCGGCCTGGTCGTAGTCGGACCAGTCCGAGGACTCTGCCATGTCCCGGGTCAGCCGGTCCAGCTCATCCAGTTGGTCGGGCGTGGCGTTGATCGCCGCGTAGTGCGTCACTGCGCATTCGAACAGCAGTCGCCGGTCCACCAGCCGGTTCACTGCCTGGGACTCGGCAGGGGACGCCGAAAGTTCCGCTAGAACATCCGAAGGAAGGCGGCGAATCCGCCACAAACGCTCATCCTGCAACAGGAATGGGGCTACGTAAAAAGGTAACGGGGCTGGCCAGCACCCAGCCGTTCTTCAACGACACCGCCAGCTTCGCCTCCATCTCCGCCGGTGCCGCGATCGCCGCGTACTCGTCCCTGGGGTTCGACGCCGTCACCACCCTCACCGAGGAAACCATCAACCCGCGCAAAACCGTGCCCCGCGCCATCATGCTGGTGGCCCTGATCGGCGGCGGAATCTTCGTGGCGGTGTCCTACGTGACCCAGCTGGTCCACCCCGGCGGCGTGTTCGAGGACTCGGCCTCCGCGGCCAGCTCCATCGCCCTGCAGATCGGCGGGCAGCTGTTCGGCGCCGTTTTCCTGGCCGGCATGGTGGTGGCGCAGTTCGCCTCCGGCCTCGCAGCACAGGCCAGCGCCTCCCGCCTCCCGCCTGCTGTACGCGATGGGCGGCGACTCCGTCCTGCCCAAGGCGATATTCGGCCGGCTCAGCGATAAGTTCCACACCCCGGTGGCGAACCTGACTGTCACGGGCATCGTGGGCCTGTCTCCGGCGTCCGTGCGGCGACTGCGGGGCCCGCCAGAGCTGCGATCAGGGCGGCGGTTGCCGCTGCAGTCAGGATTGGGCGTATGGGTGGTCCCTCCTGGGGTGACGGCCCGGCTGTTGGCCGGTGACCCGTCCACGCTAGGGGGCGAGGTTGCGCGATTGGTGCCCTGAGTTGGAGGCGAGGTCAAAGAGGAACAGTTAGTCCGTTTGCCCGAGGCGCCGGACCAAACGAATTAGAACACGGCAGTTCAGCCAGGGTTCGGACTATGCCCCGTAGGGCTTCCAACTGGCCAGCGTTGACGCGAGTCCTGGTGCCGCCATGCGGTAATTCAGTCGAGCTAGCCGGCAGACATCCGAAACCGTTGATTGAGAATCGCAGGAGTCATTTACCTTGATGGCCGCCAATCTTTTGGCCTTGGCTATGGTGTCCTCCACCAAGGACGCCAACTCCTCTGGGTATGGCGCCAGCTTCGTGAGCTTCGTGACGAGAATCTCTGCGTTAATCGCATGAGTCTGCTTTCCAATTGAGCAGGTAAGGGCTTGGACGTTGGCTGCGAATGCCTTGGGATTTCCTTCCGCGCTGTGCTCATAAAAACTGCAGTCTTCATCAAGGTTGATCTGCTCAACACTTGCATTGTGCTCCGCGACGACCGAGGCCAACTGCTGTGGGGTGGACGTTTTTGCTGTCTTCGTCGGGGTAGGCGTAGCCGTAGCTTCAGAGCCTGCGGAAGCTTGGCTCCCGCAGGCGGTGCCGCCAAGGCTCATGAGAAGAAGTGCTGCAATTAGCAGAAGACGCTGCTTCAAGTTGGATCCCCAATCTATGAATATTTGAGCTTTGAAAAATACGACCGTGTACGCAGCGATTATTCCTTGGCAGAAATCGCATCAGAGGTTTCGCTATGATTGCTGTCACCAGTTTAGATAAATGCCTTTGATTATGAACCGCTGAAAGCTCCACGAGCTGGATTCCTCACAGAAAATTGTCGGATTCTTGATCCTCAATTGATGCTTGGTGCCGGATAACCTCAGCGGAACCCATGGTTTGTTGCCAAGAGTTTCTTGGGAGGCCGCGGATGTGGCTATTGCCGGGCAGAAACACCGGAGCACCCTCAGGCCGCTCTTGCTGCGGTGGCTACAACCTATTTTCTAGCCGCTGTGCCCCGGTGTTCTTCAACAGGCCGCGGCGTCTTCCACACCGATTCGCGTGGGCCGGGATAGGCAGCCTTCCTGCCTCCCAAGGTGACGAGCAGGGCCGCGAGGACCGGGAGCACCGCGTCCGTGGGCTCCAGCAGCGGTCCGGCCACCACTAGGGGCGGCGGAGCCCAGGGGGCGCCGATGGGGATGCCGAGCTGGACGGTCAGAACAGTGATCCTGTTAGCGGCGTCCTTGTTTTCGCTGCCGGCGCGAAGGATGGCCGACTGGTTGTAGATGCCAACCGCTCCGAGTCTGGCGCCCTCGTCATCAGCACCAGCACAAGGGGAAGGTTGCCACCGACAAAGGGCAGCAGGAGCATCGAGACGGCGATAGTCGCTGGGGTAATCAGGAGCGAACGGCGCGGGTGGGGAATCGACGGTGAGGCCTGCGATCCAGATGCCGAGCAGGCCGGAGACGCCCAGGACGGTGAGGGAGAGGCTGATGGCTTGTCGGGCAGGCCGGCGTCGCGGATGTACGGCGCGATGTAGGTGAAGAGCGCAAAGGGGGCCGGGACCATCAGCGGCCACGCGATGGCTACCGCCTTCACGCCTGGCTGGGCGATCGCTTTGCGTAGCGACGGGCGGGCCTCGCCGGTGGCACGCCGGACAGACGGCAGGAGCCACAAAGCCAGAACGGCGAGAACCAGGCGGAAGCCGGCCAGGAACAGAAACGCCGCGCGCCAGCCGAGGAAGCCGCCCAGGGCGGTGCCGATTGCGCGCCGAGGGGGCCGGGCGGGCTGTACTGAGATGGACTGTCAGGGCTGTCAGAAACCGGTCTCGAAGAACTCCTCGTCGATGCTGACGTCCTCTACGGCGCGGGTGGTGACTATTACCCCGAGACCATACTCCTTCATGAGGGTACAAAGTGTGCTTCCGTCGATGAGATCCAGCGGAGGGGCGCCGTCGCGGGTGGCTTCCTTCTTTGCTTCTGCTGTGAAGGTCCCCGTGGTGATAACGAGTCCTTTGTCGCCTCTGCCTGCCATAGCCCCGCGGAAGTCCCGGACGTCGCCGGCACCCACACTCCCGACGTACCGTTTGCATTGGAAGAAGATAGGGAAGGAGACGAGGGAGAGCCGATAGACCCCAAGCCCGTCGATGCCCCCGTCCCCGGATCGGCCCGTGACCTGGGTGTTGGTGAATCCTGCTTCGCGAAGCAGGCGTTGAGCGAGACGTTCGAACGAGGCAGGGGAGAGGCGCATGATGCGTCCGAGGAGTTGGTCCTCCCAGCTTTCATCGAATCCTTCGCTTTCGGGCGTGCTGTCCTTCCGCCTGGGCCTCGCGCCATTCTTCGAACGGCTGGCAGCGATGTACTTCTGCCTCAAGGGCTCGATCTGTTCCGGTTCCACGTTCAGTCCCGCCTCAGTCAGGCTCCAGACACCGCGCTGCGAGTTCTCGGCCAGACCCATGCCCTTCAGATAGGTCCGAGCCCATGCCAGCCTGTATCCGATCTCGGTTCGGGGCCCGTCGCCGTGCAGGACTGCCTGCTGCTCCTCCGAGTACCGTTGCTGCACGATCACCTGCTCCAGGAGTTCGTCGATTGAAGCGGACCCACCCAGAGTCCGCAGGGCCACAACCGCTGGCCAGAGGAAGTCCTGGTACGGGGGTATCTGAGCCTCATCTGCCATTTTCATCCTCTGCCTTCGTCTTTGATTTTGTACCGTCGCTGCGCAGGCTCGTCTTGGCGTTTAAATGAGGGCCCTTGCGGTCCAAAAGCACCTGTCAGGTATGCCAAGAGAATCCCATAATTCCTCGTCCGAATCACTCATTCCGCAGCATACTCGCCCCGACGCAAATCACACTTGCCCCTACTGTTCGAATATTCAGCTTTGTCTCCCACTCACCAGGGTTTGGCGCATGTGCGAATTACTCCAATCCCTTGATTCGCAACGTATAGCGGCAATAAGTCCAAGTCTGGGATAGAAATCAAACCACGCCGCCCTCAATATCACCCGGACGGCCAGAGGTGCCTTCCGCACAATCTCGTGATGTAGCCTGTGCCGGAGCAAGCTATTTTTTGGGGAACTGGGGGCATCATGGCAGGCGCACCAACGGATTGGTCTGAGGCTGAAGTGGCAGCCACCGTCCGAAGCTACTTGGATATGTTGCGGCTGGAGGTGTCCGGCGAGTCCTATGTCAAGAGTCAGTTCAGGAAGGCACTCTTGCCGCTGCTCTCTAACCGGTCTGAATCAGCTATTGAGTTCAAGCATCAGAACATCTCCGCCGTGCTGATGAAGCTGGGGTTGCGGCCTATTCGCGGCTACCAGCCCGCTCAAAACTATCAGCAGTCCTTGGTTCCCGAGGTTCAGCGTCAGTTGGCTTCCAGTCCATCCCTCGTTGAGCTTGTCCTGGCGGAAGCATTGCAATCGCCCACGGCCAACCCGAGCGGCACCCTAGATTTCAGCAGCGCCAGCATTCCCTCGATCATTCACTCGGATGGTTCGGGAAGGACAGGTGCCCAAAGCGGCAGGCCAGACTATGCCGCGATTGAAGCGAGAAACCGCGCGCTCGGGTTGGCCGGCGAACTTGCGGTGGTTGACCTTGAATACCGGCGACTCGTTAAGGCAGGAAGAACCCGTTTGGCTCGGAGCATCGATCATGTCAGCCAGACGAGAGGTGACGGGGATGGCTTCGATATTCTTTCCTTTGAAGAAAGCGGCAAGGAAAAGCTGATTGAAGTGAAGACGACGAGGTCACGCGCCGAAACGCCGTTCTTCGTAAGCAATAACGAACTTCAAGTGTCCAAAGATCGCGCTGATTTCTATCACCTCGTTCGCGTGTTCAACTTCGGGCAGGACTCTGCTTGGTTCCCGCTGCGCGGCAGTCTCGCGGCCAGTTGCGTCCTCGAACCAAATGGATTCACTGCGCTTCCGCGCCCCTCATAGGTTGACCAACCTTCAGGGATGGCAAGCTGAACGAAGGTTGAGATTGGCGGCCCCAGTTACCGCGGGCCCGCCCGCTCCATGACGGGCCGCGGCATTTCCACATTGATTTGGCGGGGGCCCGAGGCATAGGCAGCTTTCCTGCCTCGGATGGTGCCGAAGAGACGGCAATGACGGGGATGGCCGCGGCGGTCGAAACCAGATCGGGCCGCCCGGTGGCTGGTCGGTTTCGACAATGACCCGGCGAGGCCCATCGGCCAGCAGACTGGCGGAGATGACGCGGTGGACGCGACGTTCCCCGCGGTGGCCGAGCCGCTGGACGGCCCCGTCTGACAGGCACTCGCCGCCAACGCCCGCCGCTACCCCATCGCGCTGGTGACAGGCGTGGTGGAGTCCTCGGAGGAGCCGGGCAGGGCATACAACACGCTTGTGGCGTTCGCGCCCGACGGCGGCCGGCTGGCTTCCTACCGGAAGATCCACCTTTTCGACGCGCAGGGGTTCAGGGAGTCCGGGTTCATCAAGCCGGGCGAGTCCCTTGAGCCGGTGGCGTTCGAGCATTGGGGAGTGCGGTTTGGGCTGATGACCTGCTACGACCTGCGGTTCCCCGAGCTGGCCAGGTCACTGGCCGACGCCGGCGCGCAGGTCCTGCTGGTCTGCTCGTCCTGGGTGCCGGGGGAGCACAAGACGGAGCAGTGGCTGGCGCTGAACACGGCACGCGCCATCGAGAATAGTGTGTACGTAGCGGGGGTGTGCCAGGCGCCGCCGGTGTCCGTCGGGCGGAGTGTTCTGGTGGATCCCATGGGCGTTGTTGAGGCTGACCTTGGGCTGGCTGCTGGTGTCCGGACAGTGGAGGTATCGCTGGAGACGGTTAAGCGGGTGCGAAAGTCGTTCCCGATGTTCCGGCAACGGCGGTTGCTATAGGGCCGACTGCACGCCACGGGCTCATGAAGGCGAACACCCGCTGCATCCGATCGCGCGGGTCTAGCATGTGGCACGGGCGGGTACCAGACCGGGCATATCGCGCCTGAGTGGGCAGTCGATTGAGCCTACTCAGGCCGTTAGTGGGCGCACGTGGGAGTCACTTGGTCGAGGAGTCTGAACGCGCCGTGACCTGTCAAGCCTGGATCTATGAATACAATCACCATAGATCCACGGGCCACTGGCGAATTCTCACCTATCGGCCGCGTTCACACCTTCCGAGAGGTGCAACCACAGAGGAGTAAGCGATGACCGATATCGAGAGCATCACGCTGGAGGCAGAGCTTGTCGGCGAGGACGCCACGCGTGACATTGCAAAGGCTGTTAGCGCCCGTCATTCGATCGCTCGCAAGTACGTCATGAGGCTCCGCCGGCGTCATCCGGATGCGACGCCCGCTGAGGTGATCCAGATGTTGGAGCGTCACTACGCAACCTCGATTACAACTGCTGGTGCTCTCATCAGCGCCGGCGCGATCGCAGCTGATATTGGTATCGCGATGATCCCCGGAGTAGGGGCGGCAGCAGCCGGCATGAAGAGTGCGGGGCAACAGGCCGCCAAGAAGACTGGCAAGGAAGCCGTCAAATTTGCCGCAAAGAGCGCTGCCAAACAGGCAGCGAAGAACATGGCGATGGGCACTGCGAAGAACGGTGCACAGCGCGTTGCTGCTCTCCTTCCCGCAGGCGATGAACAGCTGCAGTTCGAGATCACGGCGGTGTTTGCTCTCGCTATTGCCGATATTCACGGAATGGATCTCGATAAAGACCAGGCCCTCGCCCTTGTCTATGGACTCTCGAATGAACGAGTGAGCCAGAAACAAATCGCGGCGATGGCCACGGACCTATCGAGTGCGTCGGCTGAAGGTGCCGTCGGTGTTGGCAATAGGGTCGCTGCCGGCCGCACGGATTGGTCACACTGGGCGAACACGCTCGCGGAGACCCTCCCTGGAGGTGCGGCGCAGACTTTGGTTCGGACCATGGAGACCGGTCAGCTGGAGACCGTGCGCAAAAATTTGAGCGGAAAGCAGCAGGCAACGATCGAATACGGAGTCGGAGCCTTGGCAGGAGGTGTCACGCGCTTCGTGTTCGGTCGCGAAGTCGTGACCGCCGCCCGCGCTGCGTTCGCTGAAGCCCCAGACACGTTCCCCGAACATCTGGCCGTCAATGCGAAAGATAATCCCGAGGCCGAAGACCGCGAGATCGAACAGAACCGAGCTCTCGCAGCAATGGAGGACGCCGCTAAGGTGACGGGAAACTGGATCGCAGGCACTGCCAGCACAGTCGGAGGCGGCGTCGCGACAGGCGCCGTCGCAGTGGGCACAGGGGTGGCAACCGCAGCCGACACGGTAACGCGCGCGTTCCGGAGCGTGGACATCGACGGAGACGGGATCCCGGATGAGCCCCAGGCCCTCACCGCGGTCAAGGGCGTTGGTGGCGCCATTGCCGGCACGGCGGGCTCGGTCGGCGGGAGCGTGGCAGGTTTATTCAAACGGAAGAAGCGCGACGAACAGACGGCTGACGGGTCTGAGACCGGCAGCGAGGAAGCGACCGAGGAATAAATCCCCGAAGAGGGGAATCACCTGGGGGACGCGGGGAGTTCCCGTTTAGCGTTCGAGGTTGTCCTATTCTTTAGTCAGTGGCCGCGTCTTCTATTGGCCCTAACGTCGATGCCAGGGGGATGATGTCGTGTCAGATGATTTGGTAACTGGACTCCTGCCAGTGCTAGGCAGGTCTCTAGAGCTGGGTTTCAACGTCTTTGACGTTATGCACCACGGACTCCACGAGAAGCAGATCTCCAATGTATTCAGATGGTTGTTGGACCCCGAGCAAACGCACAACCTGGGCGACCGTTTTCTGCGGATCTTTATCGACGAGTTGAACCGGGTTTCGGTGGGGCGCGACCCCCTTCCACATGACAGCTACTTGGTGCGCCAGGAGGTGAACACCTCGGTGGGCGGGGCGGGAGCGGACATCGCCGACCTTGTCCTTGAGAGCGAAGATGCGGTCATCGTCATCGAGAACTACTTCACCTCTGACGGTCACGGTCACAGTTACAGCGGTTACCTGGCGTTCAGCGTCCGGGACGGCAGGCGTGGCGTCGTCGCTCTTTTGTGTCGCGATGAGGATGTGTCCCTGCAGACCTTGGGGTGGGAGGACGCCGCGGTCCTCACGTATGGCAAGTTAGCTGAGCGACTGCTGGAACACGTCGGTGGCGACAGGGCTTACCAGCGGAAAAATCCCGATTCCTATGCGTTCATCGAGCAGTTGCACCGTAAGTTCGTTAGGGGAAGAGGTCGCGTGGGTGATCAGGAAGTGCTCAACTTCGTTGTTGCCATGTGTGATTCCGGGGAAATAGGCAGATACCAGGAGCAGCCGCAGGAAGTAGCCGCCGAGCGCTTCGCTGATGACCTTGCGGTGCAGGCGAGGGAACGGTTTGGCGAGGGCCGCGACCTCCTCCAACGAGCCAAGCGCCGCCTCAGCGTGTTCAGCGAGGGTCCTCTCAGACGCCAACTCAACGCGACTTGGGGCGAGGGGTTTGTGGTTGGAGTCAACGCCAGACTCGCGGGGATATACCAGTGGACCGTCAACATTGACGTGAAGGAAGAATCGAACGACTTGGGCCAGTCGCTGCTCCAACTCAAGTTCGGGCCGTCAGCGTGGTTCGCCAACGAACGGGATCCGAGCTGGACCCGGACCGTCGATTCGAGCCAAGCGGACTACTCGCGATTGTTCCTTACGTGGCCCGGCGTCAAAGAAGTCCGTCAGTCGACCGTGAGTATCCATGACGTGCTTGACGGCCTCGAACCCGCCGACCCTAGGCTCCACGACGAGATTAGTGGGTTGCTCAGCGGAAACTGAATGCTGCCGGACGGGGGTGCACTCGACTTGTCGGAATTTCCTGTCAGTCAAAGGGCGAAGACGGACTGGGAACTGCCCAGCGGTCTCGCACTCTATGGCGAAGTCCAAGAAACTGGGAGACGTCAGCCCGTTATTAGCCTGATGGAGCTCAGTCAGCAACTGGATACCACCTACATCGTTAATCTCCTGACGGAAGTTCTTGGGTTACAAAAAACGCTTAGCCATAGGAAATTTTTGTAACTCGTCAGAATGTCCGTCACTGCGGCTAAATTTCCCGTATGACCGAAAAGGGAAAAGCAAAGAAATCAGCTGTGACAAGACGCTGCCCGGTGTGCGGGCACGAATCCTGGCGCATCGTCTACGGAATGGTTATGCCCGACGTCATTGAGCAATATCCGAAAGCGGAATTCGCCGGCTGCGTCATTGTGCCCGAAGACCGCTTCTACTTTGCTACCGGCAAAGTTGAAAGTGGCATAGCCAAGTGGGCTTGCCAAAATGACGAGTGCCGCCACCGCTGGTGGTAGACGGCACTCGTCACTTTACGACTCGGCCTCTGCTTTGGTGTGCCGTGCCTGACGGCGGATTTCACCATCTCCGGTTCGGCAGAAGATCAAGACTAGTTCACTCACTTTTTGACCGGTGATGCCCTCCACCATGCCTGCATAGGTCGACAGCTGGCGCCAGTAAGCCGCCAGGGTCTCCTGCGTGACACTGATGTCAGTCTTGAAGTCGGCGATGACCAGGGTTTCGTCGTCCTCGCGGTACATCAGGTCAATGATGCCTTCGAGAGTCATTCCGTTATGGGGTGTGACCACGGGAAGCTCAAGCCAGTGCTCGCGGTCAGCCGCACGCTGTACAGGCGTGCTGCGTAGTGCAGAACGGGCACGTTCAGCCAGGCCAGCGGGATCTGCCAGGCCGGATGCGCTGGCGATCCTTTCGGCGAGCACTTCGAGGTTCTCGCTGTCTCGCAGGTCACTCAGCTCGAGCAGCCGGTGAAGAGCCGTACCGAATTCCTTGCCATGTTCCCCGCCGGACGCTGCCGAGGACGGCAGCGAGCCATCCTCGTCAATGCTCACAAAATGCGGTGCCGTATCGGTCTCAAACCCGGCCAACTCACCGTCACCTTTGGCGATCGCCGTGACGGAGGTGGACGACACGAGGGCCGAATTCTTCTGCCAAAGATCCCGTTGCTGCCGCCACTCTTCAAACGCTTTGACGGTTTGGACTTCGTGGGCTGTCCTCGCATGGAGCGGCATGTCCTCCGGAATACGGAGATCTGGCGCGGGGACAGCATCGGCTGCGTCCTTGAGGAACTGGCCGAGACTATTCCTGGCGTTCACGTAGTGGGAAACCACAAGGTGGCTTTCCGCGCGGGTGCATGCAACGTAAAGCAGGCGGCGCCGTTCTGCATCATCGAAGTCCTTTTCTATGTCCTCAGCGGTTCCGTATCCTGCGGACCGTATGTCGCCGATGAAATGCACCTGTACTTGTGAGCTCTGATCCCAAAGGGCAGCCGCCTTCTGGTTGTTGGGTCCGGAGCCTGTACCGGCGAGAATCACCATTGGGAACTCGAGCCCTTTAGAAGCATGGATGGTCATGATCCTGACGGCCTGGACGTCCGTTTCCGGCACTACAGCTTCTTTGACCCGTGAGTTTTCCTCCTGCTGCACGGCCGCCCACACCAGGTAATCGCGCAGGCTGCCGTGGGTGGCCTCCGTCCAAGCCCGTGCTTGATCGATGACAAAGCGTAGCCGTCGCCAGACGTCCCGGTAGCGCGGCGCATCAATGGCTGCCTCGAGCATGCGGCGGTCGGTAGCAAAGCGCTCCATAATTTCGGCCGGTGTCATCACCTCTATCTCCCGGCACAGGGCGGCAAGATAAGCGATGGCGTGTGCGACGGTGGAATTTTCAAGCGCATCGGGCGCCTCCGCAAAGAGGTTCCAGCGGCCTCCAGCCCGCTTCCACTCGAACAGTTCATCATCACCGCACCCGAACATCGCCGACCGCAGGGACAGCACAAGCGCCGCCTCATCCGCGGTATCGGAGATTGCCCGCATGGCGAGCAGCAGATCGGTCACTTCCTGCGTCGAGTAGACCAACGACGAAGCCTCAGCCCGGTATTCGATGCCGGCGTCGTCGAGTGCATCTTCGAGGGCGGCGAGGGTGGTCCGGGTGGGGATCAGGACACAAATGTCCTTCAGCTCAACCGGTGAGCACCTAAATCCCTGGGACCGCTTGCTTTGCTTCCGCCACGCCGGCAGCCCTGCCGTGCCCGTCGCAACTCTGATAGCTGCGGCAACATCTGCAGCTTCCTGCCGGCGCATGGCATCGGCCGAGACCTTTCCCGCTTCGTCGGCCTGTGCACCGCCGCGACCAATGATTGAGACGGCCGGGCCGTGTTCATCGCTCCATTCGGGACGCTGGGGATCGGGCGCCAAGGCGCGGTATTCCGGCTGGACCGTGCCGTTCGCCGTGATGAGCTCGCCGAACGTGCCGTTGATCCACTCAAGGAGTTTTCCCGTGGACCGGAAGTTGGTCTGGAGAGAAGCGGTCCTGGAATTCCTGTCTTCTGAAAAGCGCTGCTGTGCCGCGAGGTAGGTGGCGATGTCGGCCCTGCGGAAGCGGTAGATGGACTGCTTCGGATCCCCGACCGTAAACAGCCGGCCTGGGGGTACGCTGAGCTGCTCCCAGCCGTCGGGCCCACAAACCTCACTAGCGGCAATCCGCGTGGCCAGTTCAGCCTGGATAGGGTCCGTGTCCTGGAATTCGTCCAGCATGATGCAGCGGTAGCGATCATGCAGGACAGCATGGACAGCCTGCTTGTCCTGGCCGACAAGGAGGTCCCGGGCGTGGATGAGGAGATCGTGGTACTCAAGCTCGCCGCTGCGCTGGCGTTCGTGAGCCGCCTGAAGAAGGACCTCGGCCATGGCGGCGGTAACGGTTTCAACGGCGGGCTGCACAAAGCTGTTGCGCAGGGCTATCGCATCCTGGGCGAGATCTTTGCAGGAGCTGCGTACTTCCGCGACGTTAATAGACCAGTTGCCCCTTTGCCCGATACGAGAGTCGGGTCGCGGCACCGCATGGAGCAATTCGAGGACAAGTCCCAGTTCGCCTGTCTCCGCCTCCGCAAGGCGGCCGTGCCAGCTCTTGATGAGTTGGATGGCGGCTAACAGTCTGTCAGCAGGGTCGGTGCAGTGGTCGGAATGGGCGACAACGTCGGTGGCCTTGTGCAGAAGGGGCTCCAAGTCAACTGTCGGAATGGTGCGCCTCCGGGGAGGATGGCTTTCCAACCGGTCCCAGTTGGCGTCCAGGTCAGCCGCAACGTTTTGCAGGTGATCCAGCGAAACGCCGACGGCGAGGAGTATACGGAGTGCGTCGTCCATGGACGAGTCGGTGAACAGTTTCTGGCGGGCATCTTCCCACCGCCGCGTGAACGCAATCTGGGACCGCAATTCATCCACCACGGTGATCAGGGGAGGGACTCCAGCCTCGATGGGATGTTCGCTGATGATGCGTGCTGCAAAGGAGTGAATGGTGCCAATGGGAGCCGTATCCAGCTGGTCGAGCGCCCGCCGGCGCAGGTCTGTGGGGCTGGCATCCGTCAGCTGCCGGCGGACCCGTTCCCGGAGCTCACCTGCTGCCTTTTCGGTGAAGGTGATGGCTGCCACGCTCTTGAGTTCGACGCCGGCGTCAACCATCGCGCAGATGCGCTCGACGAGTTCATGCGTCTTGCCGCTGCCTGCACCCGCTTCAACGAAGATGTTCGCTTCGAGCGCCTGCTCGATCAGTGTTCGGTCGGTCTGGTCTGTGAGTTCCATGAGTTCCGGGTTCATTTCTCCGCCTTCAGGAGCTGGGTATAGGGCTGCAGTTCGGGGGCGTTTTGAAGCTTAAGCCATTGCTGGCCAAGCTCTTGGGCGCCCATCATGGTGGTGAAGTTGACGTACCGGTCGGACTCGGGCCGTGGCGGGAAGACTCCGTTCCGCAGCGCAGTAATGATGAGACCCACATCCGCGCGCAGTTGATCTACAACCTCGTCAGTCACGGTGTAGCCGATTTTCTTGAAACCGCCTGCTTTCGAGATGAACCAGTATTCCGCTGCGACATGGGACGAATTGTCACGGAGGGTCCGGGCAAACAGTCCGTAGACGGGAAGCTGGTACCGAGTGCCAGCGGCAGTCGGGTGCTTCGCGAGCGGCTCATAATCTTTCGACTTGCCTGTCTTGTAGTCGATCACCCGGATACTGCCATCGGAATGCTGATCGATCCGGTCCACCTTTCCCCGGAAGCGAACCGTAGTGCCGTCGTCGAGAGTCAGTTCAACAGGCGGGTGGCTGTCCGTGTCCTCGGGCCCGAAGGTCGCCTCTTCGGCGAGATACTTCCAGCCTTTGGTAAAGCTGTCTTGGTCGTCCGCCAGCACACGCTTTAGGTCTTGGCGGAGCATGGCCTGATTGCGGTCCCACACGTGGCTGAGCCATGCCGGATTTGCGACGTCCTCAAAAGCGGAGTTTGCCAACTCCATAAGGCGGTCCGACGACGGCGGAAGGCCGTCTTTCGTGATGCTGCGGACGTAGTCTTCCAGCACTCGGTGAACTAGGTTGCCCCGTTGCTGCGGCGAAATCTGCACTTCGAGTGCCGAGTCCTCCAAGATGCTGACTTTTAGGACGTGTTTCATGAAGTAGCTGAACGGGCTGGTGACCCATTCCTCAAGCCGGGTGGGGGACAGTGGCTTTTCGGGGTCCGCGATGATCCCCGCAAATGCACCGAGGTTGCCGTTGAACCTGGAGAAAATGCCATCCCGCCTGTCGCGAGTTGCAGCCAGCGCATGCTGCAGCGCCCTGTCCTCTTCCAATACGGAGGTGCGCTCCTCGGCAGTAAGGACACGACGCAGCCGCCATTCCTGGGCTGTGGGGGGCAGCGCGTCGGAGGCGGGTGCGCTGTTCTCGATGCCGTGGGCGAAGGACCGCAGCTGGTTCTGTGGCTCAGGCTTGCGGTTGATCCAGCGTGACACTTCGTAGCTCCCGGAGCCGCGCAGGTCCCCGCGGGGGCTGGTAATGAACCGTTCCGATCCTGTAGCGAGGGCAGCAAAGAACTGCTCCTTGCTGGCTTCGGCACGTTGCTCCACCGTTGGGAGACTCCCGCCCAGCATGGCACGGGCGCTGTCCGGAAGCAGAGGGTTCTCCCGTGTCCGTGCTGGGGCAAGCCCTTCCGCAACCCCCATAAGAAAGACGACATCAAGGTCCCTGGCGACCGCATCAGCGAAACTGCCCACGACAACTCCCGTGCCGCTTTTCCCGGTCCAGCGGCCTTTTGAGGCTACGCCGTCTTCCAGGGCGCTTTGTAGGAGCGCCGGGCGGGGCAAAGGGCCGACAAGGTCCAGATGCCGGAGATCCGAGGCGGCTTCGACCAGCGCGTCGCGGGCAGCGCTTTTCTCCGGACGTTCGCCAGCGCCCCTGGGACCCATGAAGTCCTCAAGAAGTGAGATCAGCGACGCGGAGGCGTCATTCCATGAGGCAGCAGCTAGGACCTGGTTTATCCGTGCCGCAAGGGCCTCTTTGAAGGACTGGAAGATCCGGAACTTTTCAAGGAGGTTCGCGTGGGCGGAGGTGTCTGCTCCTGCATAGTCCTCTTCGGCGGGTGGTTTTGCGTAGAACCTTTCACATGCTGCACTGCTGGGCAATTTCTGCTCACGCCAGGAGAAGGCACCTTCCGCATGGATGTTCAGGATCGCGCGGGTGTCGAGGTCCTGCGGGTCCAGCTTCAGCAGTTGAAGGAGGCCGCGGGCCAATGGCGAGTCCATGAGCCGGTGGGCTGATGGACCGACGAAAGTGACTCCCGCCTGGCTGAGGCGTTGTGTGAGCAGCGCGGCGTACGGCTGGGAGGCCGAGTGGAATATTCCGATACGGTGGCCCGGGGTGCCTGCTGCAAGCCGCTCGACGACGAGGCGCACCACGGCGCGGGCTTCATCGTCGGCGTCGGACGCTGTCAGAAGTCTTACGCCATTCTCTGCCGAGCCGGCCGCTGTGAGACGCTGCATTCCGGCCGCCTCGAGGCTCGCTCTGAACATTGCCTCGGCGGGACGGTTTTCTGTACCGAGCATGAAGTCGATGATGGTGCCGAGCCGCTGCGTCACGGTCCTGGTCCCGAGCTTGTTGCTGGCCAGGGTGAAAGCCTCATGGTCCGTGTACCACTGCCGGCCCAGTGCCTCCTTTGAGGCACCGTGAAGCCGCAGCACTTCCTGCATGAGCTCTGGGAGTTCCGGGTCGGAGGGAGCCGGAACCGCGTCGAGGAGTTCGGCTGTCCTGGCTATCGCACGGGCGGTCGAGGGCTGGTCGGCGACATCTTTAAAAAGCCCTGGTTCGTCCAGCAGGACGCGGCTCACGGCTCCAAGCCGGAGGACGGGAAGAAGGGGACGTCGCCCGTTCAAAGCGTCGTCGTCGGCGATGAGTTCGGTTGCGAGGTCCTTGAGTGTGAACGCCCTGACCCCCACACTCCCAGCGCCCCCGTTGAGGGTCCTGCCCAGGTAACGGGTCACGTCCAGGCCAGCGGCATGGGAAGGAACCAGCATGGTGACGGGAGCCAGCGGATCGGCGGCCTGGGCATGGCTGATCATTACTTCGAGCTCGGCCAGAGCGAGACTGACCGAAGGGAAAATCGTGCAGGTCATGCAACACCACCGTAGTTGTACTCGCGTAGGGACTGGGATCGTTCTGGTTCTCTGAGCAGAGCCATGGTCTTCGACTCGATCTGGCGGATGCGCTCCCGCGTGACGCCGTAGGCCTTGCCGATGGCATCCAGGGTCTTTTCCTCGCCGTCGTCAAGGCCGAATCGCATCGCAATGACGCCGGCTTCCCGTTCCGTCAGAGTGTCCAGGACCGCGTGAACTTCGGCCCTCAGCTGTCCCTTCGCAATCTGCTCAATAACATCCACGTGCCATGGATCGAGGAGTTGGTCCGCCAGCGGCTCCAAGCCGCCCCTGCCGTCCGGTACGAGGTAGTCCAGCGAATATACGGGCTTGTCCAGCGCGAGCAGCCGCTCGACTTTGGCGGCGGCCTGATCCGTGAGCTTGCCGAGTTCTTCAAGACTGTATTCGAGGCCCTTCCGGGCCGCTTCACGCTGAATTGCCTGCATTTTGTGGATCTGCTCCACCATGTGGACCGGGAGCCGGATGACCCGAGCCTGGTCGGCCAGCGCCCGGGTGACAGCCTGCCGTATCCACCACGTCGCGTATGTGGAGAACTTGTAACCCAGGGTGTAGTCGAACTTGCACACGGCCCGGTGCAAGCCGATATTTCCCTCCTGAATCAGGTCCAGCAGGTCCATGCCGTGGTAGACGTACTTCTTGGCGATGGAGACCACCAGCCGGAGGTTCGCCTCGAGCAATGCGTCCGCGGCCCGCTGGCCCATCTGGGCGATCATCCGGAGCTCCCGGGTCTCGCGGCGCCCACGTGGAGGGCCTTCGGCCAGCAGGTGGGCGGCGTAAAGGCCGGCTTCGATGTCCTTGGCGAGCTCCACTTCCTGTTCGGCTGTCAGCAGGTCCGCGCGGCCTGCCCGCTGGAGGTAGTCCGATACACCGTCGTCGCTGAAACCCTCCAGTCCCTGGAGTTCCTCAAGCCAGCCGGAGTCATCAAGATCAAACGACGTCGGCGCGCTCTCGTCGTCCTCCTCCACGGGAGGCTCCACCACCGGCTCCAGCTCACTGCCGACCTCCGGTCCAGCGCCGTTCCCGGGCGTACCCGCCGTCGGCTCACCAGGCTCGGGCCGTGAAGCCTCTTCAGGTTCGGCCTGACGGAGGAACTCCTGCAACCCGTCCTGGTCCGTCCTGATGTCGAAGAACCCCACGTTGCGGGCGAAGGGCAGGACCTTGCCCAGGAACTCCTCGCCCTGGACGTCCGGGTCCTCCACCGTGCCCTTGGAGTAGAGGACAACCAGGCGTCCGGGCCGTCCGTCGGCTTTCTTGCGGATAACGCGGCCGAGCCGCTGCACCATCTGCCGCTGGCTGCGGTTCGCTGCAACGATGATCCCGAGGTCGGCCTCCGGGACGTCGATGCCTTCATCGAGGAGCCGCGGCGCGGTCAGAACCTGTGATGCGCCGGTGCGGAAATCCTCAAGGCCCTGCCGGCGGTCATCCTTGGCCATGCCGCTGACCACGGCCGACGCCGTCGATCCGAGGGACGTATACACCTCCTGTGCCCGCCGGGCTGAGTCCTGGGTCTGCGTGAAGACCAAGGTCCCGCGGGACCCATCAACCGTTCCCTTCAGAGCTGCCAGCGCCAAGTACTTTGTCTTCGCCTCCGCCAGCAGGGTGAGCCGCGAGGACATTGCCAGCATGTACCTGCGCGCGATGGTTGCTTCCCGGCTGGGCGAATCCGAAGCGGCCAGCGCGGCCACGGCAGTGATGAACTGGGGGAAGGGCCGCCGCGGGATGCCGGCGTACGTCTCCAGGTTCCGCGCCGCCTCCGCCATCACCGTCGAGAACTCGTCATAGTCATTCTGTTCCGACGGCGTCAGATCAACGCCAACCAAAGCGATGTCGAAGGGGGCGATGACCTGGTCCTTCAGCGCCCTGTCGTACCAGAGGTTGTAGATGACGCCGCCGAAGTAGGGGGTCAGGAGGTTCTCGTGCTCGCCGTCCGCCCTTTCGAACGTGGCGGTGAGCCCAAGCCGCCAGGCGTACCCTTCCTGGAGGGCGCCGGTGAACATGGGCGCCGCATAGCGGTGGCACTCATCAGCGATGATCAGTCCGGCCTTGTGCGAGCGGAGCGTCTCCCGGTTGGACGCGGAGTGAACGATGGCGACGAGGATGTCGACGTCGTCGAGGGAATCGGCCCGGCCGTCGCCCAGGGCACCACGCCGAGCGGCGGGCAGGTCCCGGCGCAGGGACACCAGCCATTGGCGCTGCAGCTCGGCCGTGGGCACCAGGATCAGGACTTTGATGCCCTGCCGGACTGCCTCGAAAGCGGTGGCGATCCCAACGCGCGTCTTGCCGGAACCGGTCACGGCCTCCACCACGCCGCGGCGCGCATTCGAGTGCCAGGCCTTCAGCGCTTCCTGCTGCCACGGATACAGGAAGGCGTACTCGTAGGAGGCAGGCACCGCCGCGGGCGGAGCCTGGACGGGCACCGGCGGAAGCGTCGCGACCGGGTGGGACCCGGCGTCGGCTAGTTCTGGCATTTCATCCCCCATTGGACGGTTCTGATCTGGTGCCTGAAGGGTATTGCGGGGCACCGACAATCTAGGTGAGCAGCGCCACTAACCGTCTTCCAGCGCAGGCTTCCACGCTTGGCTGCGGGACAGCGCGAGCTTGAGATCGCGGCCGCCGGCCTCCTCCAGCAGCCCCGAATCACCCACAACCACCAGCAGGCTGCGTGCCCGGGACAGCCCGACGTAGAGCTGTTCCCGTGCCCGGCCCATGTCCTTGAACCCGTTGACGCAGAGGACAACAACGGACCGTTCCAGGCCCTTGAACCCCAGCACATGGCCGTAGAACTCACCCTCGTTGGCATGGAAGTCCCGCCAGTACTCCTCCGTGGCGCCCCGTTCGAAATAGTCCAGGTGGACGGGATGGCGGTCCTTGGTGGTGAGGAGGGCGATCTGGTTGTTCGCCCAGCCTTCCTCGATCAGCGCCTCCAGGCAGTCCCCGGCAACGTCGAGTGCCTCCTCCGCCGGGCAGTCCACGAACCGGACCGGCAGGCCAGTGCTGCCGCGGGGCTTGAAGTATTCGCCGGCGAATGGCTTGAACGTCTCAGCGATCTTGACGGTGTTCCGGAGGTTATCGTCGATGTGGATGGGCACGAAGGTGGCCATCGGGCCGCTGGTGAGGTCCGCCGTCGCGCCTCCCCAGCGCTGGTAGACGTCCTGCCGGTCGTCCATGAACGCGTATACCTCACCCGCGTCCGGGTTGCTGGTGCACGCGAGAAGCGCGTCCCACCACAGGGGCGCGAAGTCCTGCGCTTCATCGACGACGACGGCGTCCAGCCGCTCGTGCGGCTTCAGTCCGGCTGCCAGCTCCTTCAGGAGGCGGGGCATCTCGACGTCGAAATAATCCTGCCCCGAGCCGTCCGGGACTCCCAGCCCGCGCACGTATTCGTGGAACTCGCCCGTGAACACCGGCTTGGCTTGCCGTTTCCATGTCCCGACGCGGTCCTGGAGGTATTGCCCGAGGCCTTTGTTGTAGCAGAAGAGGCCTACGCGTTTGCCCTGCTTGCTGAGCAGCTTGGCCTTCTCGACGGCGAGCCACGTCTTTCCGCTGCCCGCGCCGCCGGTGAAACGGACCCTGTTGAGTGAGCGGGTTGCCTGGAGCAGCACGGACTGGCGTTCCGTGAGGTGGTCCTGCGCTGCCTCGTCCTCCTGCGACGTGGTGGAAGGTACGACGGCGGTGTCCAGGTTTCCGCCCAGCTTGCGGACGATGCGTTCCAAGAAGGCCGGGGCCAGCGGGGAGGCGCCGCCGCCTTCGTTTTCGATAGCTTGGCGGACGAGGTCGGCGGGGGACTTGCTGCCGGTCTGGTCGAGGATGAGCGACCGGGGGCAGCCTGCCATGTTCCAGTCCCGGGGCACGTCGGTGTAGGGCAGGCTGACCATGTAGACGCAGCGGCTGCTCAGGCGCGCACCGAGCTGGTTCTCCAGCCAGTTCTTGAGGGCGTGGAGTGAGCTCTGGGACTGCGCCACGGGGCTTTGGATCTGGCGTCTTTGGGTGCGGTCCGACTGGTACCACTGCCCGTCCGTGATGCTTACCTGACCGCCCTTGACCTCAATCGCGGCCATGCCAACGTTGGGCCAGAGGACCAGCAGGTCAATTTCGTATTCGTTCCGGCCGTCGCGGACGTGGACCGAGTGGGCCAGGACGCAGTCATCGGGGAGGCTGTTCCGCAGGGCGGTCCAGACAGCCTTTTCCGCGTGGTGTCCTTCGCCGAACTCAGGTTCTTCCGGAATGCACCTCATCGTGCCCCGACCCTGGCGTCCTGGAAGGGGGCCAGCCCGAACTGAGCGCGAATGTCAGCCAGATCCCGCGTATTCCGGTCGATCTGCTTCATTTGGTCCTTTTCGATAATCGAGGAAAGGATGCGATTCGTGATGGCGAGACCTACCAGCACAACGGACGCCCAGCCCGCGGCGACAATAAAGTCCGGCATCGTGAGGAACGCGTTCTTCAGTGCGATGACGTTGTTAACGCTGCCGGTCAGGCCGTCCAGGATGTCATTCAGCGTGTCGGTTATTGGCTGGAAGAACGGCCCCGCAGACAGTTCAGGGCTCTCGACCGTTGCGTCCCTCCCGACCGACCAGCGCGGATCCATAAGGTGGGCAAGGATGTAGAAGACCACCGCAAGATTGGCTGCGGCAAAAGCCGCCGTGCCTGCCGTGAGGGCAGTGACCACCCTCGCTGCGATTTTCCGCGCAGTGGAAACGCGGCTTCCAATGAGGAACAGGAGGCCGATCACCACCGCAGTGATCCAAACAAGATTCTTGAACGTGCCTACGCTGGCTCCACTGAGCAATTCCATCACGGGTATCGATCTTTCCACTGCTGCGCATTTGCACGCGCACGGTTGCTATGCTCCGGACACCGCAGCGTGGTATTGCTCTCCACGGAATTCAGAAGTTGTTTCAGATCATATTTGTACCAGCAGGATCCGACGCTATCCGGCAGCCGGTTCTGTGGCGTACAGGCATGGGGCGCTGACCAATTTTTCATTTGCCTTGCTGCCGGCGACGTTTGCGGTTCGCGGCAGCTGGCCAGGTTGCTGGCCGACGCCACCGCGCAGGTTTC
Source organism: Arthrobacter sp. R4 (assembly GCF_051365025.1). Lineage (NCBI taxonomy): Bacteria > Bacillati > Actinomycetota > Actinomycetes > Micrococcales > Micrococcaceae > Arthrobacter > Arthrobacter sp. R4. The sequence continues at coordinate 161,395 of NZ_JBLWIJ010000002.1, forward strand.
TGCTGGTCTGCTCGTCCTCGCTGCCTGACACCCTAGGACGGAGTAGTCGCTGGCCTTGAATGCGGACCGCATCATCGAGAACAGCGCGCACGTCGCAGTGGTGCCAATCGCCGCGGTTTCGGTAGGCCAGAGCATAATGGTGGACCCAACACAGGCTGTGAGAGTTGACCTCGGCGCTAAGGCCGGTGTGCCCCGAGTGGTGTTTCGTCTGAGCTCGTCGAAACCCTCCCTATGACGGCTCCGGCGGAGTAGATTGTCCTGAGTTCGGCGTGGAGTGCCTAGCCAGGCCAAAGAACCAATCAGACGGGGGACACAGCATGACAATCTTCCAGTGCATTCCAAGAAATTTCTAACGAAGCCGCGAGCTCATATTTGAAACGCTATTTCGGGCTCGCCGAGTGGGTCGGCAAGGAGTTCACTGGGGCCCATTTCGATACGTTCGGCACTAATGTGCCCAACGCCATCACCGCGGATGATCTGATCGCCGTAGCGTGCCTGTCCAAGCATGTGCCGGCAAGAGCCGCGTTGGGAATCCTTGGCGAACACTCACACGACATGGGCACTCTGCTCGGATACATTCCGCCTGATTTGTCACTTAAGGACATCCCGTTCGAGGAACATGACCAATATTTTGGTAATGGAACTCCTTCGTTGCGTCTTTGGCGGCTCCTTCGGAGGGACAGGAGCACTCGCTGGGGCATAGGCGCCACGACGGCCAGCAAGCTCATGGCGCGTAAACGTCCCGGGCTTATCCCAATCTATGATTCTGTTGTCGGTGAAATAACAGGTTTCGATAATGCGGACGGGACCTGGAGTGCGTGGCACCACGCATTTGCCACAGACGTTGAGCTTGTTGAGCGGCTGGAGTCCCTGCGCTTGGTAGTTGGGCTGCACGGCATCTCGCTTCTTCGTGTCCTCGACGTGGTGCTTTGGATGCACGGCAGTCAGGGAACGGAAGGTCCGGAGAGCGTCGACCAGACGGACGAAAGCTGACGTAGGCGGGGCAGGGGAATCGGTTGAGAGTCGGCGGCGTTTTTCTTTGGCAATGTACGACAGAACTTTTGGAAGTTCGACATCATATAGTTCTGTCACAAGTCTGATCCGGCGGCCCGAACCCTTGAGCAGCACCGTTCGAGCCGCTTCGGCGCTGTCCAAGTGTAGTGACCGCAGCGCCACCATGACCTGTCTTATTTGTTTCTCGGTCAGCGGTTGGTGTCGTGGCACTACTTTGTTGTGCCCAGTATCAAAAACCTCGTATCCGTCAGCCATGACGTTCCTTCCGAAAGTACCTCTTGGCGCTCTTCTGCGAGGCCTGAAAGCATTCTGAATACGAGGTCCGACATTCTGCGTGGAGACAGCTAAATCTGCATTCCGTCGTGGACTGTCACGCTGGAAAGTTCGATGACACCGTCCGCGCACTTCCAATAGTGGAGACGCCTTGCTGCCGCAATATTCTGTTCTATGTAGAGCCGCCAGCAGGCGTCCTTGCCGTTGTTGCGCGTCAAGACGTCCGCTCCCCCGGACGCACTGGTGCGCAATGGATGCGCTTCCCTGGCGCTGAGCCTCGCCGGGTCATTAGCCAGGAGATCAACGATGGCTTTGAGGGCCTTCTTTTGTTTCTCCCTGGGTTGCTCGTTGAGGCTCTTGAGGAAGTTTTCCCCGAGCCGGTACGGTCCCATTGTGAGCCGGGGCTTCTCGGCGGCCGGGACCTGGACCGCCCATGTGGAGTGGAGCTGGAATCTGAAATTCTCTTCGGGGTCCAGAAACACTCGCTCCAGGGTTGCTTCCTCCCTGCGGACTCCGCGAAGCTTCTTCCTCAGGTCGGAGAGCTGCTTACTGGCAGCGGTGAGGTCACGGCGGAGGCGATCGGCTTCCTGCTGCAGCCCAGCCAGCTCGGCGGCCTGCTGGCGGCCAAGCATAACGTCCGCATCCAACTCCGCCGCGTGCATCTCATGCCGATGGTTAGCTGACCTCAACCCTGTGAGCTCCATTTCGAGCTGCTGCCGCTTGGCACGTTCGGCGGCCAGTGCCAGTTCCACGGATTTCAGCGCTGCGGCTCCCGAAACTGAACTCTGGTTCTGCACTTCCCGGGAAGGCGGAGTCAACCGGCCGGGCGGGGCCTCGGGCACCCTCGGCAGTAGATCGCGGCCGGGAACAAGCCAGGGGCTTCCGCCAGGAATCAGCTCTGGAGCGGTCAGCACCGGTTCGGAGTCATCAACGTCGAGCATCGACAGCCTGATGTGACCGTTGTTTCTATGGATCCTGACCGCCACAACTTCGCCTTCCGTGAGAAGGTCGGCAACAGAATCCAGCTCGTTGTAGGAGATGCTGCTGAGAGCCATAGTGTGGGAGTGTCCTGGAACCAAGGATAAGTCTGCTGAATCTACCCCTACCGCACGGACAAGGGCAGGCACCAAATCGCCGTCCTCACGGCCTTCGCCTGGAATAGCCGCTTCGATAGGCGCGAGCGAAAAGACCCTTTTTGCCGTATCGAAGGCGCCGGAAATCGTCATGCCCTCGCTCAGGATCCAATGCAGGGGGACACCAAGACCGGTGGACTCCGCAGGCAGAAACAGTTGCTGTCCGTTGTCGAGCTCCACCACAGCCCTTGATCCATCGGGGGCGATGCTTTTCACCAGCCCGGTTTCCCGGGAGTTTCCTTTGCCGGCGGGGCTGGCTGTCTTCCAACTGCCCGAGAAAGCGAGGTCCTCGGCGTCCCTGATAATTTGTGCGGTGACGGTCGCGACGTCCGAAGGGGTTCGGACCAGCCGAAGAGGGCTGCTGTACGGGTCCGCGGTCCATCTCAGCCCGGGCGGATAAACCCTGGCGGCACTGCCGAAGATGTGGGTGTCGGGCGGCAACAGCTTTTCGAGTTCGTAGGTGAACGGCCCATTGGTCACCACGACGACGTCGGCTACACCCTTTAGCTCGAGGGCAATGCTGTCCCCGTCCAATCGCGGCCTATCCTCGTCGGCGAGGCGGGAGATAACCACCACCGGTCGCACACGGGACTGCTCCAGCAGGAGGGCAGCCAGGTCTTCCGGTTTGGGGTCTGCGCTGGAGTCGGGGGAAGAGACGTCATGCGACTTTTCGGGCGCAGGCGAAGAGTGGGAAGACTGCCGGTGACGATGACGCTTTGGCATATGACTTCTGCCCTTCCATCTCGGTTGCAGGTTTGATTCAGGGTAGATGCAGGCTCTGACATTGGACATCCTCATGCGTGCCTCCGCCCGGGCAGAGCCTCGCTCGCAGCCTCCGCATCTCCCAGCACATTCATGAAGAGAGGATTCGGCCGCGCGTTGGGCAGTGCCCGCAGCACATCCTCCAGCGCCTCCAACGGAGACACCCCGGCCACCTGCGCCCCATAAAGGGCAGCCACAGTCGGTGTCCGAGACTCCGCCCGGACGCAGTGGAGCAGCACCGTCTTGCCCTCCGCACGGTAGCGTTCGACGGCGGCCGCCGCCTCCCTGAGGACAAAGGCCGCATCTGCGTTGTCGCCTTCAACAGCGGAGTCGACCACCCAGAAGGTGGCATGGTCCTCCGGGGAAAGGCCAAGGACGTCCACGGACCCCAGCCGGCAGAGCGACACCACCGCGTCGATGCCCAGCTCATTCATTCGCCCAAGCGAGCCGACCCCGCCGAGCCACACGCCGTCGTCATGCGGGTGCTGAACGAGCACATCGGTGCGGCTCCACATGCTGTAGTCGTGACGCTCGGCGCGCGGCCAGGACGCGGACCGGCGGCCCTCGCCACGGCCGAGCTCCATGCCCAGGACCATCAAATCCCGTGCCCGCATGCCCGGCCAGCCGTGGAGGCGCTGCCGCCACTCGAAGGGCACAGCGGTGTAGCCGTACGCAGCACCCAGCAGCCCACCGGCGATCGCTGCTACCGTGTCGGTGTCCCGGCCGCCGCGCACGGCCTCCTCCAAGGCAGCCCGCAGGTGGGCTGGGCCGGACGCCGAGAAGCCAGCGTAGTGGATGGCGCTCCACGCGCCCTGGAAGGCCTCAACCACCCAGCCATTGCGGGTGAAGTCGCGGGGACGGGAACGCTCGGCCGTCTCGATCCGCTCCCGCCACACGCCAGCGCGTTCGGCGGGCAGCAGCTGCAGGCCCGCCCGGACATCGAGCAGACCGGTGAGAACCGCGTGACGGATCGCCACGCACGACAGCCCGCAGGCCTCCTGCGCGTCCGGATCTGCGTGGGTCAGCGCGCTCATCACAGCCGCAGCAGCCATCAACTCAGAAGGATCCCGGTTCAGGTAGGCGAGGGCCAGCGGGGCCGTCCGCATCAGCGAGCCGTTGCCGGCGCTGCGGCCGGTGCGCGCGTGGAAGTCCGAGGCTGCGGCAGCGAAGTCGGCCGCGTGCACCTTGCTCCGCCCGGCAGCCGAAGCCATCCGGCGGGCTGCCGCGATCACGGAGCTTGTCTGCGCGCCCGCGTCCTTCGCCTCCGCAGCCCAGGACGTCCACGCCCGGACCACCATGGTGAGCGCCGCGGGGGAGGAGGAGCCAGCGTCGGACGCTGACTCCAGCAGCGCCTGGGCGATCGGGATGGCCATGGACGTGTCGTCGGTCCACTCGGCCGGCGCGAACCCGAACGGACCGCCGCCCTTCATGGTGACTTCGGCGCCGTCCGGCAGCGGCGCGCCGAACTCGTAGCCGGCTCCGAGGGCGTCGCCCGCGGCCAGGGCGACGAGGACGCCGGCCGCGCGGTCATTCTGCAGGGGGTTCAGTTTCATGCCATCTCCATCAGGGGGTGTTGGGTGTTCCAGCCGGTCAGGTGGGCCAGCTGGGGGCGGCGCTGGGGGAGCGCGACGGCGATGCCGGCGGCCGTGACAGCTCCCGCAGCGCGGGACATGTTGCGGCTTCGGAGCGCGCCGTGGTCGCGGACCTCCACGGCCGCCGCGCCGCCGTCGAAGGTTCCGAAGTCCATCGCCTGGACGTGGGCGGCGAAGTCGCGGGCGCGCTGGCCGGGCATCGGTCCGGAGGCCAGAACCTGGGGTGAGAGGAGCTCGAGGTCCAGCAGCGCCGCCTCGATCAGCTGGCGGTAGTGGCGGAGGAAGAGCGTGCTGGTGCCGAAGACCTCCAGGAGCAGCGGTTGCCGGCCGAGGCCGATCACCACGCCGCGCTGGCCTTCCAGCGGCTTCGGTGCGTCCGCGGCGCCGAAGCGGTTCCGTTTCTCCTTGTCGTCCTTGAACCAGTCCATGTGCTGGAGGAGGGAGCTCGTGGCGGAGGCGCCGCGGGCGCTGTCGAAGCGGCTGACCCGCTCCCAGATGCGGCCCTGCCGGTTGCCGCCGCGCTCGCCGCCAATGCCGTTGGCCAGTTCGGACCAGACGTTGAACGGGGCGCGCCGGGCCTGCCGGCGGTGGGTGGTTTGGCCGGCTTCCCAGCGGCCGGCCTCGACACAGAAGGTGTCGATGTCGCGGGTTTCGCCCGGGCCGAGGACGACGTCGCGGGCGCAGGTCCGGTGCTGCTGTCCGCCTTCGAGCAGCTCGCCTTCCAGCAGCAGTGCGGGGTGCGGTCCGTTGTTGGTGACGGTGAGGCGGGCCACCTGGGCGCCGCCGGCGAGTTCGGTGACTGCGACGTCGGCGTGGGTGCCGGTGCTGATGCCGAGGCTGCCGGAGCCGGAGGTCCAGACGGGGAAGGTGCTGAGGGGGCCGAGCCTGCTGCCGGCGCCGACGTGGAGCTGTGGGACTTTCATGGTGACCTCCGGTTGATTTAATGCATTTCTGCGCTAATTGTTCCAGTATGGGCCGGTTGCTTCTTTAGCGCAAGACTGCAATAAATGGAGGTGTGAAGGATTCCAAGAACAGCGCAGGCCCATCCCTGCTCGACTACCCGCGGCCGTCGGTGGCGGTGGATACGGCGGTGCTGACCGTTTCGGAGGGCAGCGTGTGCGTGCTGCTGGTGCGCCGCGCGGAGGACCATCAGCACGGGAAGTGGGCCCTGCCGGGAACGTTCCTGCGGGAACGCGAGACCCTGGCGGACGCGGTGCTGCGGTGCCTGCGGGAGAAGGCGGGGATCTCGGGGCGGGTGCCGCGGCAGCTGCAGGTGTTTGACGAGCCGGGGCGTGATGACCGCGGCTGGGTGCTGTCGGTGGCGCACGTGGACGTGGTGCCGCTGGCGGCGTTGAAGAAAGCGTTGAAATCCGACGGCGCTAGGCTGGCTTCCGTGACCGGGGAGCCGGAGTTGATCGCCGGGCTTCCCTATGGGCACGCGGACATCGTGGCCAAGGCCGTGGAGTGGCTGCGGGCTGCTTACGCGGAGGCCCCGGATCCTGGCGCGTTGCTCGATGAGCCGTTCACTTTGAAGGACCTACGGGAGCTGCATGAGGCCGTGGCCGGTGCTCCTTTGATGCGCGACACGTTCCGGCGGTTCATGGAGCCCAAGCTGGCGGGAACGGGGCAGATGTCGGACGGGACGCGGGGGAGGCCCTCGCGGTTGTGGGTGCGGGGTGGGGAATAACAGTTGTCCCGCGAGGCGTTCGTGCCGGGTCGGTCCTCTGCATAAAGAATGGTCTCAACGACGAGGTGACTAAGGCAGTCGCCGTCACAAAGGGAGTGCAATGATCCACGCAGAACGCGGGACTCTTGGGTATCGGCAAATCAACGCCCTGTCGTGGCGGGTGGCGAGCGAGTTGAGTCGCCGGGACCCGGGTCTCTTCATCGGGCTGACGGGTGACGGGGGATCCGCGGCCCACGCTGACGCCTTGATGATGACCAACGCCAGTGGCCTTGAGTACCAGGCACGTCGTTGTGGCCTGGGCTTCACTGCCGGCTCCACTGGGGACTTCCAGATCCCATGGGACAGGGCTTTGGCCATGCCCAGCGCCAGAGCGATTGCGATAGCCCTGGAAGAATTCCAAGGCCTCCATCGTCCAAACAAGTCGCCGGCGACAACGCCCCGTGCGCTGGGCTACCGCGTGATGGCTTCGATGCTCGAGCTCACGGTGGGAGACCGGGCGGACTGGGCAACGGGCGAATACATTGGCGGACCGTTGGACTCTGCGTCATTGGCTTCGCGCGACCGTCTCCAGCCATGGGAAGACACGCGCTGGGCGCTGATCCGGGACGGTGAAACCCGTTGCACGCATGGACAATTTTGGCTGGCTGGAAATCCAGGAACGCACGATTGATCTTCATTCGCGGTACCGTGCACTCGACGGGCGCATTTACCCGCTGATTCTGGAAGTTCTCGGCGACATCTTGCCGAAGTAGAGAACTCCTAAAGCCGTTCCGTTTCTAATCCAAGGAAGCATTTTGAAACTAAGTACTGCTGAAGGCGGCCTGGAACTAATGCCTGTGCCGGCCATTCAGCGCCGAGTGGTGATGTTCGTGATCAGCAAGACCTACCGGGAAGATAAGTCCCAGGCACGGCTTTACGACGCGACTCGCGGTAACTGGCGTATCAGCGAGGGAAGTCGGAACCGGGCGGAAATTGCCCTTGGAATTGCCGATGGTGTGGTTCGCGCCGCCTACGAGATTGACAGGTGGGGCAGAGCCGACGACGGAACGGCACCGTGGGAGGCCGCGGGATCGTCGACCCGTTGGTACTTCGAAGGCCGCGAGACCGACGAGACGCGGTCTTGGCTAAACGCATCCGTTCGGCACTTGGCGCCGGGGAAAGGGGCTGCCAACCCTGTCCGCCTATTCTTGGAGGGTGTGCCCGGCCCGGCTGACGAAAATGCCGAAGACATCTCGGGTCTCCTGCAAACCGAGGCCCTTGGCAGAATCATGTTCGGCAACAGTGAGCTCTTTCACAGCAACCTCCTGGCCTGGATTTTCGAGACTTTTCCGGGGCAGGCGGACGAAGTGTTCGGATCGTTGGTCGCTGGCGGGGCTGCGGGCTCGGGAGACAGACGTGTAGAGCGCGAGCGGGAGAACCTCGACCTGGTCATGCATTGGCCGGACCGGGGATCCTTGGTGATCGAGAACAAGGTCTTTTCCGTCCCGCACCGCGATCAACTCAATAATTACGCCGGCAAGATGTCGAAATGGAATTTGAAAGTTGGCGGCGCTTTCCTGCTGAGCCCGACCAGACACTCCTTTTTGGAGCGCGGATACTCCACAGGGCTTCGATTCAAAGACGGCTCCCCGATTGTGTGGCATCACTTTAGCTTCGAGACGTTAGCCGAATCTTTGGAGTTGGCATTCGACGAAACCCCAGATTCGTACGAGGTTGAGACGGTGCGTCGCTACTGCACTGTGCTCCGCGCTTTGTCAGCGCTGATGGCGCATGCATTGATTTCAAGCACCGAGGAGGAGGCTTTCCCTGACGCCTTGTCCCTAGCTCATGCACAACCCAAGCAGGCCGTGACAGGACTGATGAAAGCGCGCGCCGCCCACGTTGCCGGCGTGCTTAGCGAAAAAGTGGCCGATCTGGGACTCGACCCATCCGGGGTTGAAAGCGGCATGAGCCATTCGCTTCCCCAAATTTCCTGGTTCACGCGGACCGTGGCAGGTGACCAGGAAATCGTCGCTGGATGGCAGTATCAAGAGGGAGTTCTGCGCCTTGCCCTCGTACTCGACCATCTCAATGGCAAAGGACAACCGGCGAAATCGAAACGGGCAGAGTTCGCACGAGCACACCCGGAATTCTTCTCGTTTGAGCATCTCGACGAGATCCTCGGGACGACCGGCGTGGCCATATCGTCCAGTTCCAAGTCAGAAGGCCCGTTCGGCCACTTCGATCCCGACTTTATCTACCGGTATAAGAAGATCGCGGGCCTGACGGTTCAGCAGCTGATTGACGTAACGGTTGCCCAGGACCGACATCTCGAACGACTTTCGAACGCCGTCTATGTGAATGAAGTGAGCTGATGGTTCGTCGAATGGTAGGCGGATTGCTTCGGGACGGATAGATCCAGGAAGTGGGGGCGTTGATCTACGTGGAACATCGAACGCTGCGGTACCGTCAAATCAATTCCGGTCTTGGCTGGTGGCCGTACGTACGGCTTCCGCTCGAACGAAGGGCGGACGCTCTAGACACTCACGACGCGCTCTCCTCGTTGTTGGAGCCGGAATGACCCAGCCGCTCGAGTGTCTCATCGAGCAAAGCCCATACTTCATCAGTTCCGGGCGGTCGCGGCTGCACGGCCAGTTTAAGCAGTTGGGCGCGCAACTGCGTCTCAGCGTGATTCATGCCGGCGTCATAGGCAGGTGCCAGCAAATACGAGTGATTGTCGGTGGCGTAAGCGGCCAACATGTCCAGGAAGATTTCGAGCTCTCGTCCGGATGTCGCTAGCGCACGCCTTGATTGATCGGCGTTCCCGTGTTCGGCGCTGGACTCCGCAGGCATCGAAAGGATATCCAGTTTGCCTTTCCAGACCATGGACTGAAGTGGTTCATGGAAGAGGGACAGCACCGTCCCCATGTGGTGGCCCTCGGACAGGCCCTCCGGTAGAGCCCGCCTTACATCGTGGACGATCTCGTGGAAGTGGTCGTCTGCCAGGCCGAAACCCACGAAGAGTAGATGGTGTGTCAGCAAATGTGCTTTAACCAAGGCGGACAGGGCTTCGCGGTTGCTGTTATAACCAAGGTAGTCGTCACGCGTCAAAACAATTGACGCAGGCTGGCTTACAGATCCGTGCAGTTTCAAAAGCCAGCTGTTGCCGACTGCAGGAATGTTCTCTGGCAGGACGGTTCGCGGCCTTTGGGCATCGCGGCACGCCAACTCGAAAAGTCGGTCATAGTTCAGCGTGATTGCTCCCGAAGAGGGGACGGCGGCCAGCAACGCGGGGGCGAGGCCATACCTCTGAAGGTCCACGGCCCTCGCCACGGCTTCGCCAAAGGCTGCCCGGGAACCGTGCTGGTCAATGTAGAGCTGCTCCAACACACCGGCCTGGTCGAGTACTGCCAGCTTCTCGAAGGCAGCAGCTGCGCCCTCCTCTAACTCGACGCCTGCGCGCAAAGCAGTAAGCAATTCTCTCCAGCTCGGCGCTCCGGCGCTGACGCTGACACCTGCGCCAAGAAAAGGCACCAAATGGCCCGATCGCGCGAGCTCGCCGAGCTCTTGCGCTTTGGCATGCAATCCGTCACCAAGCGAAGGCCAGCACGCCGAGCCGCCCGCGTCCCGGCGAAGCTTCTGGGCCAGAGAGAAGGCTGCCTTGTCGCGGAGCACGATCACCAAGTCGACGGCGAACTCAGAAGCTAGATTGGCGCAGACGTCCAGCAGCCCGCGCAGCATGGCCCCGAGGTGGTTTCCTGCGCCGCCGCCGGCCGTCCCGAAGAACGGAACGGCCAGCAATCTGTAAGGCCGCAGGGCCGGACTGGAAGCGGCACTGGTGGCGGCACGCACGAATGCCTCCAGTCGAAGCGCAACAGCAGTGGAATCCCAAGTGCCATCCAGCGGAACCGCAGTCAGAACGGGGAGTGGATCCGCCAGTTCCCAGGGCGCCACAGGCTCCGCGAGAACTGTCCCTGCTCGGAAATCTTTCGAAGCCGATGCCACAGCGATTCCTCGGAGGTCGGGGTTCGCCGTCAGCCAATGCTGTTCGATTCGGACGGTGGAGTCCGTCGGAAGCAGCCAGGCATCGCATTTGAGGTTGAGCATGTCTGCCATAGCGACGAATACGTGGGGCCGGGTCATGAAAGTGCCCTCAGAATTCGGACGCGGTTCCGCTCAAACGCAGCAGCACCATTGCCGTCGGGCGCTGGGATGCGGATCAAGCGCGGCTTGCCCATGGCAGGAATTACCAGATCCCGCAGAGAGTCGTTATACGCTCTCTGGCGCTGTCTGCCGCCGGGGCCGAAGCCGGAGGCTGCCTTATTGAGGCGGTACACATCAGCTGTTCGACAGTACTTTCTGCATAAGTTCACGTACTCGTCAGAGTCGAAACCCAGGCTGGCGTCCGCTGGATAGTGGGCGAAGGTCCGCATACGGAAGCTCGTGAAATGCTGAACCTCATCGATTTCGATCATCGTCCCAGTGGGTGGGTGGATGAAGTCACCGGGCAGGGCGGTTGTCCGCTTAGCTGATTGAGCTTCATGGTCGCCGCCAAGATCGTGGAAAATATCATCCAGGGGACCAAATGCCGCTGCCGCCTCATGGGGCAAGCCGAAATGCCCCCGCTGATTCAGCCAGGGCTGTTTGTATCTGATCAGCTCGATTCCTTCATGGGCAGCTGCTTCCAAGAACGCGTTTTCACAATCTCCGACGGGCATTCCCACATCCTAGGGCCGCTTCCCGACAAAATATCGCTTGACCGGTCCGGGCGCATAGCGGTTTGAGACTCTGAGGCAACGGCAACCTCGCTGTTGTTGACACCGGAATGCATCCGGGGGGGCCCGACTAGACAAGACTCAGCGACAGGCAAGATTTCTGAGGATGCGCGAGCGTTCTTTCTAGCCCATCGACTTTTCGACGATGCGGATGTCCACTTCTGATGGGTCGTCATCGAGATAGAGTCGCCCAGCCCTGTGAAGTTCCAGCCCAGCGTCGAGGTACGGGCGCATAGTATTCCGGGGGATGCCTGCCTCGCGTTCCATCAGACGGCGGTTGATCTCTAGTTTCGAAGTCTTGACGGGTCCAGCGCCATTCGAGTCCAAACACGTGCGAGCTTCACGATCGCTTTCTTCCGAAGTAACTTTGGGGACGTGAATGGGTCTGGGCTGTCCCAACCGGTGCCGTCATCAACTGCATGCGGTCCGAAACTGACCATCGCCAGGAGCCCGTCCACGGTTTCGGGCATGTGCCGACTGTAAGCGTCAGTTGCGTCCTTCTCACTCGTTGCGGTCTGGGACGCCCGGAGGAGTTTCAACTCCTCTGATGCTGAGTCAAGGCGCCGAGCCAACTCTTCGAGAAGCTCTTCGTTGGAAAAGTCTGCAACTGGGACGTCGCGGCTTTGCACTTCATGATCGTTTCCGTCTGTTTTCCGATTCATTCGGTCACAATATCGAGAACGGGCGTAAACAAGAATTCTGAATATTTGATGGCCGAACACTGCCAATGAGTTGGTTCCTGTCCCTCCCGCCAAATAGCCTGGCGTAGTGACTAATTCCATTGGGGGAGTGGCGGCCGAGCAGCTGCCCGAGGGCTTGTACGAACTTCTCAACACGGAAGCACTCGGCAAAATGCTCAACAGCGAGGCAGAACTGCGGCCAGTCTTCGCAGAGATTGAAGACGAAGACTCCCCTGATATCCTCTCCCGCCACGTGGCCGACGCCGTCCGGCGAGTACTAGCCGCAGCCAAGCCCAACGAACGCGTAGCTCTCGCGAACAAGCTCCTCCAGGAACTGAACACCACAGACCGCGTCGCAGACGGCCCCACCCAACTCCAGTCCCTCCACCGCCCGGACGCACTCAAGCGCCGACAACTCCGCCGTCCCACCACCAAGCTCAGTGACTCAGCGCTGCTGACGAACAGCAAGGACGAGCCGAACCTTGCCGCGGAGCTGCGGGCCGAGATCGAGTCCGCCGACACCGTCGACCTGCTCTGCGCCTTCGTCCGCTGGACGGGGCTCCGTCTGCTGGAGCCTGCCCTGGAGCGGCTCCAGGAGCGGGGAGCCAGGCTGAGGGTCCTCACCACTACGTACATGGGCGCAACGGAACGCCGCGCCATCGACGAGCTAGTTACTCGCTACGGCGCCGAGGTGAAAATCAACTATGAAACTCAGGCCACTCGCCTTCATGCCAAGGCCTGGCTGTTCCGCCGCAACTCCGGCTTCGACACCGCCTACGTCGGCAGCTCCAACCTGAGCCAGGCTGCGCTGCTGGATGGCCTGGAATGGAACGTCAGGCTCAGTTCCGTCGGCACCCCCGCGCTGCTGCAAAAGTTCGAGGTCACCTTCGATAGCTACTGGGAGCAACGCGCCTTCCAAAGCTACGATCCGGAACGCGACGGCGAGAAGCTCGATGCTGCCCTGGAGCGAAACGGCGGCCGGCGCACCGCAGCGCCGGACGCAGCCACCGGGCTCGAAGTCCAGCCGTACCTCCACCAGGAGGAGATGCTTGAAGAGCTGGAAGCCGAGCGGCTCAAAGGCTTCAACCACAACCTCCTGGTCGCCGCCACGGGCACCGGCAAGACAGTCATCGCAGCCCTGGACTATAAGCGGCTCTGCGAAGCGGCTGGCAGCGATCTGAAGCTGCTCTTCGTTGCCCACCGGCAGGAAATCCTGAAGCAAGCCATGCGCACCTACCGGGATGTCATGCAGGACGGCGCCTTCGGCGAACTCTACGTGGGGGACCACAAGCCGAGGGAGTGGAAGCATATCTTCGCTTCCGTCCAGTCGTTGTCATCGCTCGGCATCGAACAGCTGGAGCCGGACTTTTTCGACGTCGTCGTCATCGATGAATTCCACCATGCCATGGCACCCACGTACCGGCGCCTGCTGGATTATCTCCAGCCACAGCAACTTCTCGGACTGACTGCGACGCCGGAACGTGGCGACGGCGTCGACGTCGCCAAGCAGTTCTTCGATGGCCGCACCGCCAGCGAACTGCGGCTTTGGGATGCGCTGGATGCTGACCTGCTGGTGCCGTTCCACTACTTTGGTGTGTCTGACGACGTTGACCTGAGCCAGTTGGAATGGAAGCGCGGCAACTACGACGCCGCGCAGCTCAGCAATCTGTACACCGGCAACGACGCCCGCGCCGCCAAGGTGATCCGCGAACTCCGTGGCAAGGTCACCAGCACGGACCAGATGCGGGCCATTGGCTTCTGCGTGTCGGTCCAGCACGCCCACTACATGGCCGAGGTGTTCAACCGCGCCGGCATAGCGTCCGTTGCCGTCGACGGCAGCACCAATGACGCGGACAGGGCAGCCGCGCTGGGACGCCTCCGACGACGGGAAATCAACTGTATCTTCGCCGTCGACCTCTTCAATGAAGGGCTGGACCTGCCGCAGGTGGACACCATCCTGCTGCTGCGGCCCACGCAGAGTGCCACCATTTTCCTCCAACAGCTGGGGCGGGGGCTGCGCCGTGCCGAGGGCAAAGCGGTGCTGACGGTCATGGACTTCATCGGCCAGCAACGGCGGGAGTTCCGCTTTGATCTGCGCTACCGGGCGCTGACCGGGTACGGGCGCAAGGAGCTGGAGAAGGCTGTCGAGGACGAGTTCCCCTACTTGCCGTCCGGCTCGCAGATCGTGCTTGACCGTGTGGCGCAGCAGGTGGTTCTGGACAACATTAAGGCCCAACTGCGGTTCAACCGGGCGCAGTTGGTCCGGGACATCGCATCGTACGCGGAGACCGAGCTGGAGGCCTACCTCGTGCAGTCCGGGAACGATGTGAAGGCGATCTACCGGTCGACGAGGGATTCGTGGACCGGGTATCTTCGGCAAGCTGGGCTCATTGAAGGGTTATCTCCCTTGGAGACGGTGCTTCGCGGGAAGATCGAGGACGTGACGGACGCCGAGGAGAAGAAGTTACTGGGCCGGATGGCTGCGCTGATTCACGTGGATGATTCGGAACGCGCCGAGGCGTATTCGATGCTGGTCGGCCCCGATGCGCCCCGCTATGCGGAGCTTGGAATGAGGGAGCAAACGTTCGCCCGGATGCTGTTCTACACGCTGTGGGATGACGGTGGTGGTTTCCAGACGTACGACGACGGACTGGACTATCTGCGCGGCTACCAGTTTGTGTGCAGCGAGATCCGCCAGATCGTGAAGCTTGGGGTGGCCGCCTCCAAGCACGCTGCCAAAGGCCTCGGAGCGGGGCTGCAGCACGTTCCATTGCTTTCGCACGCAACCTACCGGCGTGAAGAGATCTTGGCCGCCCTGCAGTTCGGGTCGCTGGAGCTCGGAAAGAATGTACAGCACCGGGAGGGCGTGGCCTGGTGCCCGGCGACCTCCACCGACGCCTTCTTTGTGACGCTGAACAAGGATGACAAGAAGCATTCAGCAACCACGATGTACAAGGACTACGCCATCAGCCCGGAACTGTTCCATTGGGAGTCACAGAATGCAACGTCGCCGGGGAGCCCGACGGGGAAGCGGTACCTGGACCGGGCTTCGCACGGTTCAAAGGTTTTGGTGTTCACCAGAGACACCGCTGACGACGAGACGGGCTTGACAGTTCCCTACACGTGCCTGGGGCAGGTGGACTACGTCCAGCATGCGGGAGAGAAACCGATTGCTATCACGTGGAAGCTGCACCGGCCGATGCCAGCGGACGTTTACGCGACAGCGGCGGCGGTGGCACAGTAGTGCCCACCGGAGCATGGGTCGCCGGGGCGTCGCTGAACCGCCGCAGTCCGTGAGGAGGAGTTTGGGTGAACGCATGGATTGATCAGGCAATATTGGTCCTGACAGATTTCCGCGCCAAGGTAAACCGCACGGATCTGCGCGGGCTGGCTGGATTCGCATCCTTCCCGGATGGGTCATGCCAATGGAGTTCCTATGTCGTGGCCAAAATGCTTCGCGACTGTGGTCAAGACGGCTGGTTGGGTGTCAGCGGCACAGGGGGCCCGCGAGACACGAGCGAGGAGACACATTTTTGGTTGCAGCGCGATGGCTGCACGCTTGACCCAACAGCAGATCAGTTTGCGGATCGATTCAGCATCCCGTTTGTGCGGATCGGCCCGCACCCGATGGCAAAACTATATGAGTACATCCAAGTGGTGAGCGTCGACGACATCCGAGAGCGACCGGCGATATGGACGGCCTACGAGAGAATTGTGTCTGCTTGACGCAGTTCGCTCGTTCGAGTTGATGAGGGGGCCCTCACTGAGGAAGCCCCGGATTTCTAACAACAGATTACGGGCCGTACGGACCCTCTTGGCCGTATTGTTCGTGCTTGCGGGTAGTCATGGCGTCAAAGTAGAGGCAAGGTGCGCTCTTCATTGGTGAAGTGAACCTCGCGGATCCGGCAAGTTGCGGGCCAGCATTCGGTGTGGGGCAGGCCTGCCATTTGGCTTCTTTCGGTTTGGCGTAGGGTACTGAGGCTCCAGCTGTACCCCAACGTTCCGCACCGCGGAACTTTCCATGCAGGACATTCGTCGAATCGGCCCTTGGCGCCGTCGCGGTGTCACTACAATATGGATCGTGACCCTCTGCGCCGCGTGATACGAAAGCGCCAGCTACTGGGTCCCATTAGTCTTGCACTTAGGGGGAGTACGCGTGGATGCGTTCGGTATTCGTGACCGGTTGATCGAGGGCTATCGGTCGTTCACAGAGGGCTTTGTAGATATCAAGGATGAGCGCATCCGGAGCGAGGTTGAGAAGCTTGGTGATCAAGGCCGCCAGTGGCCGGATCCCTGGTTATCGCTAAACCCTTCATTCAAGTCCGGCGGAAGCGTCGATGAGCTGGTGTCTCGTGGGATTTTGCACAGCAAATGCAGCGAGATTTTCCGCCCGAAGAAGGATCTGTCGGACAGGGGTTCGACGTCAATCACCCTCCACAAGCACCAAGCGGACGCAGTGGAAATCGCAGCGAAACGACAGTCCTACGTCCTGACCACAGGCACCGGGTCCGGCAAGTCACTCGCCTACATCGTCCCGATCGTGGACCGTGTTCTCCGCGAGGGCAGTGGCAAAGGCATAAAGGCAATCATCGTTTACCCGATGAATGCCCTCGCCAACAGCCAGATGGAGGAGCTGTCCAAGTTTCTGGAGAACGGCTTTGACGGCCAGTCGCCGGTGACTTTCGCGAGGTACACCGGTCAGGAGAAGGGCGAGGCGCGTGAAGCCATTCTCAAGAACCCCCCGGACATCCTCCTCACAAACTACGTCATGCTGGAGTACGTGCTCACCCGTCCGGAGGAACGCCAGTCGCTTATCCGGGCAGCCTCCGGTTTGCAGTTTCTCGTCCTCGATGAGCTGCACACCTACCGGGGCCGTCAGGGCGCCGATGTCGCCCTTTTGGTTCGACGTCTCCGCGATGCCTGCCACGCCCAGTCCACCCTCCAATGTGTTGGCACATCAGCAACGATGTCCAGCGGCGGAACGGTGGCGGAGCAGCAGAAGGACGTCGCCGAGGTCGCCTCTCGCATATTCGGCGCCTCGATCAGTTCGGAGCAGGTGATCACAGAGACCCTGGTCCGCGCCACAACGTCAAGGGATCAGTCACCCGAAGATCTCCGAGCTGGCGTGCAGGAGCGCGGAGACGCAGAGTTCAGCAGTGCGACCCTCAGCGGCGGCTACGCGTCCATGCAATCGGACCCGCTCGCCTCCTGGATCGAGGACACCTTCGGCCTAACTACCGAGCAAGCCTCAGGCCGGCTAATCCGCAGCGCGCCAAAAACTGTTACGGGTGCGGCTGAAACTTTGGCTGAGCTCACAGGCGAAGAACCTCGCAGATGTGCAACGGCCATCCGCGCCACGCTCCTTGCCGGTTCCAAGGCTAAGTCCGCTACGGGCCGGCCGCTGTTTGCCTTTCGGTTGCATCAGTTCATTTCCAAGGGTGGATCGGTTTACACCACTGCTGAATCCGAAGAGACCCGCCTGATCGAGACTGACTTCCAGGTCAGCACCGGTGCTGACGAGAAGCGCCTCTACCCCTTGGCCTTCTGCCGCGAATGCGGGCAGGAATACTTGATGGCTCGGCTCGTCGAAGCAAGTGGGGGATCGCGGTTCATCGCCCGCCACGACCTGAAATTCCAAGACGACGGGGGCGTGGACGATGGCAAGGACGGTTACCTTTTCATTTCCACCGATCAGGAGTGGCCGGAAAATGCAGTTGGAGCAGGTCGGCTGCCAGCGTCTTGGCTGACAAACGCTCTGTCAGGTCACCCTGTCGTGGAATCGAAACGGAAGCGGCTTCCTCTCCGCTACAGGATCGAGCCGGGAGGGGACGCAGCACGCGATAACGATCAGACAGCCTCCAGCGGACAGCTGGCCGCTTGGATCCCCGGCAGCCTCGGCTTCTGCCTCAATTGCCAGGTGACGTATGAATCAGCGCGCAGCGGCGAATTCTCCAAGGTGGTGACATTGGACCAGGAGGGCCGGAGCAGCGCCATGACCGTTATCGCCACCAAACTCGTGCAGCTGCTCAAATCGGACGCAGGACAGGACCTCAGCAAAGAGGCCAAGAAGCTCCTCACGTTTGTTGACAACAGGCAGGACGCGTCGCTGCAGGCCGGTCACCTAAACGATTTCGTTCAGGTGGCGCAGCTGCGCTCCGCGCTTTACCGCGCCGTCGCTGCTGCGGGTGAAGAAGGCATCGAAGCCGGGGACCTTGGATCTGCCATCGTGAATACGCTCAGTCTGAATTGGTCAGACTATGCACAAATCGAGGAACCCCTCGACCCCAAACCGACCATCCGTGCCTTGAACGACGTCGTCACTTACCGTGCACTTCGGGACTTGCAGCGGGGCTGGCGCATCACCCTTCCTAACCTCGAACAAACCGGTTTGCTGCTGGTCGACTACCCACACGCGAAGCTTCTTGCAGAAAAAGAGAATCGCTGGGAGAAAGCCCACTACGTTCTCCGTGATGCGGAACCGGGCAAGAGGGAAGAAATCATTGGCGTCCTGCTCGACGAGTTCAGACGGGTCCTGGCCATCGACGCCGAAGAGCTGACAGTTGACTCCCTTAACAAGGTCAAAGGCCGCAGCCGTGAATACCTCACCGGCATTTGGGCGCTCCCTGAACGCGAGCCAGACCCCAACGTCGGCTTGGTGTCCACGGAGACCAAGAAGGGCGCCAGCTTCCGGAACCTCCTGCCGGTAACTGCCCACGGGACGTTCGGCCGCTGGCTCGCGCGTACCGCCGCGCCAGCGAATGCGCTGACTCAGAAGCTCTCCATGGCCGAGGTCAACGAGGTCATCGCTTCCCTCTTCGAGACGCTGCTCGCGGCTGGACTCATTACTGAAGTACATGAAGGCAGGCTCTCCGGATATCGCATCAAACTTTCCGCCATGGTCCTGCGAAAGGGCGACGGAGAGTTCGGAGCCCCGGATCTGCTAAGGCGCAGCTACCACCCCGACCAGAAACCACGCGTTATCAAGTTCTTCAAGGACCTCTACCTGGAAACGGGCGTGGAGCTCGCTGGGCTGCGCGCCGCCGAACACACCGCCCAGGTGAGGCCCGAAGACCGTGAGGCCCGCGAGCAAGCGTTCAGGAAGGCTGAGCTGCCTTTGCTGTTCTGCTCGCCAACCATGGAACTCGGCGTCGACATCGCTGATCTCAACGCCGTCGCCATGAGGAACGTGCCGCCGACTCCCGCCAATTACGCACAGCGCAGCGGCCGTGCCGGTCGATCGGGACAGCCGGCCTTGGTTCTCACGTACTGCGCTACGGGCAGCGCACATGACAGCTACTACTTTGAACGCTCCAACCTGATGGTGTCCGGCCAGGTTCAGCCGCCGCGGCTGGACTTCGCCAACGAGGATCTCATTCGCTCTCACGTCCATGCCGTCTGGCTGGCAGAGGCCTTGGCGGCAACCAGCAACGGTCTTGGCAAATCCCTCAGCGGCCTGCTCAAGCTTGAGGACAAGAGCTACCCGATCCAACCGCAGATCCTGTCGTATTTGAAGGACGCGAGCGCCGCCGAGCGTGCCAAGGCATCCGCGGCCTCCCTTCTGAGTGCCATCCAGGACGAACTCAAGGACACCACCTGGTGGACTGAGAATTGGGCGGACACCGTAGTCGACAACGCGCTCGATTCCCTCGACGAAGCCTGCGACCGATGGCGTCAGCTCTATCGCAGCGCGCTCGGAGAACAGGACCTGGCCCACAAGGCGAGCCAGGACCACTCCGTCACCTCAAAGCAACGCGAAGATGCCGTCAACCGCCACCGGGAAGCCAGCCAGCGACTGGAGATCCTACTGAATGACAGCGATTCCCGCGGGCAGTCTGATTTCTACACACTGCGCTATCTCGCCTCTGAGGGATTCCTGCCCGGCTACTCGTTCCCGCGCCTTCCCCTGGCAGCGTTCATCCCAGGCATCCGCAAAGGCCGCGACAACAACAGCACCTGGCTCCAGCGCTCGCGGTTCCTGGCAATTAGCGAATTCGGTCCCGATGCGTTGATCTATCACGAGGGTGCCCGCTACCAAGTCAAGCGAGTGAGCCTCCCGCGCGACTCCGAGGGAGCAGGCGGAGGGGATGTCGTCCTCACAGAGGCCCGGGTCTGCGAGGCCTGTGGCTACCTACATGCCCGAAAGGCAGGAGTAGATGTCTGCGAGCTCTGCGACACTCCTCTCGGGGGCAGCTGGTCCAACCTGATGCAGCTTCAGTCGGTCATCACCCGGAGGCGTGAGCGGATCAGCGCCGATGAGGAGGAACGGAACCGGCAGGGATTCGAGCTGGTGACCACCTATCGTTTCGCCAGCCATGGCAAGAAGCCCGGGCGCTCAGACGCAGGGATGTACGACGGCGATGAGCTGCTTGGCGATGTCCGCTACGGGGACGGCGCAACGGTTCGGGTGACGAACCTCGGGCGCCGCAACCGCGCGAACCCCGATAAGCACGGCTTCTGGCTCGACCTGATCACGGGCGAATGGTTGTCCGAGAAACGGGCCACCGAAGACACTTCGGAGTCTCCTGACTCAGAAGACATGACCGTCGAGCAGTCCAAGAAGAAGCAAATGGTGACACCCTTCGTCGAAGACCGGCGGAACATCGCCGTAATCCGGTGGGCTGAAGAGCTCACAGATGAAGCGGCCACGTCCATGCAGTACGCGATCGAACGCGGCATTGAAGCAGTATTCCAGCTGGAGGATTCCGAGCTGGCCAGTGAACGGCTGAACGACGCGGACGATCGCGGCAGACTGCTATTCGTGGAGGCAGCCGAAGGAGGCGCAGGCGTCCTCAGACGGCTCCAGAGCGAGCCAGAGGCCATGGCAAAGGTCGCGGCCAAGGCGCTGGAGATACTCCATGTCGGTCCCATATCGGGGGAAGAGATGGAGAACGCCTGCGTTCGGGGCTGCTACCGCTGTCTGCTGTCATACGGCAACCAGCGCTCCCACGAATCCATCGACCGCCGGCTGGTCATCGATCTTCTGCAAAGACTGGCAAGATCACAGACTGCGGCGGCGACCACCAAGGCCCAAACGCCCGCCTCCGCGGCTCCCCAAGGGGCAGCGGTCAGCCAGCGTGCGCAAAGCATCCTGGACTATCTGGCGGCTCAAGGGCTCAATCTCCCCGACGGGATTGGGCAGGAGATCGAGGGACAGGTGGTCGATTTTGCCTACAGCACCAATTTGTCGCAACCCACTGTTGTCATTGTGGAGGACGAGTCACGGCCTCCTGTAAATGAAATGATGCTGACGTACGGAAACTGGAATGTTCTGACGGTTCGTGCCGATGCTGCGATAGACGTGTTCGTCAAGGATCACGCAACTGTATTTGGAGTGGTTAAGTGAGTATTTCAACGGCCGAATCGAGCTTTGCCATAGGTTCACTGGTGTCCGCGCGCGGACGTGAATGGGTGGTCCTTCCGGAAAGTGATGCAGACTTTCTGGTTCTGCGCCCGATCGGCGGCACGGACGATGACATCGCCGGAGTGATCCCGTCCCTCGAAGACGTGAAGCCAGCGTCGTTCGGCCTACCATCGGCAACGGACCTGGGCGACGACCGAAGCGCCCGGCTTCTTCGCGATGCCTTGCGCATCGGATTCCGCTCCAGCGGCGGCCCCTTCCGCTCCCTGGCGGGACTAAACGTGTCACCGCGCCCCTATCAGCTGGTGCCCCTGCTGTTGGCGCTCCGCCAGGACGTGGTGCGGCTGTTGATCGCCGACGACGTCGGAATCGGAAAGACCGTGGAAGCCGGCTTAGTGGCCGCAGAACTCTTGGCCCAAGGCGAAGCCAGCGGACTGACGGTTCTGTGCCCGCCCAGCTTGGCTGAACAGTGGCGGCAGGAGCTGTCGCAAAAGTTCGGGATTGAAGCCGAGCTTGTTCTCCCCGGCACGGCCAAGAAACTGCAGCGCGCAGCAGGCTACGACCAGTCCATCTTCGAGCACTTCAAACACACCATCGTCTCCACAGACTTCATCAAGTCAGAGTCCAAACGTCACGACTTCCTGCGCACCGCGCCGGATCTGATCATTGTCGATGAGGCCCATGGCGTGACCGCCGATGACTCCGGTAAGGGCGGCTCGGGTCGGACCCAACGCTACGAGCTGGTCCGTGGCTTGGCCGACAACCCGGACAGGCACCTGGTCCTGGTTACAGCCACTCCCCACAGCGGGAACGACGCTGCCTTCAGGAATCTCATTGGACTGTTGGACAGCAGCTTGAAGACAACCGACCTCTCCGGCGAAGCGGGTCGCAGGAAGCTAGCGGACCATATGGTTCAGCGCCGGCGGGTGGACATCCGCACCTACCTGCAGTCTGACACCAAGTTCCCCAAGGACCGTGAAACGGTGGAGGTTCCCTACAAGCTGTCACCTGAGCACCGGGCCTTCTTCGATGCCGTCCTGAACTACGTACGGGGCCGCGTTCAGGACAAAACCGGAACGAAACTCGAACAGCGCATCCGCTGGTGGTCAGCATTGTCCCTGCTGCGTTCCATGGCATCCTCGCCTGCCGCAGCCGCGGCCACCCTGAACACGCGTGCGGTTGCAGACGAGTCCGAGTCCGATGCAGCCGCCGAAAAGCGTGGCATGACCGTCGTCATGGACCAGGTAGAAGACGACGGCGGCGAGGCCATCGACGTCGTACCCGGGTCCCGGCCCGAAGGGCTGGAGGAAAGCTCCGGCGAGAAGCGCCAACTCAACGGGTTTCTTCGGACTGCCCGGGAACTGTCAACGAATCCTGCGAGCGATGCCAAGCTCCAGTTGCTCCTCGGCAGGATTCGGAAGCTTATCAATGAGGGCTATCAGCCCATCGTCTTCTGCCGCTTCATACCCACCGCCCACTACGTTGCCGAGTTCCTCCGGGAGTCACTCAAGAAGAAGTACGACGTCGAAGTGGTCACCGGCGAGCTCCCCGCCGAGGAACGAGCGGCGCGGATCGCAAACCAGGCCGAGCGCGCTGGAGAGCTGCCGAAGATTCTCGTGGCCACAGACTGCCTGTCCGAAGGCGTGAACCTTCAGGACGGGTTCCAGGCCGTGATTCACTACGACTTGGCGTGGAACCCCACCCGCCACGAGCAGCGTGAAGGCCGGGTGGACCGATTCGGGCAGATTGCCGACAAGGTCCGTGCGCTGACCATCTACGGTGATGACAACGGCATCGACGGGATCGTGCTGGACGTTCTCTTGCGCAAGCACGAAAGTATCCGCCGCGACCTGGGGATCAGTGTTCCAGTTCCGCCTAAGAGTGACCAAGTACTGTCCGCCCTTCTGGAGGGCATCCTGATGCGCGGTCAGAACGGCGACCAGCTGGAGCTCTTCAGCATGACCCCTGAGGCGGAGCAGCTGGAGGCGGACTGGCGCAGCAGCGCACAGGAAGAGAACATCAGCCGCTCTCGCTTCGCCCAGAATGCAATCCACCCTGAACAGGTGCAGGCGGTCGTCGACGCTGCCCGCCGCAGCCTGGGAGACCCCGGCGACGTCGCCGCCTTTATCCGGGCTGCCTTGGAAGAAACAGGCGCGCACGTCGAGGACACGGCGGACGGTCTCAGGGCTGAGCTGCTTGCCGCGGTTCCGGGTATCCGTAACGCACTGGGCGCCAGGTCGGAGGCGAAATTCGTCAGGGACTTCCCGGCG
This sequence comes from Arthrobacter sp. R4, assembly GCF_051365025.1. NCBI lineage: Bacteria > Bacillati > Actinomycetota > Actinomycetes > Micrococcales > Micrococcaceae > Arthrobacter > Arthrobacter sp. R4. The sequence continues at coordinate 184,918 of NZ_JBLWIJ010000002.1, forward strand.
CCCCGGAACTCGTCAGTTCTGGTGCGAACCGATCCGGCTGTCGCCAATGTCGCGCAATATGTGTTGAACTCCGCCCTTGACGAGCAACTCGGCGGCAAGGAACGGCCCGCCCGCCGTTGCGGTTTCATCAAAACGCACGACGTCGACAAGCTCACCGTGGCGCTGCTGGTGCGTTTCCGCACCAAGCTGATCCTGCCGGCCCGGCTGGGCGACCGCACTGACATGGCCGAGGAAGCCCGCGTCCTGGCCTTCACTGGCCCACCCAACAACCCTTCCTGGCTCAACGAGGCTGACGTGGACCAGCTCCTGCTGTCCAAGGCATCAGCGAACGCCGGCGACGTCAGCAGCATGATGTCCAACATCCTCGGCACCCTTCCGCTGCTGACTGACATATTGAACGCGAAGGCGCAGGCGGTAGCCGAAGAAATCCGGGACGCCCACCGCGAAGTCCGCATCGTCGCCCGAGGCGACCGCGCTGGACAACTCGGCATCAGAGGCCTGAGTGTCGAAGCCAATCTTCCCGTGGACATTCTGGGCGTGTATGTTTACAGCCCGGCTGGAGGCAACAAATGAGTACGGCGTTTCAAGCGATCTCCGTTGTCGGCGGCGTCGTTCCGCCGTCGCTGCTGGGCCGGATTCAATCCGGAGAAGTCAACGATCCTAAGAGCCTTGATCCTGCCAGCTACCACCTCATGGGCACCGAGACTGTACGGGACGCGTCATCCCGTTCCTGGGGTTATCTCCGGACTGCCTGGCAATCATGGCGGGAGCTCGATGCCAAGAAACGCCCGGACGGCCAAGGCGCTGGTACGGGCGACGCGCGCCAGAAGTGGCTGCTGATCCTTTTGCGCGAGTTCGGTTACGGCCAGGTCCCTGCCACGGGCGGTGGGCTCCAAGCTGCGGACACCACGTATCCGATTTCGCACCGCTGGGAATCCGTGCCCATCCACCTGCTGGGACCCGGCGTCGAACTGGACAAACGCACACCGGGGGTGGAAGGCGCAGCCAAGCGTGCCCCCCAAGCCATGGTTCAGGAATTTCTCAACCGCGAGAGCGACTATCTCTGGGCCATCCTCAGCAATGGCCTCAAACTCCGCCTGCTGCGGGACTCCACTGCCCTCGCAGGTTCCGCGTACATTGAATTCGATCTTGAAACCATCTTCGACTCGGATCTCTACCCTGAGTTCCAGATTCTCTGGCAGCTCTGCCACCAGTCCCGCGTCGACAAGCGAGGCGGGGCTGAGGGCTCGCCGGCCGACTGCTGGCTCGAGTCCTGGCGGGCTGATTCTGTCGACGCGGGTGCCCGTGCACTCGACAAATTGGGCGTAGGCGTCGAAAAGGCTTTGGACTATCTGGGGACAGGCTTCCTCCGGCACCCCGAGAACGGATGGCTGGTTGATGCCCTGCACACCGGCGAGCTCACCCCCCGCGACTTTCACAAGGCCCTCCTGCGTACGGCGTACCGCCTCCTGTTCTGCTTCGTCGTGGAGGACCGCAACGCGCTGTTGGCTCCCGATGCTTCCGCGGTTTCGAGGGAACGCTACGCCAAGTATTTCTCGACGCAGAGACTGCGAAAGCTTTCGCGCACCCGGGATGGGGGTCCGCACCCGGACCTCTGGCGGACCCAAAAGCTCGTACTCTCCGCACTAGGTGGCGACGGACTAGAAATCGTGGGCCTGCCCGCACTGGGTGGCCTGTTCGACCCCGATTCGCGCGCTAAGGCACTTGAGCACCAGCCTCATGAAGATCTACTCATGGGCGCTGAACTCGCCAATCAGGACTTCCTCAAAGCCATCCGGCGCCTGAGCTGGGTGCTGGGCAAGGGGGACCGGCTCCAGCCGGTGGACTACCGGCACCTCGGCGCGGAGGAGTTGGGTTCGGTCTACGAGTCCCTGCTCGAACTCATTCCCCGGATCGACACAGAAACACGCAGCTTTGAACTCGTCCGGCTGGCTGGCAACGAGCGTAAGGTCACCGGTTCCTACTACACACCACCAAGTCTTGTGTCCGCACTGTTGGACACGGCTCTGGACCCGCTATTGGACGAGGCCGTCAACGGTGGCAGAGATCCGGCCGACTGTGAAAGTCGGCTCCTGGCACTGACAGTATGCGACCCAGCCTCAGGCTCCGGTGGCTTCCTGGTCGCAGCCGCACGCCGTATCGCCCGCCGTCTTGCAGAGGTGCGCGCGGGAGAGAACGAACCGACGCCGGCGGAGATCCAGCATGCTTTGCATGACGTCGTTGAACGTTGCATTTATGGCGTGGACATGAATGATCTCGCCGCTGAACTCGCTAAGGTGTCCCTCTGGCTCGAAGCTATGGAACCGGGCAAACCACTGGGCTTTCTGGACGCCCGGATCAAGATTGGTAACAGCCTGCTCGGCACCACGCCAGTGCTGTTGGCCGGTGGGGTTCCAGACGAAGCCTTTGGAGTGCTAGAAGGTGATGACAAGAAATACGCGGCCGAAGTGAAGAAACGGAACAAGGTCGAGAGCGCTAAGAGTAAGTCCGGCGGACGTTTCGTCCATGGCGGCCAGGAAGCGTTTATTCTCGGGCGCCCGGGTACAGGCGTCGCCGAACTTATCGGCAAACGCCAAGAACTGGTGAAGCCCGTGTCCACCGCCGCCGAGGCGCGTTCCCGGGCGAAGGCTTACGCCGACTTTGACCGATCCTTCGACATGGAACAGAAGCGCCTCCATGCCGACGCCTGGTGTGCGGCCTTTGTTTGGCCGCTCAATCCGGGCGCTCCTGAGCCGCCCACGTCGTCAGTCGTCCGCCAGCTTGCAGAAGCCGGAGAGGCTACAGGACTCGGCGAAACAATCGCCACAGTGCGTCATCTTGCCAATGAATACCGATTCTTCCACTGGCACCTCGAGTTCCCGGAAGTCTTTGGTGATCCCGACTCCGTTGAGGTGGGCGCCGAAGGCTGGCCGGGCGGATTTTCTTGCATGCTCGGAAATCCTCCTTGGGAGAACATAGAGCTAAAAGAACAAGAGTTTTTCGCGGCGCATAGCCCGGAGATCGCGAAGGCTGCTGGTGTCAGGCGTAAGAAACTCATCCGTGAGCTCTTCGCTGCTGATCCGATCCTTAACGACCTTTTCAGAAATCGAAAGCGCGAGATCGATGGCCTTCGACATTTTGCCTCAGTCTCCGGCCGCTATCCATTCACTGGCCGCGGACGAGTCAAGACGGACCCTATTTTTGCAGAACTGTTCCGCTCCATGGCCCATCCGCACGGCAGAACTGGAATCATCGTGCCGACAGGAATCGCAACGGATCACACCACCCAATATTTCTTCAAGGACTTGGTGGAGACCGCCACGATTGCGGCACTGTTTGATTTTGAGAATGCTAGGCCGATATTCGAAGGCGTCCACCGCAGCTTCAAGTTCTGCCTGCTCACAATGGCAGGTCGGCTGGCAAAGGAGGAAGCAGCCTCCTTCGCATTCTTCCTCCACAACCCTGCTGACATTTCAAATTCTGCCTTCACTCTGGCACCTGACGAAATCAAGCTCCTCAACCCGAACACCGGTACATTGCCCATATTCCGTACCCGCAGGGACGCAGAAATCACCCTGGGCATCTACCGCCGCGTCCCGGTGCTGATTAATGAAAACGACCCCGTCGGCGGCAACCCCTGGAGCGTTTCGTTCATGCAAGGCCTGTTCAACATGACATCCGACTCACACCTTTTCCACACAATGGAGCAACTGGAAACCGCGGGGTGGACGCTCAGGGGCAACATCTTCGAAAGAATCATCAACGGCCGGACTGAGAAAATGCTTCCACTTTACGAGGCCAAGATGATCCATCAATTCGATCACCGCTGGGCAACGTACGACGGTTTGGACTCCCGGGACGTGACGGCGCATGAAAAACGGGATGCGGAGTTCGTTTCCAAAACCCGCTACTGGGTCAGCGACGTTGACGTGAGCGCCAAGCTCGAAGGCCGCTGGCAGTCCAAGTGGCTTATGGGATGGCGAGATATTGCCAGGTCGACGGATATGAGGACTTCGATTGGCAGCTTCCTTGGTGCCGGGGCTTCACCAGAAGGCGGAACTCTGCTCATGCTACCGAGTGGAACCGCGGAAAAAGCAGCGTTGCTCATGGCCGCAATCAACTCGTTCGCGTTCGACTACGTCGCAAGACAAAAAGTTGGAGGAACTCATCTTAAATTCTTCACGATGAAGCAGCTCCCGGTTCCTACACCCGAGAAGTTTGAGGTCCCCTGTCCGTGGGATGCGGATAGCCCCTGGAAAGATTGGGTACGTCCGCGAGTGTTGGAATTGATGTACACGGCCTGGGATATGGAGCCGGCTGCAATGGACTGGCGGGAGCAGGGTGCCCCTTATACGTGGAATCCCGATCGGCGTTCGCAGCTGCGGGCTGAGCTAGATGCGTCATTCTTCGTACTATTCGGGCTGCAGCGAGCAGATGTCAGCTACATTCTCAATACCTTTCCCATTGTGCAGCGCAAGGATGAGGCTGAGTTCGGCGAATTCCGAACTAAGCGGCTGATTCTGGAAGCCTACGATGCGATGCAGCGGGCCACAGTAACCGGGATTCCGTACCAAACGAAGCTCGTCCCCATGCCCGGGGAAGGGCCCCGCCATTCCCCTGAGAAGGTCCTGGCATGATGGACCCACGGTGGAATCAGTTCATGGAGTTCGCCGCCCTCTTCGCTAAGACCATTGATCTAGATGCCGAGGAGTACAACTACAAACTCGCGTTGGCGGAACGGCTTCGAAAAACAAGGGAAATTTACCTGAACCGAGACCCCGTATGGTTCGAGCGGTTGCGGCGTGACATCTCATCCTCGAACCTAATGAACCAGTATTTTATGATGCGGCTGATTGAATTGGGGCGGGCGAAGCCCGGAGATCTGCGGCAAGTGATCAATCTCCTCTGGGACGGGGAGGCTGACGTTCGGCGCATCGATGACTTCACTGCGCTGCTCCGTCCGCACAATCCGGAACAGTTTTCCGTCGGCGGTGTCGTGGGTTTCGCCTCGATTCTTCTGCTCGCCAGAGACCCGTACACCTATCCTCCTTATCGTGCCCGCGCGGTCAAGAAATTCCTCAAGCTGGTCGGCTGGGAAGACCGGGGCGAATGGAGATCCGGCACGCAGGTACGAGTTGCTTCTGGAGTCGCTCGATGAACTCATCCGGCTGGCACCGGAGTATGGCATCAAACTACGCGACCGCTTGGACGCCCAAGGACTGATGTGGACAGTGCTCAACGTTGATCCGGTTGATGAATGGAGCTCCACGGAGAGCACAGAATTCCGAGCATGGAGGGGAGATAAAGTGACGGCAGAAGATGTAACGGAGCCTGGAAACAGTGGTGCCAGCAAGGCACCTGAGGTCGAGTCGACAGCGCGGCTGCTTCTCGGCGCGGGCCTACGTGGGGATCCGTCGCCGATGGACGGCAGCACTTCAACGTGGACGTCGGAAGCAGCAGCAGACCTGGCCAGCCGCGTCGCCAATCCAGGTGTCGGTACGGGTTCATTGATGTCAAAACTGGAACGCCAGCTGGCCGCCGCCTCCCGGGAGACAGTACTTCTGGCCGCAGAGCTCCTGTACCTGCAGGTTCTGCCCCTGAGCAACGTGATGGCCGCAACGAAGATCGCCCGCATTGAGAAGGTGCTATCGTGGGTGCCCGGGGCCGCCGTCGAACTTTCTGCGGAACTCCGCAAGGGCCTCGAGGCGCCCGGGGCGTTCAACGGGGGAGTGGGCTTCAACATTCAGGTTGCTGACCACCTCGGCTGGCTTACGCGGTTCGTGGAGCACGTTACGGAGCAGCCGATGAGCCTCATCAACGCAGCTCTTCAGGACCCGTGGACATTTATTAGCGTGACGCAGGCGGTGCCCAGAGACTGGCCCACGATCCGCTACAGCATCGATTACTTGGCGTGGCCGAGCCACCTTCAACCGGTGGTCAAAAAGGACCACAGGATCAAGATCCGCAATGCTTTTGCCGACATCATCGGAGGCCCCACAGGTGATTCCGAGACCGACATCGCCAAGGACCTTCACCACATCAGGCAGGCTCAGCAGGGTGAATCCAGTGAGTTCATTGAGTGGTACCGCGAACCGTACCTGAGCGAGTGGCAGCCCTCCGGTGAGGACGCCGGCCAGCGTGCGTGGCTCGTCCGGCAGAACCAAGGAGGGATTGCGATGCTGGATTCCTGGCTGCTGGGTGAATTCGTCTCCACCCGGGCGCAGCATCTCGGTTCACCGAAGCCGGGAAGCAGCTATGACCAGGTGCAGGCCGCCGTCAACGCTGGCTATCAGCACATCGACTATTCCGAACGGAAGGCGCGGGCTCAGGAGTACTACCGCTTCCTGAGCCAGATGAAGGTGGACGACTTCGTCCTCACCGCCTTCGAAAGCAGTCTCTACCTCGGTGTCGTAACTGGGGAGGCAGAGTATGTGGACGACGAGACGTCCCGCCTGCGCCGAAGTGTCGCCTGGCGGAATAGGCCGCTTGAAAATGGAGACCTTCCCGCCCCGTTGCCCCGTCTGCTCGAAGAGCAGGGATCGGTGGTGGACCTGACAGACGGCTTGTCCGTCATCAGCGCCTGGTACGCGGAAGAGGAACCCGGGGAGGTCCCGCCGGAAGAGGAACCGATCGCACAGCCGCAGATCGCCGTCGTGCCGCAACTCCGGGACGCGACCCCGGAACTGGCCGCCAAACTCCATGTGGAGCGGGACGATGTCCAGGAAGTCATTAGGCTGCTTCAGACCCGGCAGCAGATTGTCTTCTACGGACCGCCGGGAACAGGCAAAACGTACCTAGCCGGAAAGATCGCCCGATTCCTCGCGGGTGAGGAACACGGGGACCACGTTAAAACGGTCCAGTTCCACCCCTCGTATGCGTACGAGGACTTCTTCGAGGGCTATCGGCCCGCCAAGACGGGCGGCGATAACGTCGGGTTCAGCCTGGAGCCGGGGCCGTTGCGGCGGATCGCGGCGGAGGCTTCATTGGATGGGAACCGGGACAAGCCGTACTTCCTCATTATCGATGAAATGAACCGTGGGAATTTGGCCAAGATCTTTGGCGAGCTGTACTTCCTGCTGGAGTACCGCGACCAGGGCATCAACCTGCAGTACAACCCTCAGCAGACGTTCGTCTTGCCACCCAACCTGTTCATCATGGGCACCATGAACACCTCAGACCGCTCGATCGCAATGGTGGATGCAGCCATCCGGCGGCGGTTCGCGTTCGTGGAGCTGCATCCGCAGGACGGGATGATTTCCGGAATGCTGGAACGGTTCCTCGAAGCAAACGGTAAGCCTTCATTGCGGGCCGAGCTGCTCAATGCCCTCAACAGTGAAATCGAGGCAACGAACCGTGACCTGATGATCGGGCCGTCGTACTTCATGAAGCCGCATGCTGAGTCGGACCAAGGGCTGGAAGAGATTTGGAAGTACGAGCTCCTGCCGCTGCTCGAGGAGCAGTACTTCGGGCGCTTGAACCGGGACAAGGTGCGGGAGAAGTTCGGTCTGGCCGCCATGCGGCGGAAGGCGGGTGTCGACGTGGGTCCTGTCGATCTTTCTTTGGAGCCGGGCCACGACGGTACCGGAGCATCGGACGTTACGGTTGGCCCGCCGTCGGTATCGGATGAAACTGAGGCGTGATGCCGTCCGAGATTGTCCTGGACGAGCTTCAGACGGCGGCCGAGGCCGTAGAGCTTGATCGGGAGGTTGCCGCGACGCTGCGGGACACCGGCCTGGTGTCGGTGCTTCCGGCGCACGGAGGCCTGTGGACAGTGTTACCGGCAGGGAGAGTCGGCGCCGTCCAGATAGGGGATTTGCTGGTGCGAGTCGTGCCGAAAGAGAAGGTGGGACTGAGCCGGCTTCTTTTCCTGCTGGGCTACGCCATCAACCCGGGTTTCCGGCCTGACGATGTTGTCGGCGAAGAGAAGGATGATCTTTTTGCCGCCCTGGGGGAGTCGCTGACCCGCCATTGCGAGCGGGCTCTGGACCGTGGGGCGTTGAATGGATACGTGCACGTTGAGGAAGCACTGCGGACCGTTAGGGGAAGGATCCGAGTCGGTGACCAGATGACGCGCCGGCCGGGTATGCTACTGCCGCTGGAGGTGGCCTACGACGACTTTACGGTGGACATCCCCGAGAACCGGATTTTGCGGGCCGCCGTGCGGCTGATGATGCAGGTGCCTCGCCTTTCGGAGGGCGTTCGGGAGCGGCTGGCGCACGTCGATTCAAAATTGGAGGGAGTGTCAGCTCTGCGGTTCGGGGCTCCTTTGCCGGCCTGGACCGAGTCCAGGCTTAACGAACGGTATGGTCCGGCTTTGCGTTTAGCTGAGATCATCCTCCGGAACATGTCCGCCGAGGCGGGCCTAGGACAGCAAGTGGTTGCATCGTTTGTGGTCAACATGGCGACTGTGTTCGAGAACTTTGTGACGACTGCCCTGCGCGAGGCGTTGGATAAGTATCCGGGGGAAACACGGGGACAGTACGAGGCTTACCTGGATGAACCGGAATTGGGTTACGGAAAGATCAACCAGGTGAAGATGTACGTAGACATCGTTCACTCCGTGAATCGCGTACCCGCAATCGTTTTCGACGCCAAATACAAGGCGGCTTCGGATTCGGGGACTTATCCAAATGCCGACCATTACCAAATGCTGGCTTATTGCACGGCGTTGAATGTGCCGAGGGCCTGGCTGGTGTATGCGGGATCCGGAGAGAAACGCAAACGTAGAATCAGCAATACGGCGGTGTCGATCATGGAGTTTCCCGTCGACGTTTCACAGCACCCGGAAGCCCTGCTCGAAAGAGTGCAAACCCTTGCTGACCAAGCCTTCGGGGAGTTTACGCAGCGCAAAGGACCCCAGAGGTTCACGCCATGGCCTGCTGGTAAAACTGGGGGAGTCTTATGACCAGTGAAGGTATGGCGTCCATTTCAGATGCGGCTTGGCTGATTCTGGACTATGCCCTCCGGGGCGGCCCATCCGGCTTGGACGAGGATACGGTCACTTGGTCAAAGTCAGCAGCTGCCGAGCTTGAACGGGCGGTGGTTGCCATCTCAGACTCAGCTGATTTCGGCTCAGAATTTGTCACCGCTATGGCTGGGTCCAGGCGGGAAGTATCGCTTTTGGCTGTCGAACTCACAGCACTGGCGTTACTTCCGTTGGAACACCCTGACCCGGAACTGGAAGCCCTATTCAATCGGCTCACTCACGTGGTTGCTGGACCGCCCCTTGTTATGCCTCCAACGCTAGTACGTGGCATCCGTGGACTCGGTTTTCGACCTGCAGGACGGGGCGATTCATTGCTCGGCCGGCTTCTGTATCTGATTGGCTATGTGAACGCGTGTGGAAGCTGTCCCGATTACGACGCTCTGGTCGAACGGGGTGACGACGAGTACCTCGGACACGAAGATCTCCACAGTAGATGTCCATTCGACCTAATAACCGAAAGCCCATGGGCCTGCGCTGCATTCTCTGGCTCAGTCAAATACGAGAACATGGGCATGCAATACGATCTCGACCATATGCTGTGGCCAGACTTTCTAGCTCCGCCTCACATCAGGAAGTCCGCTAAAGAGATCCGGAATGAACTGCTGGATCTCCTGCAGGGTGATCTCGGCGTGTCGGCCGTGGCCCTTCAGAAGGACTTGTATTTGGCAAAGCAGCTGATGGGGTCGTGGGCTGAATTAGCCGTGTCCGCCGACGATCGGCTGTAGGCCGGACGATTACGCGGCGGAGCTGAAAATGCTAGGCCACACCAAAGGAAGACCGCCCAGCCTGGCCGGACAACATAACGCGGGGTGTTGTTCATCCCTGTTGAACGAGGGCACTGAATTGCGATGTTAGGGCTTTTGGGGATTCGTATAGATGGCACTGGATCGCGTAATGCTGGAGTTGCGCTGATTGGCATTACTCTGAGCTGAGTTGATGGTCGGCTACTGCCGAAGACGGGGGAACACAATGGGGCTTTCCAACCGCGAGTATGTGGGACGCGCAATGGAGGCGTTGGCCACGGACCTTGGGTCATATATTGCTTCCGGGCTTGCGGGCGCCGCACCTGGCATCACCTGGCCCAAGTTACTGGAACACAAGGACGCCAGCGCGGCCCGACGAGGGAGGTCCGCGTCTGATGTCGATGGATGACCTGGTCTATCGAGGGCTGAAATCTGGCCTTGCTTGGCTGAAAGAGATCGGCGCCCAACGGGTCCTCGTCCGAGGTGAACTAACGGGGCTGGACGTCGAAGAGTTGGAGGCGCTCGACGCCGACGTCCGTCAGCTCCCGCCCGGATATTCCGGCGGCAATCTCTTCGACGGCTTGTACGGGGTCTACCGCAAGGGTCGATGGGAGGCCCTCGTCATCCGTGGAGAGGGACAAGAAAGGCCAAGTGCAACCGCCCGCCATCGATTCACTGCGGACGGAGGGATGCGTCACCTCGCGGAGGCCCGAGAGGACCTGGTTGAGCAGTGGGAGGACGGTCAGCCCTTCATGGGCACAAGTTCGTTTGCGCCCGAGGACGTCGTGAAGGTGCTCGGGTCCAATCGCATTGGTCGGGTGCGGCGGGTAACACGCACGGGCGCTGGCTACGTGATTGAAGTGAGTGTCGACGGGGAGGTTCAGCATGTCGCGCCAGAGTCCCTCCAGAAGTTGGATGGAGACCCACGCGATCCTGCCTTCTGGGTAACCTCGGCCCCCGCTTCGGCAAGGGAGATTGCAATGACTCTGACGTGCACGAAGTTGCGCGAGCCGCTCTCGAACACCTTGTACTCCTACCGAGCGACGAAAACGGTCTTTCGTGCCTACCAGTTCATCCCTGCGCTCAAGATCCTCAACTCTCCGACCGGGCGGCTACTTCTGGCGGACGAGGTGGGTCTCGGAAAGACGATCGAGGCGGGACTGGTGTGGAGCGAGCTGGAGCAGAGGTCACCGCTTCGTCGCACGCTTGTGGTCACGCCTTCCTCCTTGACTCACAAATGGCGCATGGAGATGAGTCGGCGTTTCGACCGTGACCTCGAGGTCATCAAGCCTGGCAAGCTGGCTGACCTCGCCGAAGCTCTCCTCGCCGGTCGAGACCCGGAAATGCACGCGATCATCTCCGTGGAGTCCCTTCGCACTGCCAGCGACGTGTTGGAGCAGCTGACCCGGATCCGGCCTAGATTTGACCTGATCATCGTCGACGAGGCCCATGTGTTGCGGAATACCGGCACGAGGTCGAACCTGCTAGGCGGGTTGCTGTCCGACTGGGCCGATCACCTGTTGTTCCTGTCTGCCACCCCCATCAACCTGCGCTCAGACGACCTGTACAACCTGCTGACTCTGCTCGACGACGGCATGTACCAGGACTCCCAAATCTTCCATATGCAGCTCGAGCCGAATCAGCATCTCAACGCGATCGAACGCGGCATCTCTCACGGCTCATCCGGCGCAGCCCTGCGCCACCACCTGCGGTCGATTGAGACACTGCCCTTGGGCCGCGCCGTCTCGAACCGCCCGGACTTTGCCCGCCTAGAGGAGCTTCTTGACAATGCTGCACCCCTGGAAGCGGGCCAACGGGCCGAAGTCAAACGCCTCGTTTCCGAGCTGAACACCTTGAGTGGCGTGCTCTCGAGGACCCGGAAGGTGGATGTACCTGACGCCAAGGCAGTGCGCGAACCCCATCAGGTAGTCGTGAACTGGTCGCCGGACGAGAAGGGCTTCTACGACCGCGTCGTCGACCACTTCATGTCACGGGCTCGCGCGCACGGAACGCCACCCGGCTTCGCCATGCAGATGCCGCTGCGACAGGTCGCGAGCTGCCTGCCCGCCATGCAGGCGCGACTCTCTGCCAACGCAGAGCAGTTCGCGCGCTCGGTGGAAGATTACGACGAGGAGTACGGCGAAGAGGACCTGGCGGAAATGCGCGAGGACCGGACATCCTTCGAATGGCATGGCGAGGACTCGAAGTTTGAGGCCCTGCTGGGGCAGCTCACGCACTTGCGCGAACAAGGATTGCGTCAGGCACTGATCTTCTCCACCTTTCGCGGGACCATCGCGTACCTGGCAGATCGCCTGAGTTCAGACTTCCGGGTCGAGCAGCTCCACGGCGGTATCCGCATGGTGGATCGCCAGCCCATCATCGATGCCTTTCGCGATGGGAAATTCGACTTCCTCATTGCGAGCGAGGTGGCATCGGAGGGTCTGGACTTCGAGTTCTGCAACGTACTGGTGAACTACGACCTGCCCTGGAACCCCATGCGAGTCGAGCAGCGAATCGGTCGTTTGGACCGATTCGGCCAAAAGCACGAGAAGGTCCTTATCCTCAACATGCATGTGCCGGGGACGATCGAGTCCGATATCTTGGAACGCCTATACACCCGAATCGGCGTATTTCAGAACTCCATTGGAGACCTCGAGCCCATCCTCAGGGACGACTTCCGTGACCTAGCTAACCAAATCCTTGATCCGCGACTGGACGACTCCCAGCGTAGGCAGCGAGCGGAAGAAATCGCAACGGCCATCGAGACGAGGGCGGCGAACCTTCGCCGACTGAATGAGGAGCGCGCCACTCTGTCCACGATTGATGAGATGCAGGTGGAAGGCCTCTCAGAATCAGGGCCATCGGACGGGCGGTATGTCGGAACGTCAGAAGTGCGCACCCTCATTGAGCACATACTGCGAGCCACTGGAGGCAAGCTCGACAAGTCGGAGCATCCCGGCATCCTGCTACTACGGGGAAGTAATGAGCTCTCCGACCTCATCTATCGCTTTCGAAGCACCCAAGGAGCGAGCCGTCGGTCGGCGATGCTGTTCCAAAGCCGTATCAGCAACGGAGAACCAATCGAAGTGACCTTCGACGCTGATCTGGCAAGCACTCGGGACGTGGAACTTCTTTCTGTCCGACATCCCATCGTTGACGTGGCACTTCACCAATTGGCACAGGACAGGCTCGGGTTGCATCGTTATGGCATAGGCAGGCTTGCAACGCTGCCGTCGGGCACACGGTATGCCGTCACGGTGGACCTAATAGCGTCGACCGGAGTGAGGCCGACCAAGGAATTGTGGTCAACTGCGATCGATATCCGGACCGGGGCCGTTGCGCCGGACATCGGCGTTCAGCTGATGGAGGCCGTGGCGAGCGGATCACTGGAGGAAGCTACTGGAGCCACGCCAACGCCCATGGAGCCCCTCCTCAAATCGCTTAAGGAGGTCAGCTGGGCTCGGCACCGTGAGGAGGAGTCACACAGACGTTTGGACAACGAGGCGTTGGTAAGGGCCCGCCTCGACGCGCGCAAGGCGAGCCTTAAGGTCAAGATCCATAAGGCGAGAGCCACGTTGGACGTCGTTATGGAGCGAGAACGCGATCCGAGGGTCATCCGGATGGCAGAAGGTCGCATCCGCAACCTCGGTCAGGACCTCGAGCAGCTTGAGGCCGAGCTGGAGGAGCAGCGGGCCTTCTCGATGAGCCGCAGGACGGTCGCAGTGATTGAGCTCGTCGGTCCGGCTACTTGACGTCCCACCAAGGGCGTTCCATTGGCTGCCAGTCCGGCTCCTTGACAGGAAGCGCAAGGCGCGCAAACCCTCCCGTGAGCACTGGCCAGCGCGTGACGCGGAATGACTGACTCGTTCCGCGGCCATCGGTGATGTTGACGCGCCCCTCCGTGGACAGGTCGAAACGGACACCATCATGCCCGAAGGCAACCTTCAACCCGGGCACGTCGGTCTCGTTATGCCGCAGATCGACCGGCGTCCCATCCATCGCATAGACAGCGAGGCGGCCGTAGCCAAGTGCTGGCAATGATCGAGCTGAATCGCGATTGACCGCGGTGGCACCGTCTGGCCACTCGTACCTGACCCGGTCCCGGCTCAGTGCTTGCCACCATTCGTAGAGCTTCGTGTGTGCTCGGTAGAGCGGTACCCGGGTCAGTTCCCCGCCTCCCGCCGAGAACTCGAGCACGAAGTCGAAGGCGGGACGATGCAGATTCACCTGGTCGTAGGAAGTGTTCTCGGCAAGCCCCGCAACGATCGCCTCCTGGGCACCGTTCCTGCCGGGGAGGGTGTGGATCCTGGCGGTGGGTAGCTTCCTGCTAAGGAACTTCTCCACCGCCGACGCGCGGCTCATGCCCCCGGCAAGGAGAACGTGATGAACGTTTGAGGTGAGGCTCTCTTCCGAAATCTGGCGCAGGGCAGATGTGACCGCACCTTCGTTACGGGTCAGGTATGACGCGCGCAGGGTCGAGAGGATCAGGGACCAGGCGCGTTCCAGTTGCGGACGCATGGCGTCCTCCAGCTGCTCGCGGGTGTAGTGCAGGCTCGGCAGGTTGCCGGCCTGATAGCCGACATGCACCTGCGTCTCCTGGTTTGTCGAGAGGTCAACCTTCGCCTCAGCTGCTGCGCGCATCAGATAAGCCCTCGCGAGATCAGCGTCGGGCAACGCCACGAGCTCGATCCCTCGGTCGCGGAGAGCGATCTCCAGGTCAGCGGCGATCGTTTCGTCGAGCTTGTCACCGGCCTCGTTGAGGCCGTCTGAGGCGAGGACGTAGATTTCGGGATCCCGGAGCGGGCCGGTCGTGACGTCAAGGACGGCGACGTCGAGCGTTCCTCCGCCCATGTCGAACACGAGCACGCGCTCTTCGTCGAAGTACTCCCTCTGTTCCGTTCGGTGGCCGATCCAGTTCAGTCCAGCGGCGATCGGCTCATCAATCAGGGTCGAGGGGCCGACGTTGAAGCCCGCCGTCTCGGCGAGGCCGAGCAACCTTTCACGCTGATCCGCGTCCCACATTGCAGGGCAGCCGAGTCGAGTGACTCCATTATCGGAAATGGGGAGCCGATCAGCGCGGGCACGGTTTGCGATCTCGCGAAGGACCGCGCCTATGACCTCGTCGGCGTCGCGTTCGACGGAACCGTCGGCGCTTCGCGCGACTACCGCGCGTCCTGTAATGCAGCGCTTGACTGAAGTGATCAGCGCGGCGGGATTGTGAGTCAGTGCGTCCTCGCCGACCACCAAGGCGTCACCGCTGACCGCAGCAGCGGAGGGCATCCACGATTCGGCGTGACCGATTGGGACCACCGTCGGCCTGCCCGCCGGCAGGCTCTCCGCGATCAGTGTCGTGCTCGTGCCAAAGTCGATACCCAGAAACTGCTCTCGAGTCACTCCAACTCCTAATTTGTTCGTTCAACGAGCGCGCGCACGAGAACTATCTCATCGGCCCCCTCGCCCCATGTATATCCGATACCCGTGACAGTCACTGGTGTCTTGGGCTGTGGCGGCTCCCCGATGACATCGTGGCGCTGTGGATCATAGGGCTCCGTCCGGCCTGGGACACCCGACGGAGTCAGTCCCTCACGGGCGGCCATCCGCCGGACCCGCTCCCGGACGCGCTGAGCGGACTGACTGTCGGCTGCCCCGTCGACGTACGCGCAGAGCTCCGCAAGGGCGCGCATGACATCGATCCGGATCTGGCGCGACTGAGATTCGCGAAGCTCGTTGGTGCTCGCGGCGGCCTCGCCGAGTCGTGCCTCCATGCGGTGCAGCCGGTCATCACGCAACCGCACGGCTTCCTGGGCCTTGCCGAGCAGCTCCGTCTTCTCCCTCGCCTGGCGAGTGAGGGTCTCTACTTGGTGAGCAAGCTCGGATAGCTGTGTCTCATTCCTGAGGCGCACAAGCCAGGCCCGGCCGATGTTGTCATCCAGCAGGACTCGGTCGAACGCTCGGTCAACGTCACTTTCATCCATGAGGCGAGCAAGAGCAGTCGGGGCGGCGAGCGACGTCAGCAGCTGACGCCTCGTCGTGGCTGACGTGAGCCTCTTGACCACCAAGGGCTTGACTACGGCGGACGCTATGGCATCGCTCTCGAGCGCGCTGGCCAAGGGCGTGGTGGCGACCGCAGCCAGATCGTCAAACTCCACGCCGCGCCACCACATGTCGTCGGCGAGATCTGCTGGATGATTGCGCCAGATCCACCCCAGCACACGTGCTCTCGAGCCGGTCGCATCCAGCGGAACGGAGGTGAGCCGCCGGGCCACCGCCGACTTGTCCTGGAGCGAGAGATTCTTCCAAGAGCCCTGGTCCATCGCGCATATGACGGTCGCCAGAACCTCAGCGACCCACTCACCCTTCTTGGCAGCATCTTTCGGCGATTCCATCTCGCGGGTGGCACGAAGGACAGTGTTCAGGCGGAGGAGACCAACCGAGGGCGAGTTCAACAGCCTCCGAATCAGGAAGTCCTTGGCGTGCCGCAGCTCCTGCGCTCTGGCATTCGCCGGCTCAAGACCGCGCAACTCGGCGTCCGCCGCATCTATCAGAGCGGCCGCACCCTCGGGTCCCGCCAATTGCACCGGATCAATTGCGTTGATGGTCTTGCTGTCCCTCGGCACGGCCTGCAGGATCAAAGCAGCTCGATCGAGCGCCGGAACGGCCGCTTGAAGCACATCCTCCGACAGCGAGCCCACAGCGAGCCCAGCTGCCAAAGGATTCCGCATGACGCTGCCCAGTACCCCAGCCCAGTTCTCAGGCAGTTGGCCTGAGACCGAAGTCGCACGGACGAGTTCGACAGCGGGGTGGATTTGCCCGCCCCCAGCTGTGTGTGCGCTGCCTCGGCCCTCGTTCCGGTTTTCTGAATCCATTGGCCCGTCGACAGCACCATCCGCGACCTGGGGAGCAACGTCACCGCCTGGCTCTGCATTTCCGGTTTCGCGCCCCACCGTCTCGGTGTTGTCCTTCATGGCTGTCCGTCCGCGGATGTGGGCGCCTAATTCAGCCGAGATTGTATCGAGCGGAGCCTCCCCAACCCAGATGTACTTGAGGCTCGCACCCTTACCCGATGACTTGACATTCTCGTTCGTCTCGAAAGTCAGGCGAGCCTGCTTCCAAAGGGCGCTGACGTCACCGGTGAAGACGTCCGCGACGCGCGCGATGAGGTCTTTGCTCGACAGCGGCTTCGATGAGTCGAGGAGGGCGAACGCGAAGGCCTGGGCAGGTGACGAGCGCACGAGCTCTGAGGTGCCAACCGGGTCGATGTGGTTTCGGTGGCGTAGCCCACCAGCCGCGGTCGCAAAAAGTTTGTGATCCCCGTCAAAACCGAGTCGGACGTCATCGGTTGACCCGTCGCTCCAACGAACAGTGACCTCAGCACCCCTTCGATCGACGAGGAGTCCCTCTCGAAAGACCATCCGAGATTTCTTATCGACGTCCATGACCACTTGAGGCGCTTTCACCCGCGTATTCTATCCACAGCACCGGCTTCAACCCGACCTAAGTGATCTGGGGCGCGCCCGCCACCATCGCCTACGTCTGCGACCATCCGGCCGTCATCAAGATGGTGCAGGAGCTCAAGGTGGACCTCAAGCCGTTCATCACCGGCCGGATCGCGCTGAAGGACCTGGTGGAGCAGGGCTTCGACACCCTCATCAACCACAAGGACACCGCGGTGAAGGTGCTGGTGCCCCCGTAGGTGCTGGCGGGCGGACGCCCGGCAGGGAAGGAAGGGCGGAACAGGACGCACGTGCCGCCGTCGTCCTCGTCCTTCCTTCGCCTTGGGCGCCGTTGTAGTGTCGTGGCGTGATCGTCCCCGATATTTCCCAGAACGCCGTGGCGGTCGCGGATCACTACGACGAGCTTGATCCCATTTACCGCCGGGTTTGGGGCGAGCACGTCCATCACGGGCTGTGGACGACGGGCCGCGAGACACCCGGCGAGGCCGTCGAGGCGCTCGTGGATACGGTCGGCGACAGGCTGGGCCTCAGGCCCGGCCAGGCGTGCGTCGACATCGGCTGCGGCTACGGCTCCACCGCAAGGCGGCTCGCTGTGACGCGCGGGGTCCGCGTCACCGGCTTCACGCTTTCCACTGAGCAGGCCCGCTACGCCGCCGCGCGTGCCGCGCCGGAGGTAGACATCCAGGTCCGCGACTGGCTCACCAACGGGCTGGCCGATGCCTCGGCCGATGCCGCCTGGGCGATCGAGTCGAGCGAGCACATGGTCGATAAGCTCCGGTTCTTCGCCGAGGCGCACCGCGTGCTCTCGCCCGGCGCCCGCTTCGTCATTTGCGCGTGGCTCGCCGAGACCGGTGCCAGCGGATGGAAGGTCCGCCACCTGCTCGAGCCGATCTGCCGCGAAGGGCACCTGCCCTCGATGGGCACGCGCGAGGAGTATGAGGAGATGGCAAGGCAGGCCGGCTTTACGGTCACCGGCTACGAGGATGTCAGCCGCAGGGTGGCCCGCACCTGGCCGATCTGCGCCGGCCGCTTCGTGAAGGCTTTGTTCACCGACCGCGGGACACGGCGGCTCGCCCTTGGCGCACGCAACCGCAAGTCGTTTCTGGGCATTCCCCGCATGATCCTGGCCTACCGCACCGGAGCCATGCGCTACGGGATCTTCACGCTCACCAAGGCTGGGGAGAACGGGCGGTAACAGGCGCACACCACAGGGGCGGTTTGACCGCGAGCAACCTGCTGGAGCTCTGCCTCAGGGCAGCGGCTGCCGTTTTTCCCACGCTGACGGAGGCCGTCGGCGGCAGGTGCTCCCGCCGTCGTCGTTCCATCCGCTGCTGCTGGCCCGGCGACGGGATCCGGGCACGCTTGGCGCGGTTGCACCTGGCACAGGCCGCAACGAAAGCTGCTGGCGGGCAAGCACACCCCAGTGATCCGGACTGCGTGGTTCGGCAAAGCCGATACATCTGCACCCAGCCCCGGCAGGCCGCCGCCGACCCCTCAAACGCTCTATCACTTAAAGCAGGTTTCCTCAGGACCCTCTCGCACTTTAGCCGCCCGGCCGGCGTCGCCCACCCTGCCTCCCGTAGGCGCCGCTACTCCCGTTCCCGGCACGGACAGCCCGCCGCGGAGATTACAGCGTTTCGGGAATCGGGCGCCCCGGGAAGAGCGTCGAGTACTGCTGGCGGTACATCCTGCGGCCGATGAGGCGGTAGCCGAGGCGGGCTGGGGCGGGAATCTCCTCAAAGAATATTTCCCTTCGGTCTTCGGGCGGGTTCGTGGCCAGAATCATTCCGAGGTAGGTGACCAGGAACTTCTTGTCGTGCTGCTTGACCCCGTGCTGAATCATCGCTTTCAGTTCCTCTTCCGTCATGACCCGGTCGACGGCGGGCATCACCTCGGTGACCTCGCGGCGCAGATGCTCGTTGAGAACGGACTGCACGTCTTCGTAGCCGTTTGCGAGTACTTCCCGGTTCTCTGCGTCTGCAGTCTGCATCCAACGCTTACGGACGGGCTCGATACTTTGGACGCGTTCCCGAATCTGCTTGTGCTGGTCAAGCATCTGCTCCACGTGTGGCGTACTTGCCGGCGCCCGCTCGGCCAGCTGCGTATACATGAACAGGTCCTGGCCTTCCTGATGGATCAGGAGCACCTTGTCGAAATTCCCGAGCACTTCCCCCACATAGGCGGCGCGGGAAGTGTCTCCGGGCGCGGTGGAACGCACCAAGTTGGGCGCCTCCCGGTATGCCCAGAGGAGGAAGCGGTGAACGCGCCGAATGCCAGTGGACCCTGACGACAGGACCGGTCCCGGTGGCACAGGAGCTGCGGTTTCACCGGGATGCATGGTGAAGAAGTCTGTCATTTTGGTGATCTCCATTTCCAGAAATCAGACGAGACCCCCGTTCCCTCCGGGAGCATTCCGGGAAGCTGGGCCAGACGCCGGATCAGCCGCGGTCTACGCCGCCATGCCCGGCACCGTGGTTCCGGATCGGGTCTCGGTCACATTGTGGTTTTGGTCCGGCGTGTTGAGGACGCCGGTATGCGCCGCGGGTTCCTGATCGGACGAGCAGGTGATGACCCGCGGGAGTGCCCGGGCGCTGCACGGGAGAGCAGCACCGTGGGCCGTGGGGTGGCAGATACGCTTGCCATGCAAACAGGGTACTACTTATGTAGTAGACGTGTCACTACCTTTGTAGTATGGAGTATGTCCACTCGCGCACGGATCCTGGAAGCCGCCGTGGAGCTGCTTGGCACCCAGGGCCTGAAGGCTCTTACCCATATCAGGGTTGATGTCGAGGCCGGGGTTCCGAAGGGTTCGACGTCGAACTATTTCCGCACTCGTGCCGCGCTCTTGACCGGGGTGGTCGAGTGGCTTGCGGAACTGGACCTGGCCGAGCTGGTGAGTCCGCCAAGCCCGCCGGCTGACGTTGGCGCCTTCGTCGCTCTGCTGGCCCACGCCGTCGAAACTGCAACCACCGCATCCCGGATCCGGACCATTGCCCGGTATGTCCTCTTCCTCGAAAGCACGCACAACGAAGACGTCCGCCGCCCCCTTCTCGCCGGACGAGTCTACTTCCGTGCCTTCGTCGAAACCACCATGGAGCGCCTCGGAGCGCATGATCCCGGGGCGGCGGCGACTGCCATCACGGCAGTGGGCGAAGGCATGATCATCCAGCGGGTGACTGTAGACCCGGATGCAGACGTGCTCGCACCGATTGATGCCGTCGTGCAGGCGTTTGTACCGCGTCGGCACAACGGGGCATCGGACTGATACGCCGCCTGGCGCTGATACGGCGCACCGTCCATACCCTCGACGCGCCGTCGCCAACGCCCCGGAGGAGCGCCCCGCGTCAACTAGCATTGCCCCAATTGGCCAGCAACGGAAGGAAACCGTGTCATGCACTATGTCGTCCTGCAGGTGATTCTTAAAGAGAAACTCTGGGGAACCGGCTCGGGCAACCTGACCGCCCTGGAGAAGACTATCAACGATCAGGCCGCAAAGGGCTACCGACTCCACACCATCACCACCGCGAGTAGCGGGAGCAAGGGAATGATCGGCGGCGGTGACCGCATCCAGGCAACACTTGTGTTCGAGAGCCTCGGATAATCGCACTCGTGGAAAGGCGGACCCGATGCGGCCTCGTCAACCGGCCGAGATCAGTATGGAGGACTACGCGGGTTTCTTGCCGCCTTCCCGAAGGAAGTCACTCGTGCCCCCTGCCTCGGAGTGGTGGCCCTGGAGGAACCACCGGGTCCACCTCCTCCGGTCACGCGACGCCAACGCCCCGGTTCGGATACTCGTCGTCCACGGCGCGGGAGCCCATGCTGCGGCGCTCTGGCCTGTTGCATCCCTCTTGGCTGGCCGAAGCGTCGATCTGACTGCTGTGGACCTGCCACTCTACGGCCGCACGGTGACAACATCGCGCGGAACAGTGACCTACGAGGACTGGATCGACTTACTGGTCGACCTCATTTCAGCTGACGACGACGGCCGTCCCGTCGTCCTCCTCGGGGCCAGCATCGGTGGCTTGCTCACGGTGGAGGCAGCGGCCCGTTCACGCCGCGTCGCGGCCGTGGTCGCTACTTGCCTGCTCGACCCACGCGAGAGGCGCGCCCGGTCAGTGATGACGCGGCTCGGCTCTTTCGCGCTGGCTTTCATGCCACTGCTCAAGCTGGTCCGCGGGCCGATCGCCAGGTTGCCCGTCAAGGTCTCCTGGATCGCCGATCTCAGGAGAATGGGGCGCGACCCCAAGCTGGGGCGGCTCTGCGCGAAAGATGCACGCGGAGGCGGCGCGTGGGTCCCTCTCGGGTTCCTCGCCAGCTATATGCAGCATGCACATTCCGAGGCCCGCACAGCACTCTTCCCGGTCCACCTGATGCACCCCGAGCTAGACAAGTGGACCCCAGTGGAACTCAGCGAGGGCACTCTGCGAACCTTGCCCGGCCCCACCACCAGCCAACTGCTGCGTGGGTGCGGCCACTTCCCCCTCGAAGATCCCGGTTTGCAGGATCTCCTGACCGGCCTCGAAAAGGTGGCAGCCGACGCAGGGTCAAGCATCGCGGGGTCGCCAAACTGACGGTGCAAGCGCTGCGGAGCCGGCACGCCGCCGTCGACCGCTCCAACGCTCTTGCCATCGGTGTTCTGACTGGAACGGAGAGGACGACGGCGGCGCGCACCCGCGTGCGTGCCGCCGTCGTCCGCGGGAAACCATTGCCCGGTCTCCTCGGGCGGCGGTACGCTCTTCGTCCCGGCCATGCCCCTGGAAGGATCGATGATGAAAGTCCTGGCTGCAGTCTCGCTGACAGAGCTGATCCTCCAGCTCATCGGAGCGCGGAAAGCCATCCGGGACGGGATCCCTTACGACGCCCCCATTGGCCGGGGCAGACCCGAGGACGTGGCGCGCGACATGTGGGCCACCGGCAGCGGACTGTCAGCGCCGTGGCATACGCTGGCTGCCCACGCGGCAGGGACCGCTTTGCTGATCGCCAGGCCGCGGCCGTGGGTCAGGCGGGCGGTCGGCTTGCTGGGCGTCCTCTACATCCTGGGCATCTCGTGGGAGCGGATCACGCGGGAGTCGTTCCGGCACCCGGACCGGGAGACCACCCCGCTGATCGCTTCAGGGCTTGTGCTGTCCGTTGCCATGGCACTGCTTGGGCTTGGACGGAAGCGGCGGTAGCCGTCCTTTCGGCCACCCTTACTGGGGATTAGGTCCTGTCTCTTTCAAAGGTCGTGTGGACAAATTTCAGTACCCGCGAGCCCAGGCGTTCCTTTTCCGAAGGCGGGCTCGTCCTCACTTCCGGCCCAGATAGCGCCGCCGCCAGGGCAGGGCATCACCTCGAACGCCAGGCCCTCATGCTCGGCCCGCAGGTGGTGTCCGTCATCCTCCACCACTTCCCAGCCCGCCGCAGGCAGCGCTGCACGATAATGCTGCAGCACATCCACGTCTTCTGAGATCACTAACCAGCGGACACAACCGCCCACACCACTTACGCCGCCACCGCTGAAAAGGCCGATGTGTTCGATGGAATCGAACGCCCGCTGGGACTCGCGGTCTGCGCTGGCCATGGGCTCAGCCGTTCCCTCGGTCACGCACTGCGGAGAGGAGTCGTACTTCCCGACCTTTTGCGCCAGGGCCAACGGGGTGACAGCGAGCATCACAAGCAGCATAACTACCGGGATGGCCACGGCCGTCAGCCGCATCCACAGCCGTGGCGAGAGGACCAAACCGACCACGGCAACCACAGCGACCACACCGAGCGCCATTCCGGAGGGACCGGCCGTCAACCCCCAGGTGAGCGCCTCAAGCGCGGTATCGGTGACATTGCCGTATACGGACATGAAGCCCTGGTGGACCAGTACAGCCAGCAGGGCCAGTCCTGCCTCGACGGCGAGCAGTACCACAACAGAGACAGCTCGGCCGGTCATGGGCATGGCTTATTGTAGGGTCCGCCTGACCACCTGTACATGGGTCGACGACTCGCGGGAGCGCGATCATCCCCCGATCAGATCCGCTCAGGCAAGGCGGGCGCCGTCGAGCAACTCGACGGTGAGCAGGTCACCGGTGGTGGTGCCGGGGAGGGCATGAACAGCGAATACGAGTGTCCCGGACCCTTCAGTCCTTGCCTCTGCGGGGACGGCGTATTCGGTAACCTCGGCCCACTGCTCGACGCGGGAACCCAAAGCCTCGGTCAGCGGCACGCCGTTGAGGCTGATCCGCTGTCCGCCTCCGGTGTCTGGCCGCATCCTCACCCGGACAATGGCAGCTCTGCCGCCGGAATCCTTGAGCACATAGGAGAACCAGCCCGTCGCGTTGCGCCAGTGCACTCCGTCCTGACCGCCGCCGCGGGTGGCAACGCCCGCGAAGAAGTGGTCGGACTCCGGCTGCTGCTCACCCGCGGCCACGGCGTCGATGACGCCGCCCCTCGTGCCCGCTGCCGCATCAATTGCGGCAAGCTCCGCCGTCCGCACCTCGGCGGATGCACCCGTGGGCCAGTACACGGTGTAGCGCTCGTCGTGGATCCCGGCAAACGGCTCGAGCTTGAGCTGAACGGTTGCGCCGTTCCGGACGGCAGTCAGTTCCGCGGTGATGGCCGCCCGGTTGGACAGTTCGACGGCGGCCGCCGGGTCCGCGGAAACCACCACCGGTGTGCCGGCCAGGGGATCCAGGGGACCGGATGCAACGTGGCCCATGCGATCGTCCGGTGCCTCCACGGCTTCCACGCCGGCCGTTCCCTCCCGGGCGGCGAGGACCACGGGCCCGTAGAGAAAGGAAACCCAAGGAGAACCGTCAGGCAAGCCTTCGGCCGTGATCTCGGCCTGCAGGCGGACGATGACCGTGGTGGTTCCCTCCCACACGCGATGGACAGAGGCGGTGTTTCGGCTCACCGCCTGCGGCCGCCCGCCGCCGGCCCGATGGACACTGATCTCCATCGCGGTCGCCCATTCCGGGCGGCGGAGCTGCAGCGTGAAGTCTGTTGGATTGTCCGTTGTGACGGTCAGCTGGACGGTGTCCGAGTACGGGAAATCTGTCTCCATCCGGACCTTCACGCCTCTGTCGGCCCAGTTGAGTTCCGAGGCGATGTAAAGGTTCACTGCCAGGTCGTCGCCATTCTGGCTGTAGATCAGCTCGCCATAGCGGGCGTGGTTTTCCAGGCCGGAGCCCACGCAGCACCACATGGATTCATGGACGGTGGAGTACACGCGGTAGTGGGACGGACGCATCGGCGTGAAGTACACGAACCCGCCGCGCTCCGGGTGCTGGGAGGAGAGGATGTGGTTGTAGGTGGCGCGCTCGTAGAACGCCATCGCTGAGGGATCGCCGGACCGCTCGAAGCGCAGCTTGGCGAGCTTGAGCATGTTGTAGGTGTTGCAGGTCTCCGGCCCCTCGATGTCGAGCATCATGGGCGTGAAATCGCGGGACGGGTGGAAGTGCTCCCGGACGCTGTTGCCCCCGATCGACACCGTGCGCTCACGGGTGACGGTCTGCCAGAAGTAGTCGGAAGCCTTGAGGTGCTCCTGGCTGCCCGTGGCCTGTGCGTACCGTTCGTATCCCATCACCTTGGGTATCTGCGTGTTGGCGTGGAGCCCGTCCAGCCGGTCAAGGCCTGCAGCAAGGGGTTCTAAGATGGCGCGGTGCGAAAAACGGCGGGCCTCGCGCAGGTAGTCATCCCGCCCTGTCAGCCCGGCCAGGGATGTCAGGGTGTCGTTCATTCCGCCGAACTCAGTGACCAGGACATCCTCGAACGCATCATCGTCCAGGCCGGCGGAAACCGTGAGCCACCAGTCCGCCAGGCGGGTGAGCATGTGCAGGGCGGATTCGGCCCCGGCGTACGTGTAGGCATCCAGGAGCCCGGCAAAGGTCTTGTGGAGGCTGTAAAGCGGGACCCAGCGTCCGTTAAGCGTGAAAACATCAGCATCAATTTCTCCGGCCCGGAGCTCTTCGCCGAGGCGGCGGCCGCCGGGAACCCCGCCCAGGTACCCGGTGCCCGCCGCGTTCTGGCACTCTTCGAACACATCCAGGACGTACTGCAGCCGCCCAAGCAAACGGGCATCGCCCGTTGCCGCAAACAATTGCGCACAGGCCGAGACGTAGTGCCCGCCGATGTGTCCTGCCAAGCCGTCCGATTCCCACCCGCCGTACGCCGCCGCCGTCGTCGGAAGTCCTGCTTCCCTGCGGTAGGGAGCACAGAGGCGGTCAGCATCCAGTGCCAGCACATAACGGATGCTGGTGTCCTGCGCGTTCTTGAAGTCGCTGGCCAGCAGCCGGACGCTGTTCAAGGCAAAGGACGACGGCGGCGCGGTGGTTT
This sequence comes from Arthrobacter sp. R4, assembly GCF_051365025.1. Taxonomy (NCBI): domain Bacteria; kingdom Bacillati; phylum Actinomycetota; class Actinomycetes; order Micrococcales; family Micrococcaceae; genus Arthrobacter; species Arthrobacter sp. R4. The sequence continues at coordinate 210,402 of NZ_JBLWIJ010000002.1, forward strand.
CCGCGGTGGCGGTGGTGGGGTGCATGGGAAGTGCGGCTTTCTTGGCTTGGGTCTGTGGAGAACGGGATGGCGTGATTCTTAGCCCTTGACGGCCCCCGCCACGAGGCCCCGCACGTAGTAGCGCTGGACGGCTGCGTAGAGGATGAGGCAGGGGAGCATGAGCAACACCGCGCCTGCGATCACGTAACCGTAATTCACCGTTCCGAAGGCTCCGGAGGCGACGTTCTCCACCGCGACGGGCAGGGTGAAGAGCTCCTGCCTGGTCAGGAAAGTCAGTGCTCCCAGGAAGTCTCCCCAGGCGCCGAGGAACGCGAAGAGGAATACGGTCACGGCCCCGGGGACAATCATGGGCCTCAGCACGGAGAACAGAATCCGGAGGGGACCCGCGCCGTCGATCCGTGCCGCTTCCACAACCTCTGCCGGGATCTGGGCGAATGAGTTCCTCATCAGGAAGACGCCGAAGGGCAAGTTGAAGGTGAGGTGGAAGACGATGATGCCAGCCAGGGAGTCTGTCAGGCCCAGGGCGTTCATCTCCAGGAAGAGCGGAGTGAGGATGGCCTGGAAGGGGACCATCATGGTCAGCAGGATCAGCGCGAACGCCACGTTCGATCCCCGGAACGGGTAGTTGACCAAGGCGTAGGCGGCAAGGGTGGTGATGACCACGCTCAACACTGCGGAGCCCAGCGCAATGGTCAGGCTGTTCCAGATGTAGGAGCCGGCGCCGATGTTGTTGATCAGGCCGACGTAGTTCTCGAAGGACAGGTCAGTGAACGATTGCCCCGCCGCCGGGCCTGCAATCTGGGCGCCGGGTTGAAGTGAACGGAGGACGGACCAGAGAACCGGGGCAACGAAGAGTATCGATACGACGGTGCCAATCACCGCGTACAGCGCCGTCCTGATCCGTGCCGACGCAGGTGCTTTCTTGGCATGTGGGGCGTTGGGGGGAGTGCCGGGCAGCCGCGTAGTAACCGGCGGCGGCGCTTGGGTGGAAGTTGTCACGAAATCTCCTTTGATCGGACTCGGACGAAGAGTTTGTGCTGGTCAGTCCTCGCGCATGACGCGGAACTGGATGAGGGTGAGGCCTGCTGCGATGACGACGACGACAAACGACAGGGCGGTTGCGTAACCCACCTGCAGGTCGCCGAAGGCCTTGTTGTAGACGTAGAGCATGGTGGTGAGGGTGCCGGTTCCCGGGCCACCGCCCGTGATGATGAAGAACTGGGTGAAGGCGAGGATGGCGCCGATGAAGCCCATCACCGTCAGCAGCCCGAGGTACCGCTTGAGCAGCGGAACGGTGACCAGGAATTCCTGCTTCCACCGTCCGGCGCCGTCTATCTGGGCGGATTCGTAGAGTTCCTCCGGGATGCTTTGCATGCCGGACATCAGGATGATCATGGTAAAGCCGGCGCCCACATAGGTGCCCAGGAGGACTATCAGCACGGTGGCGCTCTTACCGTCCAGGAGCCAGGCCGTGGGCGCCGAGGTGATGCCAAGGTTGAGAAGCAGTTGGTCGAGCGCGCCGCTGTCCGGCCGGAACTCCAGGATGGCCACGAAGCTTAATGAGGTGATGCCGATGACGTAGGGCAGGAACACCGCAGTGCGGATGAGCCCGGCACCCCGGCGGTTGGAGCGGACCAGCATGGCGAGCAAGTAGCCGACGGCGATCCCTAAGGCCGTGGAGATGACGGCAAAACCCAGCGTGTAGAGGATGGACCCCCAGAAGACGGTGTCGGCGAAGGCGGTTACGTAGTTTTCGACGCCGTTGAACTCCACTTCGCCGACGAGCGGCCAGTTGGTCAGGGAGATGACCACGGCAAAGATCAACGGAACGATGACGAAAACAGCTACGAGGAGCACGGCCGGGGCGAGCATAAACATCCCGGTGTACGCATCACGGCGCGATGCGCGCCGGGGTGCCTTCTTCCCGGTCTTCCCGGTCTGGAGTTGGGTCTGGTATGGGGTTGCGGTTGTCATGCCTGATTCACCTTCAGAACTCGGGCAGTCTCTTCATGCGCCCGCTGAAGTACGTCGTCGAGGGCGTTCTGGCTGAAGACTGCTTCGCGGAACATCGCAAGCCAGGGTGACTGCACGGTGTTGGTGAGCTGTGTGTAGAGCGTGGTGGGAGCGGCGAAGCCTTCGTTCATGCGCTCCATGCCCGGGACCATCAGGGGGAATTTCTCGGCGAAGCCGGTCTTAAGGATGTCGCTGCGGACCGGGTACCAGCCCAAGGCGGCCAGTTCGGACTGCTGTTCAAGCTCACCCACGAAGCGGATGAAATCCCAGGCGGCCCCCGGATTCGCGGCGCCCCGGGGAATGGACAGCACCGCTCCGCCGGAAAATTGCGAAACGTTTCCGTCAGGGCCAGGGAAGGCGCTGACGCCTAGCTTGTCCAGGAACTCCGGTGTGGCGCCGCCTACCACCAGGTCGTAGGACCCCGGAAAGAGCCCCACAGTTCCTTTGAGGAAGTCCTGCCCCCACGCCGCACCGGAGTCCGCCTCTGCCCCTGGCTGGGCGAATCCTTCCGTGTAGAAGCTGCGGTAAAGCTCCAGCGTCCTGCGGAGCGGCTCGTTGCCCAGCACCGCCGCCTCCTGGTGGCCCAGCGGCCCCTTGTAGAACGGGCTCTGGTCGGCCCAGAAATGCGGTTGGATGACGTAGCCAAGGATGCCGGCGGAGTTGCCGGTGAAGGTCACTCCGGAAACCCCGTTGATGGACTGAAGCGCCGCGGCGTGCTCGAGGTATTCCGCGTAGTTGCTGGGGCCCTTTTCCGGGTTCAGCCCTGCCTTCTCGTAGAGCTCTTTGTTCCAGAACAGTTGCGAGACGTTGGAAAGGGCCGGGAGCCCGTAGATTTTTCCGTTGAAGGAGGCCACGTCAAGGAGCGGCTTGTTCAGGTACTCCGCGTAGGGGAGCTCGTTGATCAGCGGCGTGAGGTCCGTTAAGGCGTCCCGGGTACTGAAAACGGGAGTCGTGACGGAGTCAGGGGCTACGACGTCCGGCACAGAACCGCCCCGGATCGCGGTGGCGAGCTTTGTTGTCATCTGGCCCTCCGGCAGGACGGTGAGCTCGATCCTCACTGCCTGCTGGGCCCGGTGGTATTTGTCCACGATGAGCTGGGCGGGCTTGAAGGCCGTGGCCCGGCACCAGAAACGGATGGTGCCGGACGGGTTCTTCCCGAAGTTCGCTGCAGCCACATTTGTTTCCGGCAGGACAGCCGAGCATCCTGAGAGGCCGAACGTCGCTGCCACGGCTGCGGCTCCGAGCGTCAGTGCGGAGCGGCGGCTGAAGTCCCGGCTGCCGCCGTCGGGGGAATTTTGGGCGCGGCGGAGGCCGGCCGGTGGGGAGTGCATCATTGGTCCCTTGTGGTCGTTGACGTTGGTGGGGCTGGATGGATGTTAGGTGGAATCGCGGACGATGAGCTGGCACGGCTGGGCTTCCACGCCGGTCCTGCTGTTTCCGCCGATGGCTTCAAGGACGCGGGCCCCTGCGGCGCGGCCCAGTTCCTCAAGGTTCATGTCGATGGTTGTCAGGGATGGCCTGCAGTTCATGGCCGCTGCTGCCCAGTTGTCGAAGCCGATGATCGCGACGTCATGCGGCACCAGAATGTTTGCCTCGCGGAGTCCGTCAGCCACACCGCGGGCGATTTCGTCACTGCCGCAGAGAACGATGTCCACAGGTTCCACCCGCTGGCGCAGCATCTGGGCGGCTTGCCTGCCCCAGGCCTCGTTCCAGTTTCCGTAGAGGGGACGGTCGCCCGACAGGGTGAGCCCGAAGGCTCCGGCATGTTCCTGTACGGCCTCGGCGCGGATGCGGGCCGAGTAGTCCTGGCGTGGCCCCGCTACGTAGGCGATGTTCTGATGGCCCAAGTTGGCTGCATGTTCAAGTGCAAGGAGTATGCCCTGCACTTGGTCAACCACCACGGACATGTCTTCGGGGTCGGAAGAATGTCCCATGACATAGACGATCGGGACCGATGTCGGGGGCAGAGGGGCGCGCGGGCCGGTGAGATTAGTCATGACCACGATTGCATCGACATTGCGGGAGGCCAGGGTCTCCACGCAGTGGCGCTCGCGGACCAGATCGCCCCGTGAGTTGCTAATAAGCACCGATGCCTGCTCCGGGCCGAACGAATCCTCCAGCCCGTACATAAAGGGAATGCTGAAGCGTCCGATGTCGTCCGACGTCACCAGGCCGATGGTGAGGACGTCGTTGTGGTTGCCTTCCGCAGCAGGGGCCTCGAAACCGAGTTCCCGAGCGGCAGCCAGGACGCGGTCCCGGGTATCTTCACGAAGCTGGCCCCGTTTGTTGAGCGCCTTGGACACCGTGCCTATGGAAACACCGGAGGCGTTGGCGACGTCGGCCATGGTGACCCTGCGGGACGTGAAGCTCACGGATCCTCCTGGAAGTGATGAGATGTGCAACACGTTCAGAATAGGTTGCGGAAACTTTTCCTGTCAATAGGAAACATTTCTGGGAACTCTTTTCCGGGCCGAACATTTCGGGATGTCCCGGCGAAAATCATGGCAGCGGGCTGTATAGGCTGGATGGATGCCCTCCGGTCCGCTAAGAATTGTTGTCCTCCTCTTTCCCAGAGTCACCCAGTTGGATTTCACCGGGCCGGCTCAGGTTTTCTCCAAGTTCCCGGATACCGAAGTCCACCTCGCGTGGCACGATCTGGATCCCGTCATCACTGACGCCGGCTGGTGCATCGTGCCGACGACGACCCTTGAAGATTGCCCCCAGGCTGACGTCCTCTTTGTTCCCGGAGGCGCCGGGGCGTTCGACATGTTCGACGACCCCAAGGCCCTCGAGTTTCTACGCGTACAAGCACGGAGTGCCCGCTGGATCACGTCCGTCTGCACAGGATCATTCACCCTCGCCGCAGCGGGTCTCCTCACCGGCTACCGCGCCACCAGCCATTGGGCGTCCCTTCAGATGCTCGAACACTTCGGCATCGAACCGACGTCTGAACGGGTTGTCCGAGACAGAAACCGGATCACAGGTGCCGGCGTCACCTCAGGGATCGATTTTGCCTTCACGCTGGCAGCTGAGCTCTTTGGTGACGACGAAGCCCGGAAGATTCAGCTGGCCATCGAGTACGACCCGGACCCCCCTTTCGACCACGGCTCGCCCAGTAAGGCAGACCCCAAGACCGTCAGAAGGATCATCGCCGCCACGGAGAACCTCCGTATGGCGACCGTTCTAGCGTCGGCTCATTCCCTGGCGGCCTCGCAGCCCTCTTCGTAGCCGGAGCCGCACCGCGCCCGAACCAGATTTTCCTGCTGGTGCGACACACTTGGTCGGATGGATCCACCTGTGAAGTGGTCCACCCGGACCTGATCCGGTTCGTTCAACGCCGGGCCCACCCGGATCATGCCGAAGACGTGGTTGCCGACGCTTTCCTTGTTGTCTGGCGCCGCCTCGATGAGGCGTGGAAGACTTCGACTATGGGCATCGATCCGTGGTGGACAAAACTGAAGCCATCAACGCAGGAGTGGCTGATCGAGAACAACGGCGACCTGGTGCCGGCTGACATGGTGGCCGAGATCGCCAGCGTCGGGGGACCGGCCAGCGTCGATCCATGGTGGGATGACCGGGCCGGAGAACCGGGCCACTACTTCCCCGACGAAGGCATCGACTGGGTCGAGGCGGTCGCAAATGAGGAGAATCCGGGCTAGAACCACAGTGCCCGCTGCAGCCATGGGAGGTGGCCTTGAACGGAGTGCCGGGCCTGAGCGGACCGCACTGGCGCCGGGTCATGGCGGCGCTCGCGAACCGGGATGCGCGCACCGCTTATGCACAGATTGTGCTCGGTGAAGAGGTCCTCCCCGGCGTGAAGGAGCAGCGGCGCACCAGGGCCATCGCGGTCCTGCTGGAAGCCGGCCTGGCTGAATGGACCGGGAGCAAGGGACTGGAAGCGTCGGATGCGGTCTTCCGAGAGCTCCTGACCCAGCAGCCGAAGCGCCAGCCGAAGACAGGGGTGGACCGCTTCCTGCGCCTCGGCCGGATCGACAGGTACCCCGCGTCCCCGGCGGACCGGCGCGAGCTCCTGGGCTGGATCGTCGCGCAGGCGATCCAGCCGGGGGAGGATCTTAGCGAGCGGCAGGTCAACGAACGGCTGCTGAACTATGCCGACGATGTGGTGCTGCTGCGCCGCTACCTGGTCGACTTCGGATTGCTGGAGAGGACAGCGTCGGGTTCCTCGTACCGCCGGCCATCCGGCGAATCCACGTCTTAGAAACAGCCGCGTGCGAGAATGACGCCATGACCCACGACCATCACGAACCTGCTGCGATGGAACCACAAGCCGCCTCCGACTCGGCATTCGAAGCCGCCTACCAGGCCGCCCAAAAGAGCCTGGCGGAAGGCGGCATCCCCATCGGAGCAGCGCTCGCCCGGGACGGCCTGGTCATTGCCAGCGGACACAACGAACGGGTCCAAAACGCCGACCCGATCGCGCACGGGGAGATGTCCGCGCTCCGCGCCGCCGGCCGGCAGAAGAATTACCGGGACACCACGCTGTACACCACCCTCGCCCCGTGTGCCATGTGCGCCGGGACCATCATTCAATTCAAGATCCCCCGCGTGGTGGTGGGGGAGGCGCGTACGTTCGACGGCGAACTTGGGCTTCTGCGGTCACGCGGGGTTGAGGTGGTGGTCCTGGATGATCCGCGGTGCGTGGACATGATGCGCACTTTCAAGTCCGAGAACCCGGACCTGTGGGCGGAGGACATCGCGGAGTAGGAGGGCAGGCGGCACTCCTGCCGCCCACCACCCCTCCCGCTGGCTGCGATTCCCCGGCACGGAAGGAACGACGACGGCGGGAGGCATTCCCGCCGTCGTCGTTCCTGGGGGCCGTGCCCTCGATCGGATCGAACCGCAATAGTTGGGTGTGAGGTTGAGTCGATGGGCGAGGCTTGATGCGAAGGGGGAACCGTGATCGCAGTTCTGAACCAAGTCCTCGGTTACATCGAGGAGCACCTCACGGAGGAGATCGACGTCGCCGGCCTGACCAGCGGCCTCGGCACGACGGAGTATCACGTCCGCCGGATGTTCTCGTCACTGGCCGGCATGCCGCTGTCGGAGTACATTCGGCGGCGGCGCATGACGGTCGCCGCGGCCGATGTCCTTGGAGGCAGCGATCTGTTGGGGACTGCGGTGCGCTTCGGCTATGGCTCCACCGAAGCATTCAACCGGGCTTTCCGTGCGGTACATGGCGTCAGCCCTGCGGACGTGCGCCGGGACGGTGGCCCCCTTCGGACACAATCACAGCTCAGGTTCCGCCTGACGATCGAAGGAAACACCACCATGGATACCCGCATCGCAGATCAACCGGCCTTCCGGCTCGTCGGCCACACGGCCCGCGTGCCGCTCATTCACGAAGGCCCCAACCCGCACATCCAGGCGCACATCGCCTCGCTGCCTGAAGCGGAGCACCTGCGCCTCAAGGCGCTGAGCAACACCGAGCCCGCCGGACTGTTGCAGGTGAGCGCCGACGTCGACCCCGACTACACCGAGGGGAGCGAACTGACCTATTTGCACGGCGTTGCTGTCAGCGAAGGAACGCCGGTGCCGGAGGACCTAGACGCGATCGACGTCCCGGCCGGCACCTGGGCGGTGTTCCGCACCACCGGACCCTATCCGGCGGCCCTCCAGTCCACGTGGGCGGCGACGGCCGCTGACTGGTTCCCCTCCAACCCCTGGCGGCTGAGGCCCGGCCCGTCGGTCGTTGCCATTCTCGACCGCGCCGCCGACTTCAGCACCGCAACCACCGAGTTGTGGCTGCCCGTGGAACGCGCCTAACGGCGACTGCGCTGCACGGCAGTGGAGCTAAGCGTGCCCGGGTCGATAAGGCCGCCCGCTACCTGGGCCGAGGGAAGTCACTGGCCGCGTTCTCCAAGAAGGGCGCCAAGGCCACGGCCGATTGCCTGGGCGTGTCACTCCGGGCATCGTGGTGGGCAAGGTGGTCTCCGCCGGCCAGAAGTTCATTCAGTCCTGGGAAGACCTCAGCATTGATATGCAAAAGCACCGGGACCCCGATCAACTGGAACCGAAAAAGGCCTCGCGGGGTTGGTTCCCAGACGTCCGGACTATTCCGGGCTGATTGGTAGCCATTGGATTAAAGGGGGGCAGACGGGGCGGCTACCAACCAAAAGACCCCGCCTGCTCCCGGTCTATGAGCGACGCAGGTACTGCTTGATGTCCGTGAGGTCGTGGCCCACGTCCCACAGCGCGTTCGCTATATACGCATGGGCGTTCCCCAGGATCGCGGGGCTGTCCTTGAAGCGGGCCAGTCCGGCGTTGCAGTTGCGGCAGAGCAGACGCACTTTCCCGGTGACGTGGCAGTGGTCGAGCAGGAGACGCTCGCATGTATCCGCCTCCGCTGTGCGGCAGATGGCGCACTCGTGGTCCTACGCAGTGGCCATGGCTTCGTAGGTGGATGTCGATGCCGTACTTGCTGAGGTTGTAGTGGAGATTCACCACCGGCTGGCACGTGCCGCAGTGCCTCCTGCGGCTCCCGTTCCCAGCGACGAACTCCGTCGAGGGGTAGAACTCCTTACATCTGGGGCACACCTCCATCACGCACCTGCCTCGGGGGAAGTCACGGTCGTCCCGGTGTGTGTCCGAACCGCTCCCGCGCAGTTCGAGCGGACGTGCCAAGTGCGGCACCGATAGCCTCCCAGGAGTCTCCGTTCGCGCGGGCTGCGCTGACGGCGGCGTCGAGCTCGGCCTCGGCCTTCGCGGCAGCTGTCCGGGCAGCGGTGATCCGGCGGAAGTCCGCGGCGTCCCTATCAACGTGAGGCGCCGGGCTCAGGCGAAGAAGCGTGCCACCCACCCGCAGCGGCACGGCCAGGTGCTCGACGTGCAGGACGTAACCTTCATCGGGCTCGCGCTGTACGTAGACGGTGAGGACGACTTTTCCCTCGCTGTCATCAAAGTCCACTTTCCCGTAGCTCTCCCTCGGGCCAAGAGGCCATGGGCGCGGCGTCAACCGCTCTCCAGTTTCGTACGGTGTTGGCTCGTACACGGGCTCTCCGACCCGGAAGCCGGGGGTTTGCGCTTCGCGAGGGGTCATACTGACCGTTCTCCTTCAAGTTGTCTTGCCACAGCACCCCGATGCGTAGTGGCCGCAGCAAGGGCTCTGAGATGGACGATACTGCTTCATATTCGATTTCCCCCATCCGCTTTGATCACTTGATGTTCGAAGCGGCAAGCGGGCAGCGCTCTAGTACAGATACCAGTACAAGTGACTGCGGGTTGAAGCGCACGAGTACCCGGTACTCGATTCTCCAGCCAAGAGGTAAACGACCATGCAACCGAACAAACGCAGGGAGACACGACGTAGTCCATGGGTGCTTGACCCCCGGGCTACATGCGTGATTTCGAGCAGTCCACAGTTGGGGTCAATCCGGGTTATCCACGGCTGGAATCGGGAGCCATTGCGGGAGCTCCCTAAGCAGCAGTAGCGGTGGATAACCCATCAGGATTGTCCCTGACTGTGGGCAGCGGAACATGTCCAAACGGTCTCTGGACAATGGCGAAACACACTTTTGCACACCTGCCAACCCGCCCACCTGCGGAAGCTCATGACCGGGGCAGGCTCTCAGGTTTGGGTCTGAGACTGTTCGCTGGGCATCTGCAGGAACTGTCTTCCGGACCCTATTCTGACGCTCTTTTCCTTGCTCCCTGACGACAGGTTGGGGTGTACCCGAACCTGGCTAAGTAGGAGAGATTGAGCCGGGTGATGCTTTGACCGAACCAGGTCTTCGATCACTCCATGCGCCAATCACCAGGCCGTCATCGAGCACCTCAATCGCTCATCGATTCTGATCCCGTTCCTGCGAAGATTTCGAAGCGACATGTTGTGAAGGCATTCTAAATTTCTCGGCAGGTCGTGTATTCATGGGGTTCTGGTATCCGAAAAAAAGGCAGTTGAGACTGGTGTGCGTTTCCCTAATGAAAGCAAAGCCAAATCGCGGGCAACTGCTTCCTTGCCTCCGTACGATTTACGCGGCCATCACCCTTCGGATTCCTTCGATACTTCGCGGCCTGGAAAACCTCCTGACCGTCGGGAGAAGAGACCGTTTGGCCCAGATGTCCATCGCGTGATTCGCATGAATGGAGAACTGTTCAGGATCCGAGATAACCAGACCATCTGCAAGCGACAGACTGTAGCAGTCGAAGGCTCCTGGCATTTGTCTGGCTGGCAACGGACGAATACCGTGATCGTGCCGAACGAGCCGATAGGAGGTAAGAAACGTCATTCGCATAGCTCAAGGCCGCATCAAATGCCGCGCGTTGGTCGAGATCGTCTTGGCCGAGGAGGCCAAAAATAATTAGAGAACCGCCGGTCCGGCTCTCGCTCGCTAGATTGACTCTGAAAAACTCCCAAGTACCACGTGCCCCTCGTCCCCCAAAAAGGGCATGTGGTTTGATGTAGACGACTTATCGGACATGAGGTCGAAAATGTCCTTTATTTGACGATCTTGCCGTTGGCTGTCCAATGTTTTTCCTCCATTAAGCGCACTAGCACCGAATTTTAGACTTCAGAACCTTCATCAGGTTCCGCCCAGTCGAGCGCGGCCACGAGGTGGCCCTCGTTTGGCAGGGCTTGCTGTTCAGCGATAGGAAGCTTGTCGTAGGTGTAGGCGGCAACAGCCATAGGCGAGGTGGAGCGGCCGAGGCTGTAGCGGACGCTGCGGTCGTTCTTCGTTCCACAGATGAGGATGCCGACGGTTTCGTTGTGGAAGTCGCGGCGGAGTACGTCGTCGACGAGGGCAACGTAGAAGTTGAGTTTCCCCGCGTATTCGGGCTGGAACTTACCCGTTTTGAGTTCGATGACGACGTAGCGGGATTGTTCAATGTGGAAAAACACGAGATCTACGTAGAAGTCGTCTCCGTCAACGTCGAAGTGCACTTGGCGGCCGACGAAGGAGAAACCGGGACCCAGTTCACGGAGGGTCTCCGTGATTCTGCTGGTAAGGGCATTCTCGAGGTCGCGTTCCGCGACTTCTCCGGAGAGGCCGAGGAATTCAAAGTTGTAGGGATCCTTGGCGACCTGCTGCGCAAGTTCCGAGTCTGGTCCAACAAGCCGTTGGACCAAGTTTGAGGGCGCCGCCCCGGTGCGCTCCAGGGCCTTGTTCATGATCATGTTCAGCAGGACGTTGCGGGACCACCCGTATTCAATGGCCGCTGAAGCGTACCAGGATCGGTCCTCCAGGGTGTCGAGTTTATCAAGCAGCACCGTGATGTGACCCCAAGGCAATTGTCCAACAGCCTGTTGGACAATTGATTCCGGCCAAGCCGCGGCGAATCCGCGCATGTAGAACAGGTTGGACCGAGAGAGGCCCTTCATCTCAGGGAATTCCGCCCGAAGATCATCGGCCAGCCGGCTCATGACCTTACTCCCCCATTCCTCGATCTCTTGGCGTTCCAAAATGGTTTTCCCGATGGACCAGTACAGCTCAATGAGCTGGGTGTTCACGGTGCGAAGTGCCTGTATACGGGCTGCCCGGACACGGTTCTTAAGCTCGCCGAGGAGATCGGTGTAGCCGTTGGGGAGGGCAAGGTCACGGGCGTCAGTCATGGTTTCGATCCTATCGATGGCCACGGACATGGCACGGCGGGTCCCCTTGCCGTTGGGTTACCGGCTGCGGCCGCCTTTACCTCGTTCTGCCCCCATGGCTGCCCCCATGGCTGCGCCGCTGCGGGTCTTTCTGGCCTTGGCGGCGCCATAACCCGGGGTGATGGCTGCGATGGGGTGTGTCCCCTCGCTTCGGGCCGCGGCTAGGCGGCCGCGAATCTGGTTTTCGTTGGCGCCGGAAATTGGCCGGGGATCCCGCGAATTTCTCGTGGTGCTCAGCGGAGCCGTAGTCGGCCGCCGACGTGGTCTCTGCTTTGAGGCCCTGGTCTTTGAGCCGGCTGCTGTCGTTGCCGGTGACGCGGTTCTCGATCTCGCGGCCGAGTCCTTCCATGCGGGTGAAGAGGTCCTTCTCGGCGCGTTCGTACCGCTGTTCCAGTGACATCCGCTCGGAGCCTTTGAAACCGCCCTCGGCCAGGAGCTTGGCCTCGTGCATCTCCTTGGCCGCCTTCACGAAGGCGGGATCCGCGAAGTGCGAGTCACCTGTGCTTGGAGTTCTTCTGCGCGGGCCGCTGCGAGCAGCTGCATGGCCTTCTCGTGTTCGGCGGCTGCTTTGCGCGTCTCTTCCTGGCCGCGGGCCAGGGCGGCCTGCCGGGCTTTCTCGGTGGTGATGGTCTGGATCCCTGACTCCAGGTAGGCGGAGTCAGCGCCGACGTCGTGTGTGTCGCTGCCGTAGCGCGTGTCCTCTGCAGGGGGCGCCATGTCAATGAAACTCACTTACGAGATCTGCCGTTTGACCTGCTCGAGCTCTTCTTTGAGCAGGTCTACGGTGGCGCGGTATTTTTCAAAGGCAGCAGCTCGGCGCCGAGCCACGGCGTAACTGACGACGGCGGCGACAACGGCGAGCGGGAACGCCAGCAGCAGGGCCCAGCCGGACACGGCCAGGAGGTCCAGCGCTATGGGGAGCGCCTGCTTGAATGCCAGGAACTCGTTGACGCCACCGACCACGCCGTTCAACGCGGAATCCAAGGGGCCCAGATACTGGCCCACGATTGGTGTCCCGGAGAACGAGGGGACGGTCAGCGGCGGTTCCCCTCCTTCGGACCAGCGAGAATCACGGAAATGGTTCAGGACATAGATGCCGGCACCCGCGTTGAGGGCTGCGAACAGCAGGACGGAACCAAGCGCAGTCCAATGAAGCCTGCGGGGACGCCAGAGGCCAGCCACAAGCGCGAAGACGGCGGCGGCAATCCACGGAATGATGCGGAGTTCGTCGCGGCCCAAGCCGCCCAATAGATCCAATGAATTCCCCGCCCCTTACAGCCGGAGCCAGGCGTGCCCCGGTCCCAAGCGAGCCTATCCCAGACGCCCTTGCTCGGCGGGCCAGGACGAAAGCGGCTCGCTGCGGCCGGGAGCCTGTTCTGCGCTTGCACTGTCTAGTCTGTCTTTGCCGACAGGCTGCGACAACTCAGGTTTCCGGCGTGTTTCCGTTCGAGGATTGAGTGTCAGCGTCAGCTTGGGGCGTCATGAGGTAACGCAAATCCATTCTTCGCTTGAGGACCGAAACCTTCGGCGTTGGAAATCCTGCTTCCCGTAGTTCATGTGCTTTCCATTCTGCACGGATGGCCCTTTTGAAGGAGTCGATATAACGTCGGCGAGCCTGATACAGCGACTGCTCCGCCTGGTGCATTGCCTTGAAGGTGGCCTGCACATCGGTGGCCAGTTCGAGCTGTTGCTCGATATCGACGTGTTCAGCCTGGCGGCGGCGCTGTAAGGTCTGGCGGAGGTACTCCAGTGGGTCTTGCCTGGTCATGACTTATGGTAGCGACGGCCGGTGGCCCCGGCCAGACTATGCGGAAATGGACTGCGTCCACCACCGACCTGGAGCGGCTGCGGTTAGCTCATTTGCGGGGCAGGACACCGCCCGTTAGCGGAGCGGCTGCCGTTCGCCGACGCTGACGGAACCATCGGGCGTGACGTAGTTCCGCCGTCGTCGTTCAATTCTTTCCTGCTGGCCAGGCGAGGGAATCCTGGCGCTCTTGGCACGGTTGCACCGCGCGCAGGCAGCGACAAAATTCTGCAGGCTGGTGGATCCGCCCTTGGACCACGGGTAGAAGTGGTCGCCGTGCTCGGCAGGCCGTGAACATCGGCGCCGGAACCCCGCCTCCATCTCGCACTGGCCGCCAGCCCGGGCCATGCCCTCACGCCGCTGCTGCCTGCTGAAGCGCCGAGCAAGGTCACGGCGCCGGACGTCGCGGGCATTAGTCACGGCGGCAACGACTGTGAGGACCACGACGAACACGGCCGGGAGCATGACTGTGGCTGCGACGCCGTCGAAGAGGCCGCGCACAACACCGATTCCGGAGGACGGTCCCGACACGATGTCCCCACCCGCCTTTGGAATGACTGCCGAGACAAAAGTGAGGAACAACCAAATGGTCACCGCCAATAACGCGCCGCGAAGTGCCATCCGGCTCCAATAGATTCGCTTCAGTTCAACCATCGCGTCGTCCCCTCACAACCATGGAATGCCGACGAAGCGAGTGCCCGACGGTGAGACAGATCGTACCGCCCTGGCACGGCGATGGACGCCTAGGCCTGCCAACAGTCAGGCCGCACCCCCACAGGCTAAAGCGTTTCGGGAATCGGGCGTCCCGGGAAGAGCGTCGCGTACTGTTTCCGGTACATCCTGCGTCCGATGAGACGGTAGGCAAGGCGTACCGGTGCGGGGATTTCCTTGAACAGTTCCTTCCGGTCTGCCGGTGGGTTGGTAGCCAGCACCATCCCGAGGTATCCCACCAGGAACTTGTTGCTGACCTGGTTGCTCCCGTGCTCCGCGGCTGCCTTCATCTCCTCCTGGGTCATCACCCTGTCGACGGCGGGCATCACCTCAGTGACCTCCCGGCGCAGGTGCACGTTGAGGACAGTCGACAGATCCTCGTAGAGCCCGGCGAGTTCCTCGCCTGCCTCGGCGTCCGCCGTTTCCATCCAGCGAAGACGCAACGGCTCGATGACCTCGAGCCGTTGTGTGACCTGCCGGTGCTGGGCAAGCATCTGCTCTACGTGCAGAGCGCACGCCGGCGCCCGTTCGGCCAGTTGCGGGTACATGAGCAGGTCTTCGCTCTCATGGTGGATGTGGAGCAACTTGTCGAAGTTCCCCAGCACCTCGCCAACGTAGGCGGCGCGGGCCGTGTCGCCGGGCGCGGCGGAACGCACGAGGCCGGGCGCTTCGTCGTATGCCCACAAGAAGACGCGGTGAATGCGCCGCATGCCTGCCGTTCCGGTGCAGAGCACCGGCCCGGGCGGCACGGGAGCCGCGATCTCGCCGGGATTCATGGTGAAGAAGTCGGTCATTTGGGGGCCCCTTACGGTCGTTATCCGGCACCAAGACCTCTCCCCGGCAGCATGGTATCGCCTGCCCTTAACGCCGCACAATGGCCCGAGGCTAGCGGTGGCGCGCCGTGTCTTGCTGTTCGATAAAGCGAATATCCCAGGACGGTAGTGCAGGAGCAGTCGTAAGCTCTTGTCTAAGTCATATATGCGGCTGGATCGATGTGGAGGATCGCAGATGCACGCTGTGGATGTCGTCGTCGTGGGCGCGGGCCTGGCCGGCCTGAGTGCAGCCCGCAAGCTGGTTGCGGCCGGTAGGACAGTTGCCGTGCTGGAGGCGCGCGGCCGGGTGGCCGGCCGCACACTGGGAGGCTTTCTCAGCAACGGAGTACCGGTGGAGATGGGCGGCCAATGGGTCGGCCCGACACAGGACGTTGTGCTCGAGCTCATCGACGAGCTGGGCCTCGAGACCTTCCCCAGCTTCGACGAGGGCGACGCCCTGACCGTCTTCGACGGCAACGTGGTTCCAAACGCCGACGAGACTTTCGGCCTCCCGCCCGAGTCAGCGATGGAGGTCGGCCGGCTCTGGGAGAACCTGGAGATCCTCGCCTCGACGGTCGCGATTGAGGCACCGTGGGAAACTGATGGCGCCGAGGACCTGGACCGGCAGACGCTGGACGCATGGCTGGTCGCCAACACCGAAGACAACATTGCGCTGAGGTTCTTCCGCCTGCTCGTGCCGGTCCTGTTCTCCGCCGAGTCTCCGGAGCTTTCACTCCTGCACTTCCTCTTCTACGTCAAGTCCGGCACCAGCCTTGAGGCGCTGATGACGATAACAGGGGGTGCCCAGGAGAGCCGCGTCGTCGGCGGCACGCACCAAATCTCCGAGCGGATGTCCGCCGAACTGGGCGACGCGGTCCGGCTCAATGCCGTGGTCCGGACCATCCGCCAGGATGGGACGGGCGTAGTTGTCGAATACGACGGCGGCAGCCTCACGGCCCAGCGCGTCGTCGTCGCCATACCGCAGACGCTGGCCGGCCGGCTGCGCTACGTCCCGCCGCTGCCAGCGCTGCGCGACGGACTCACCCAGCAGATGCCGGCCGGGGCTGTGATCAAGCTCCACGTCGGTTACGACGCCCCGTTCTGGCGCGAGGACGGACTGAGTGGAACGGTACTCAGCCTCGACGACGCGTTCAACATCGTCCTGGACAACAGCCCGGACGACGGCTCCTGCGGGGTGTTGGTCGGTTTCCTCGAGGGCGCCCACGCCCGCACCGCGAGCCTGATGAGCGCAGCGGAGCGCCGCGAGCTAGTTATCACTGCGCTCGTGAAGTACTTCGGCCCGAAGGCGGCTCACCCGTTCGACGTCGTCGAGCAGGACTGGAGCACTGAGGAGTTCACCCGCGGCTGCTACGGTGGGCGGCTCGGCGCGGGCGCCTGGACCCAGTACGGTCCGGCCCTCGCTGCACCTGTGGGCAGGATCCACTGGGCAGGTGCGGAAACGTCCACGGTTTGGAACGGCTATATGGACGGTGCCATCCGCTCCGGCCGTCGAGCCGCCGACGAGATACTCAAGGAACTCTCGTGACCAGCGTCCTCATCTATCCGGACAGCTTCTGGCCACACGCCTGATCAGCTGCTGCCCGAGGCGCGGACTACTGCTGCCGTCCCAGGTCAAACCCTCGGCCCAAGTGGGATACTAAGCCATGGCTTCTTCCTCTGGCGGGAGTACTCCCGGTGTAGTTGCAGTGATCGGTGCAACGGGCAGGCAGGGGTCGGCTGCGGTCCGGCATCTCCTCAACGACGGATGGCAGGTGCGTGCCCTGACCAGGAATCCGTCCAGCGCCGCTGCACAGGCACTGCTCTCGCTCGGTGCCGAGCTTCAGCAGGCTGATACCGAGGATCCCGGCACTCTCCGGGTGCCGTTCCAAGGGGCCTACGGGCTCTTCAATGTCCAGAACCCGCAGACAATCGGGGTCGAGGCTGAAGTGCGGCAGGGCCGGAACGTGGCGGAGGTTGCAGCCGCGGCCGGTATACGCCATGTGGTGTACGGGGCGGCAGGCGTCAGCGACCAACTGACAGGCGTTGGCTCCTGGGATTCGAAGCTGGTCATCGCCCAGCGCTTCCGCGAACTGGGACTGCCGCTCACCGTGCTGCGGCCCATGGCGTTCATGGAACTGATGACGGACAAAGGTTACTATCCGCAGTTTTCCACCTGGCATCTGATGCCAAAGCTGATGGGCCCGTCCCGGCCGGTGGGCTGGCTATGCGTTGACGATCTGGGTGCCATCGCCGCCCGGATGTTCGCCGACCCGGAACGGTGGAGCGGTGCAGTGCTGGGACTAGCATCAGACGTGCGGTCAATAGACGAGTGCCGCAGTATGTGGCAGGAACGGACTGGGCGAAGACCGCGTGGGTTACCGATGCCGGAGAAGCTCTTTGAACGGTTCGTGGGGAAGGACCTCACCACAATGTGGCGGTGGCTGCGGACAGGGCAGTTCGACATGAGCACCGAAGCAACCCGCGAGATCCTGCCCGAAGCCCGGACCATTAGGGAATGGCTGGCGGAACAGGCCAGATAGCAGGGGGCAGGACGCCGGCCGCATCGGTCACGGCGGGATTGGCAGCACTGCATGCACCCGCCCGCCCCGGGGGGTGCTCTCGGCGGAGAGCGTGCCGCCCAGCTCGGCCGCACGCTCGCCCATAGAGGCAATTCCGACGCCGGCCTGCCACGGCGCACCGGTGCTCCCGTCATCGGTGACCTCGATCTCCAGGGCCTCCTCGCGGACTGTGAGGCTGACCGTCGCGTTAGTCGACATGGAGTGCCTGGCCACGTTAGTCAGCGCCTCGACGACGATGCGGTAGACCGCCACCTCGACGGCCGCGGGCAGCGCCTCCAACCGATCTGCGCGCAGATCGACTCGCAGTGGTGTCCCGTCAGGAGTCCGCAGGGCCAGTGCCTGCTGCCGCAGGGCGGTGACGAGACCGAGCTCGTCGAGCGCCGGTGGACGCATCGCGTAGACCAGCCCCCGGATGTCCTCGAGCGCAGTCACTGTCTCCTGGCGCAGGGTCCGCAGCAGGTCCTTTGCTCCGGAAGGGTCGGTGCGCAGGGTATTGCGTAAGGCGTCTGACGTGAACGCTATCCCGGAGAGCCGGGCGCCGAGGCCGTCGTGGAGGTCGCGGCGCAGCCGACGGCGTTCCTCCTCGATTGCGGTGATGGCCTGGCCGCGTGACTCCCTCAGTTCGTCGGCCAGTGCCCGGGCGCGCAAGGTCTGGGCCAGCAGAGGCGCGACCAGGCTGAGCACGTGGCTGTCACCCGCGGACAGGGTCAGGTCACCGGGCCGCAGCCCCACCGCGAGCTCCCCGGACCGGTCCGGGCCCAGGGCCAGCGGGAGGGTCCTGGTGTGGGTGACCTTTGACCCGGACTCGGCGACGGTTTTCCCGTCCAGGCGGAGCGCAGAGTACGGGAGGACCAGTGCCTCGCGGATCGCCCGCAGTGCGAGCACAGGGTCATCGCCGATGTGGCCGACCACCCGGGTGGCCGCCCCCAGCGGGTCCGGCCGCGCCCCGAAGAGGAGCTCGTCTACAACGGCCCGCAGCACCACCTGCAGCGGATGAAACGTTGTCGCCGCGAGGGCGCCGATGATCGCCAGCGTGCCCGGAGGCGGGACGCGGCCGCCCAGGACCTCGACCAGCGACTCGACGGTCATGAAGAGGGCCACGTAGCCGACCACCGCGGTAACGAAAACCACGAACCGCACCATCAGGCCCCTGACATCGACCACCTCGGGCCGGCGGACCCCGATGTACAGCGCGGGCGCGACGGTGCTCATGGCGAGGTAGGCGATCACCTCTCCCACGGTGCCGAGCTGCAGGAACGGGGTGATGAACATGGTTATCACCACCAGTGACCCCGCGAGCGCCATCCACTTGAGGGCCCACCGGTCGCCGTCCGAGGCACGTTCGATCTTCCACCAGGTGTGCGCGATCAGGGCACAGGCGATCACCAGGACCATCGCGGTGCCAACCGCGTCGCTCTCTGCCCAAACCACCGCAAGGATGCCCGAACCTCCGATCACCACCAGCGAGACGAAGTCCACCGGATGACGCCAGGTGAGGGCCGGGTAAGCGGTCAGCGCGAGCGGCGCCAGCAACGCGCCGCCGATGGTGAAGGCCAGGCGCGGCGCGTTGATTCCCCCCGTCGCTTCCAGAACGGCCCCCGAGATGATGGCCAGTCCTGCGAAGACCATGAGGACGGCGCTCGGCCGGACCCGCGGAACGCCGAGCAACGCCAACCCGCTGATGGCCGTGCTCAAACCAAGGGCGGCCAGCGCGAGCAGCGCAGGAGAGGCGGTCACGTGCCGAGCCCGCCTTCACGGGCGCGGATGATCGCGGCGGCCCGGTCCAACACCTCGAGCTTGGCGAAGATGCTGGTCAGGTGGTTGCTGACCGTCTTGGGGGAGAGGAACAGCGCCTCGGCGATCGCCGTCGTACGTCTTCCGGACGCGAGCAGGTCGAGAATCTCGCGCTCGCGCGCGGTGAGCTCCGGGAAGGGGGCGGGCCGTGGTGTGGGTGGTGCAGTGAAGTAGCCCAGTATGCGTGCCGCCACGCCGGGTCCGAAGATCGCCTGCCCGGTGACCACCGCGCGGATGGCGGCCACGATCTCCTCCTGCCCGGCTCCCTTGAGCAGGTAGCCACGGGCTCCGGCCTGCATCGCGGTGAAAACGGTAGCGTCGTCGTCGTACATGGTCAGCATGAGCACCGCCGTCTCCGGCACCGCGGCACGGATCCGGCGGGTGGCCTCCACCCCGTCGAGACCGGGCATCCGGACGTCCATGAGTACGACGTCGGGCCGCAGGAGTTGTGCCTCCCGCACGGCGGTCTCGCCGTCGCCTGCCTCGCCGGCCACCTCGAGTCCCTCCAGGGTTTCGATCAGCGCCCGGAGCCCGCCGCGGACGACAGGATGGTCGTCCGCGATCAGCACCCTGAGGTTCATGAACCCATTATGGGCGCGTACGCTCCCGGTTGATCCGGGAACTTCCTCCCTTTCGCCGGGGATCCGCGGGAAAATGGACGGGGAGGCCGTCCCTCGTGGACGGAAGCGGCGCGAGCCGAGAGTGGAGTTGTCCGCTTCATCCATCCACCCGAGGAGCAACCATGAAAACCACATCGAAACGGCAGAAGGTCGGCCTCCTGCTGGCCGGCTTCTACAGCGTGCTGAACGTCGTCGGCGTGCTGTTTCCCCCTCCGGAAGGCCAGGTTGGCCCGCCGATCGGCATCCTCATCGTCGACTGCGGGCTCGGCCTGGTTGGCCTGGTCGCCGTGATCATCACGTGGCGTACCGGCAACCGCGCCGCGCTCCGCGTCGCGGCCGGCGCGAGCATCATCATGACCCTCACCGCACTGCCGGCGTTCTTCGTCGACGTGCCAGCAGTTATCAAGCTGCTGGCTGGCGTAGCCGTGCTGCTCACGATCGCGGCCGTCGTGCTCATGTTCTCGCCGGGGCGCCGCACGACGCCGGTCCTGGACTGAGTCTGATCGCAGTCGTCATGGTCCTTATCGCCTTCGCGGCCGGCCGCTCATCCGGGCGCGAAGGCGGGATCGGCGCTGCGCTTGCAATTCGCCGGACGGGTGCAGATCAAGCGGCTCTTCGCGGCTGAGGCCCGGCCCGTCGTGGTGACCATTCTCGACCGCGCCGCCGACTTCAGCACAGCAACCACCGCGCCGTTGCTCGGCCTGCCAGGACGAAGGCGGTTCGCTGCGCAGGCTACAGTGTCTCGGGAACGGGCGTCCCGGGAACAGCGTGAAGAAGTCCGTCATTGGATTGCCCTTGACGCTAGTCAGTGCGACCAGGACCCCTCCCCGGCAGGATTTTTGTCGTCCGCCCTCACACCGCACAATGGCCCTAACCTATTCGTGCGGAACGTGTTAGCGGCCCGACTGCGGGTCAGATCTGGTCAGGCCAGCCAACGCCACCAGCGTGACTTCTCGGGTTCCGGCGTCGGTTCCGGCTCCGGCTCCTCGCCCAAAGCCAGCGCGGCCTCGACGATGTCGTCCGCGGTGAGCGTCATGACGGCCTCACGATCAAGCGCGTCGAGACTTTGTTGCTCGTCGCGCGACAAACGCAGCGCCTGGCGGTTGAGCGACTGCTCGAACAGCGTGCGGGCGAACCGTGCGTTGCCGGAGTCCTCGCCCGCGTGGAGCCCGGTGAAGATGCGGCGCAGAATCTGGTCCGCACCCGGCTCCAGGGTGTACTCGTGCTGGGCCAGCATCTGGTGGAAGATCGTCTGGAGTGCGTCGACGGAGTAGTCGGGGAACGTGATCTCGCGCGCGAACCGGGAGCGCAGTCCGGGGTTCGAGAGCAAGAAGGACTCCATCAGCCGCGGGTACCCGGCCACGATCACGACCAGGCGGTGGCGGTGGTCCTCCATCCGCTTGAGCAGGACCTCGATCGCCTCGGGGCCGAAGTCCATCCGGCCGTCCTCCGGAGCAAGCGCGTAGGCCTCGTCGATGAACAGGACGCCGTCCAGCGCACGCCGGATCACCCGGTCTGTCTTGATGGCGGTCGCGCCGACGTACTGCCCCACCAGGCCTGAACGGTCGACCTCGACCAGGTGGCCTTTCTGCAGCAGACCAACCGCGCGGTACATCTCGGCCAGGAGCCGCGCCACGGTGGTCTTGCCCGTGCCCGGGTTTCCGAGGAACACCAGATGCTGTGATGTGGCCACCTCCGGCAGGCCGTGCGCCTTACGGCGGGCCTGGACCTGGAGCAGTGCGACGAGGGCCCGCACCTGTTCCTTCACGGTCTCCAGTCCGACCAGAGCGTCGAGCTCGGCCTGCACTTCGGACAGCGGCCGGGCCGGCCCGGGTCTCGCACCGATGAGATCGCCGACCAGGTCGTCAACGCGCTCCGAACCGTGCAGCCTGAGCTGGTCGGTCAGATGGCCGATGGTTTCGCGCAGGTCATCGAGCGGATTGCGGCTGGCAGCCATGCATCCACTGTAGTACTCGATGCCCGGCCGGGGGCGGGGTTGGCTTCACCAGCATCAACTAAGCCGAGCCTTGGGGCCGCGGTCTGGCCCCTTACGTCCGGGAGGCCAGGGCGTCGAACTGCTCCTGCCAGAGGGACAGCTCGCGCTCCATGTACTGCCTGCGCGCCGGGGTCCACTTGGGCCAGATATCGGTCGCGACGTGGGCTTCCGGCCGGTCGCGGACAGAGGCCACAATCGGCTTCGGCCTGGGGCTTGCGACAGGCTTTCGGACAGCGGGCTTCCGCCGGGTGAGGCGGGGCTTGAGGTCCGCGATCCAGAGCACGAGATTGCCCAGGACCCAGATGATGCCGACGAGGACCAGTGCGGCAAGAAGGAAGCCGACGTATGCCAGCCACCCGAGGGCAAGAAAGACCAACATGGTCCATTTTACCCACCTGACCCCCGCTTGGAGCAGGCCTCAGCGGCATCCTTTGGATGTACTGCCTGCTCTCGGAAAGTACGACGGCGGCACTCACCTCCGGCGGTTCGGTCACCCTTCGGATTAGGTAGGGCGATCTGCCTGTTGCCCCTATCCGGCTGGGCATCTGTTGGAGCAAGATACCCCCATGAAAAGAACAGTTCTGGCCGGGTTCGCAGCGGCAATGATGGCCTTCGGTGCAATCAACTCGGCGGTAGCCGGTAACGCGGCACCGGCCGACCCATCACATGTCGTTGGCCAGATCATGGTCAAATTCCGCGACCACCGCGCGGCAGCGGACACCCTGCGGCAGCACGGACTGAGCGAAGGGCCCGGAATTGGCAGCACAGGCGCCCATCTGATCAAGGCTCCCGCCGGCAAAGAGCTTCAACTCATCGAAGCCCTGAACCGCAATCCCGCCGTTGAGTACGCCGAGCCGGACCACGTGGTCACTCCGGCCACAGCTGACCAGTACTTCAGCCGCCAGTACGCCCTGCAAAATACTGGACAGTCCTTCACCAACACCGCCGGCACACTGACCGTAGCCGCAGGCAAGGCAGACGCCGACGTGGACGCCGTCGAAGCCTGGACGTTCACGAAGGGGGCCGGGATAAGGGTCGCCGTGCTCGATTCAGGAATCGCCAACGACAACCCCGACATCACACCGAAGGTTAACGCCCGGGCCAACTTCACCACCGGTGAAACCGGCGACGACAACTACGGCCATGGCACCCACGTGGCAGGCATCGTCGCCGCCGCTCACAACACACAAGGCGTGGCCGGTACTTGCCCGGAGTGCACCATCCTGGACGGCAAAGTGCTGAACGACAGCGGGATCGGATCCAGCTCAGGGCTTGCAAGCGGCATCAACTGGGCGGTCAGCAATGGTGCCAAGGTGATCAACATGAGCCTCGGAGTGCGGGCGTCACGCACTCTCGAAACAGCCGTCAACAACGCATGGAGCAAAGGCGTGGTGCTGGTTGCCGCAGCCGGTAACGGAGGCAACCAGACCAAGATCTACCCGGGTGCCTACCCGAACGTCATCGCCGTCGCTGCTACCGACAACAAAGACGCCAAGGCATCCTTCTCAACATATGGCGCCAGTTGGGTGGACATCGCAGCACCTGGCGTCAACGTCTACTCAACGTTCCCCAACCACGAGTTCGTCCTTGAATCGCAATACAACCGGTCACGGGGTTACGACGTCGGCAACGGCACCTCGATGTCCTCACCGATCGTCGCGGCCACAGCGGCCCTTGTGTGGAGCAGGAATCCTGACGCGACCAGCGAGGTGGTCCGGGGCAAGGTCGAATTGACCGCGGACGCCATTCCCGGTACCGGCACGTACTGGAAGCATGGCCGCGTGAACGCCTACAACGCAGTCAAGTAGTCGCGGGGCCAGCCGACCATTTGCCGCTGGGTTGCCCTAGGGGCAACCCCTAGATCGCGATAGAATGACGGGCAAATGACATCTCGGCGGTGAGGTGAATGCCCAAAAAGCAAGACGGGTCCGACGGCTTGGGAGTGGCGGTTTTTTGGTTCGTGGTGATCCTGATTTGGATCGTCGTCACCTATCCATGGCTGCTCCTGTTGGCGGCCGCGATCTGGTTCGGCATCGTCCTTACCAGCCAGCCGAAGCAAGTCCGCCGTCGACCCCGCCCACCGACAATCACGCCTCCGCGGGTGCCCAGAACAGTGGCCGCAAGGCCTCCCGCAAGGAAGCCGGCACCCGCCCCAACGCCAGCGATCATCCCGCCGCCGGTCAAATTCGCCCCTCCCGACTTCATTCGTAAGGACCGCGAATACAACCGGTTCCTGGCCAGGACATGGGACGAGGAGTTCGAGGCGCTTATAAAGAAGCGCGAGCAATACCCCCAGCCCTAAAGGCGCCATCTAAAACGCTGGCATTCTTCCCGCACGCCCGTCGTCCCTCTGCGGAGCTTAACCGCGCGCCACCAGCCCCGGCACCCTGTCCTGGATCTCGTAGGAGGCCTTCGTGCTGACGGGGGATCCCGGCGTCGTGACGTAGTCCAGCACCCGGAAATCAGCAGTCAAAGCGTCCTTAGTGATGCGCGTGTTCACGTATCCGCGATTGTCGTTGTAGAACTTCAGGTGCGGGTTCCAGGCCATGACCGGGTCGGTGGTGGAGCCAGTGCCGTTGCCGGTGGAGGTGATGGAGGTGCAGACGAGTTCCGAGCCGACCACGGGGGAGGCAGGGTCCTTGTAGTCGAGTTTGAGGTCGTTTGCCCAGTTACGGTGCACGTCGCCGGTGAGAACCACGGTGTTGCGGACGCCCGCATCCACCCAGCCCTGGGTGATGCGGCGCCGCGATGCGGCGTAGCCGTCCCACCCGTCCATGGAGACGTCGTCGACCTCCGGCGCCTGGGCCCGATCCCGTTCGGCGAAGAACACCTGCTGACCCAGAATGTCCCAGCGCTGGGTCGAATTCTTGAACCCGTCCAGCAGCCACTTCTCCTGCTCGGCGCCGGTGATGGTGCGGTCCTCGGCCAGGCGTTCGGCCACGTTCTTCTGCCAGCCGTCGCCGGCGAGCTGGTCGTCGCGGTACTGCCGGGTGTCCATCATGTGGAAGTTGGCCAGTTGGCCCCACTGGATGGTGCGGTAGATCTTCATGTCGAACCCGGCCGGCACGGACGAGGCACGCAGCGGCATGTTTTCGTAGTACGCCTGGAACGCTGCGGCGCGGCGCTGCCGGAACCGCTCGGTGGTGTCGTTCAGCTGCGCGGCGTCCGTGTTCTCCGGGATCTCGTCCGCCCAGTTGTTGTCCACCTCGTGGTCATCCCAGACCACCAGCCACGGCGCGATCGCGTGCGCGGCCTGCAGGTCGGCGTCGGACTTGTACTGCGCGTGCCGCTGCCGGTAGCCGGCCAGGCTGGACGTTTCGGGGCCCTGGTGGTCGCGCGGGTTGCCGCCGCCGATCACGTAGCTGCCCTTCTTGTACTCGTACAGGTAGTCGCCCACGTGCAGCACGAGATCCGGGTGGTCCTCGGCGAGACGGGTGTAGGCGGTGAAGTAGCCGTGCTCGTACTGCGAGCAACTGGCGAACGCCATGGCCAGCGCCGTCGGCGTTTCGTGCGGCGCCGGGCTGGTGAGCGTGCGGCCCACCGCGCTGACGTGCCGACCGGTGCGGAACCGATAGAAGTATTCGCGCCCCGGCCGGAGGCCCTTCAGCTCCACGTGCACTGAGTGCGCGCTTTCGATCCTGGCGGTTTCGACGCCGCGGGCTACTACGGTGCGCATGCGGGCGTCCTCGGCCACTTCCCATTCGACGGCGACACTGCGGGAGGGCATGCTGCCCAGGCCGTCCACGGCCAAGGGGTCCAGCGCCAGCCGGGTCCAAATTACAAACCCGTCCGGCCACGGCTCGCCGGAGGCGATGCCGAGCATGAACGGATCGGTGCGGAGACCGGCGTCGTCCGCTGTTGAAACGGCGACGGCGGCACTCGGCAGGGCGGCGACCAGCCCGGCCCCGAGGCCGGCGGAAATCAGGGATCTGCGTGAAATGTTGTCCATGGCTTCGAACATACGGAAGCCTGTTGGACGGTGTCTGAGGCCTTTATGAATGGGTGGTTAACTGCGTGACAAGACCTGTCGACTCGCCCTTGCGGCATGACGAGCTTCGGCCCGTGGAAATCACAGGGCCCCGTTACACTTGCCGGGCTCCCGGACATTATCCACCGGGGCCGTTTGCAGGAAGTTTAGCCGTGAGGACGGCTGCGGCCACTGTGGCCGCTGATGGTCGACGCTGAGGGCCGCGTTTCCTATTACGGGACAACGCTGGCCAACAAGGCGGTCATCCTCAACGAATGGGGCTTCATCAACATGGCGGACCTTGATACGCGTCCGTTGGTCACTGGGCAGTTGACCGCCGAGACGGCGTCGTGCGGGCGTGAGACCCTTCCCGTTTTCGACGTTTGGCCGGAACGGGAAGGAGGCAGCCCGTTCCAGAAGGGCACGCGGTGTAGCGCTGCCCACGCCCTGATCCCAGGCGCCCCGGATGATGGTGTCAGCACCGAATCTTTGACAGGGCTCGCCATCGAGCTATTCAGTTCCTCAGGGCCTCTGCGATCTGCTGGGCTACCTCGGCGGGCGTGAGGTGGGTGGTGTCGATGACCTCAGCTTCAGCGTGGAGCCAGGTTCGGGCAGCTTCGGCATACGGTTCCAGATAGCCGAGTCGGAAGGGGGAAGGGATGGGATGGTCCGCAGCTATCCGGGCGTAAAGGGTGTCCTGGTCGGCATGGATCACGAAGTGCCGTACCGGAATGCCATGTTGAGCTAGGCCGCCGCTAATTTCGCGCCAGTACTCTTCTACCAAAACGGTCATGGGCATCACCAACGTGCCGCCAGTGTAGTCAAGTACGCGCTTGGCGGTCTCCACGACGAGGGGTCGCCATGGCGGCCAGTGCTGGAAGTTGTCCGTGGCGGGCAGGCCGGGAGAGATGTCCATGAGTGTTTCGCCAACCTTTTCGGCGTCGAACACTCTCGAATCGGGAATGAGCTGCTGAACAAGGGCACTCGTTGTCGTTTTGCCGGCACCGTGGGTGCCGTTGAGCCATACGATCATGGCACCAAACGCTAACACCGAGCAGCCAACACAAGGGCTGTTCACTACTCCCGGGGTGCCTCACGTCTACCGCCAGGCCTCGCTATGGACTGCCTTATTTGGGAGGCCTAACCTGAGAGAAGCGGACAAAGGAGTCGTCATGAAACGCTTGCTTATCGGACTTGCCACGGCGGCCATGGTCGCCCTGAATGCAGCACCGGCCGGGGCCGCTCCCAACATTTACCACACCATTTCGTCGACGAATGCCTCTGCAGCGGTGGTCGAAACCGTCGGCTGCGAGCGGACGGAGATCTTCGTCTCCTCCATGTCGGGGATGTTCGCTGCCCAGCCCGGTCCCGTGAACAAGCAGGGCCTGACCAGTGTTTTCGTGCGCATCTCCGACGTCTGCGCGGCACCCGGCCGCGGCGTGGTGCTGTTCCAGGCTGACGGCCAGAACTTCGCACCCCTGGAGGCTGATCCGAGACTGACCAGCGCCTCCATCACCACGCAACTGGCTGGTACCGACGGCGACGGCAACCCCGTCACCATCAGCCTCTCGGCGACGTGGACCGGTACCGGCCAGCTTGAGCACAGCACCCTCAGCTCCCACGAGAACATCCCGGGTCTGGGCAACGTCAACTCTGTGGACAACAACCTCAGGCGCGCCGCCACGGCAACTGTGTCGGTCACGGTCAACGGACTGACGGTTTCGGGTACGGACAGCAACGCAGTGCTGGAACAAGTGAAGGCGCGCTGCATCGAAATCGCCCGGCCTGGTGTGGAGGAGTTCTTCCCCTGCTTTGGGTTCCCGGGGTAGCGGATACCGCACGAAAGCACGGAGCAATTCGAGAGTGAAGCACAGCGGCAAGCCGTGGCGGTTGCTGCCGCGTAATCACGCAGGCCCGCCGCCGTCGGGCGCTTCAACGTCCGACGGCGGGGGTACAGTCCACCGGATTCCAGCAGTACGCGCAGCAGCGCACCGCTGCTCCAAAGCCTTAGCCCACGTGTGCCACAAAAGGTTCGATCACGTGGATCTTCTGCAGGGGTGACGACGATCAGCAGCGGGAGCTTCATCCGCTGGTTACGGCCGGGAGCCCGCACCTGGCGACAGGACGTTCAGGCCCGCATCAACAGCGGCGGCCAAGAGTTCGGCATCGTAGGCCACGAGAAGATCAGCCTGCAGGCGGATTGCACATGCCAGATGAATGGCGTCGGCGCTTCGCAGCCTGCCGGGCAGGGCAGCCGCATACATCAGATCGGACCGTGCGATGTCAACAAGATTGATGCCGCCGAGTGCCGCATTGACCAGCTCGCCTGGCAAACCACGCCGGTGCGCTGCGCAGTGGAGCTCCGTGTAGAGCAGCATCGAAGCCACCAGCCTGTCGTTCCGAGATCCAGCTGCCGATAAGTACTCCGCCGTGGCTGCTGATTCGCTTTCCTCCACCGCCACCTTGAGGACGGCCGAGGTATCCACGTAAATGATCAACTGTCGCCACGAAGGTCGTCTAGAATCTCCGCCGTGCTCGATTCTGAGGTAACGCGCGGCAGGGTGCGGAAGTCGACAGGCCCCATGGCCGGGCGGACCTGGCCTGCCAGGAGCAGACGTTCAAAGGGCGAGGCCGACGGCGGGATCAGCGTCGCAGTGATCTCGCCATTGTTGGTGACATCGATTGTTTCGCCGTTTTTTACGCGTTCGAGGATCTTGCTGCTCTGGTTACGGAGCTCCCGGTGCGGAATGGTTGTCATGATTGCCTCCGTAGCAATCGTAGCAACCGGAGGTCCGGAATGTAAATATCAGCATGTCCGCAGCATCTCAAGCCGCAGCCGGGCTCGATCCTTCCGCAGCCTCCCAGTGCCGCCGAAGCAAATCAGCCAGCCGCTCGGGCTCGATCCGGTGGGGTGGGTCGAAGTGGTGGCGTTTGGGGAACACCTCCAGATGGAAGTCCGGAAAGAACACCCTTGCCAGCCGGCTGGCAATCTCGCCGTAGTCGTCCGGGTTGCTCAGGCCGCCCAGGGCGAGGAACACGGGCCGCGGAAAGGCGGCCAAGCGTTCCCTTTCCAAGTCATAGCTCTTGAAGGTCCGCAGGAAGGCCCGGATGCCGGCAGGCCGTTTAGCCATCCACGGCGGCGGGGGATCCTCCGGCGGTGGCGGCAGGACGACGTCGGGCCTGACTCCCAGCCGCATGAACGCGGACAGGAACTGCTCCGGCGGAAGTGCCTCCAGCTGCTCGTACTTCTTCCAGAGTTCCGCGTGGGCTGGGCTCCAGTCCCAGCTCCCGGCCCAGGCGGGCTCAAGCAGCGCCAGGCTGAGCAGCCTGTCAGCGTGCTTGGCGGCAAACGCCAGCGCCACCGCGCCGCCACCGGAGTACCCCACCAGATGGAATGCCTCCCACCCGAGGGCATCGGCCTCGCGCAGCACGCCGTTAACCTCTGTGTCCAGGGTCCAGTCCGCCGGAGGCTCGTCGCCTGCATAGAGCTCGAGGTCCTTGGCGACAGCCTGGACATCGGGCCCCATCGCTTTGATCAATTCGTTGTACGCCGGCTCTGCGGGGAGGACAGCACCCGGAAGCAGGATGACCCGGATCGGTTGCATCGCAGTTACTTCCCGGCGGCCTTGGGCTTGCGCGCTTTCGGTTCCTTGGGCGGCAGGGTGGCGACATGGTCGAACGCCTTCCCCACCCAGGCGCGGACCCGCGCGTCGTCGCCGTCACCCTCTGCATTCCACACTTCCGGCAACCCGCTGTAGCCGGCCATGGGCCGCTCGGCCGGCCCGAACGGGACCGTCCGCTCCGTGCTTTCCAGCTCCACCCTGTCCGCCTCGTCCAGCTTCACGCCGATGACGGGGCCGAAAAGCCCGGCGAACATGTTGCCGTTCACGAACGCCCCCAGGTTGCCGAACATCGGCTTCACCACCACGTCCGGATGGTCCGGAACCGCCGCCCGGAACCGTTCCTTGTCGGCATCGGACGCTTTGGGCATCTCCATGGTTCTTCTCCCCGGGGTAGTGGTGCGCTGGATCTGTTGGCAGGATATGCCCGCGCTGCCGCCGCGTACAGGGCCCGACGGCGGCGCCTGGCCCGGGTGCCGGACGCCCGGCACCTGCCGTGGATGGGCGGGTGGTAAATGCTGTCCGGAAACTCCTGTACAGTTGATTTTGTTGTTGTGTTTATGCAGTTGGTAGTTCAGGCAGTACGCGCGGTCGAAAGTCCGCGTTCTTCTGAAGTAGCGGTTTTGAACACCCCACACCGGAGGACCCGAAAGTCGGGACTTTTCCTCCACCTTCACGAAGGACAATAATAATGGCTACTGGTACCGTCAAATGGTTTAACGCTGAAAAGGGCTTCGGCTTCATTTCCCCCGATGACTCCTCACAGGACGTTTTCGCACACTACTCTGCGATCGCTTCCTCCGGCTTCCGCTCACTCGAAGAGAACCAGAAGGTCTCCTTCGAAACCGAGCAGGGCCCCAAGGGTCCCCAGGCCGTAAACATCCAGTCCCTCTAATTCTTTAGAGAAACTGGGGCCTTAGGGTTTCATATTTCAAAAGCAGGGCCGGTCATTGACCGGCCCTGCTTTTTTGTTCGCCCACCGGCTTAGCGGCTGTGTCCTCCAGGGTGCTCTCACTCACCGCCCCCTACGCACCGGCTCGAAGATGTATTCGACCTAATAATACTTTATTCGAATACATATCCACATAAGCACACTTGACTCTGGAGGGCGCCAGCCCACCCCCGTAGCTTGGAAACAACCAGCCGCAACATCCAAGGGGGACATGGACAGACATCCGGCGGGCGCTCTCGACCCAGCCTGATCCGGTACATAGAGCGCAATACCTAGAAGCCAGGGCCCGCCCCCTGGATTCGGCATTTTCGGCCCCAGAAATCGGATTTTCGCACACAGATTTGGGGGTCAAGCCACCCAAGGCCGACAAACGACACCTAGCCTCCACTTTGGAGGGCAAGCATTTCCCATGCAGGCATGGGCTGGCAGCGAGGTTGGCGGACGCCATTGGGTCATGCACCTATGACGGTGACCTGATCCTTTTCAGCTGGGATGAGGGGACCACAGAAGGTTGGATCACGTGTTCGAACAGGAAGTGCAACGGACGCTGGACTACGTGGCACGCGGCATCGGCGTTCGGATCGACGGTGCACCTGGAAGCGGTCGAACAACCATTCTTCAAGAGGTCGTAAAAAGGCTGGAAAAGACCGGAGGTACGGTCTACGTGTTCGCCGGGCTTCGCACCCATCGGAACATCGCTTTCGCGGGCGTCCACGGTCTTGGACTTGATATCCGATTGGGTATCCGGGGCGTGTTGGGGGCCGCAGATGCACTGACCGCATACCTGTCGAAGCCAGGTCAGCATGTCCTCATGGTCGACGACATCGAGTACGTCGATAACGAGTCGCTGGCCGTCATTGAGGCCGTCCTCCTGAGGACGAAAAGGCCCTTGGTGGTCACCGTGGACGATTCCAAACTGTACTCAAAGGCTCAACTGCGGGTCCTTAGCCGTGGCCCAGGAGCCCAAGTACAGCTCAATCCGCTGCGCTATGGGCAAGTCAACGAACTGATCCGTCACACTCTCGGTGCCGCAGCAGATGCGGACGCCACTGCACGGATCCTCACCAAATCAGCCGGAAACCCGAGGCTGGTGGTCCGCATTGCTGAAACCGCCTCGCTGAGCAACCTGATGGCGCTCAGGGACGGTCAGTGGCAACTGACCGGAGATTCCCTGTGGAACGATCATCTGCGCGGCACCGTTGAAGCTCTTCTCGAGGGCCTCAATGCAGCCGAGCTCACGGCACTTCAAACGATGGCGATAGTGGGAACCTCGCCTATCGAGGTCCTGCAGAAAGTGATCCACTCGAATGTCCTGGAGACATTGGAGCGGCGTGGATTCGTCTCAGTCATGGAGGACCATCACGGCTGCACCTCCGCAGCGATCAGCCCGCCCGTGCTTGAAGACTATTTCCGCGCGTCTGGGCTCAGTGGCGGCCGGCAGGTCCTGCGGAACAGAATCGCACGGGCCCTGCGCACCTTGCCTCCACATCCACTCGGCGACCAAAGCGCTGCTGACTCGTTCAGGAGCGCCCTGAACGCATTGCATGGTGAGCGAAGTACCAACGACGCCGCAAGCACGCGTCACTTCCATGAGCAGATCCAGGTCAGGGAGCAGGCCCTATACCGGCTGTGGGAGGCCGAAAAATCCGTTTCGAGCGCGGTTGCCTTCCTGAGGGTGCACTGGGGTGCGCCGATTGACGAACTGCGGATTGAACGCGTCTTCAGCCAAACCAGGACGGCTGACGGAGATCCGGGCGACCTCCTGTTCCTCGCTGTGACCCACGCCTTATGGACGATTTACTCCGGCCAAGGGGTGGCCGCGGCAGTCAGCACGCTAAGGCGCTTCGGGACGGAGCACCCCGGCTGGGAGGCTGACGCGGAAGCGTCGGCGCTCTTCCTCACGGCATCCTATGACCGGATGCCCTGCGACCTCGATGCAGCAATGGCCAGGTTAAAACTCACGCCCGGCGAAGG
The DNA here is from genome assembly GCF_051365025.1 of Arthrobacter sp. R4. Classification (NCBI taxonomy): domain Bacteria; kingdom Bacillati; phylum Actinomycetota; class Actinomycetes; order Micrococcales; family Micrococcaceae; genus Arthrobacter; species Arthrobacter sp. R4. The sequence goes on from NZ_JBLWIJ010000002.1 coordinate 242,851, forward strand.
GGGAGTGGCCAATATTGCGTGGGGAATGCTGGATCTCTACAGATTCAATCCATCGGGTGCACTCGAGGCCATCAACTCAGCGAAGGGATTCGCAGTCTTTCCCCGCATGGAACCGTTCATCCGTGGAACCGCCTTGTTCGTCTCCGGGCGAATCGAGGAAGCTCTCACGTTTGCCTTGGAATGGCGTTCCGAATCACGCCGCAACCTCGACCAATTCGGGGTGGTTGCGAGCAGCTACATTGCTGCCCAGGCTCTCGTCTACTGCGGTTACTTCGACGAGGCTGAGTACCTGATGGGGAGTGTATTCGCCATGGGCCGCCCTGGCTTCCTCGTCGACTCGCTGCACGATGCAATGCTGCGTCTGGCCGGCCTGCGTTCGGCAACAACGGCTAGTCTCCCGAGGACAACCTTGGCCGCGCAATCGCGACGGCGGGCCCCGCAAGTAGGTCCGCTCCCCGGGATCGGAAGAGGCGTCTATGACCTTATCGCAGAGCGCCCCATCCAGCCCGAAGGCTTCGACAGGCGGGCAGCCAGGCTCATAGAGAGGCAACTGGACCATGGCTATGTATTGGAAGCGGCATTCAGCGCGCTCTTCTCCACCTGTCTTCTTCCCGGCCGGAGGGTTCTCGAACTGCTGCGGCGCATAATGCGGGTAAGTGGCACTGCCTCCTATGACCAGTTGGTATCAATAGCCGGCGCCGTAATCGAGGGAGACCACCAACTACTGGGTCTGCTGTTGAAGCACTATGAACCCGATGCACACACTTATCAAGTGGGAATGCTTCTGCGCGGGGCCTCCAAACGCCACCTCCTGCTTGGTGATAGCCGCGCAGCGGAAGCAATGGACCAGGCGTTCACAGCATTTACGGCACGATTTCCCCCTAACAGCGAGATTCTGGCCTTCAACGTCCCTGGTCATTTGCAGCTGACGGTTCGCGAAATTGAGATCTCGGCCTTGGCAGGCCATCGCACGAACACGGAGATCGCCGAGCATCTGGGCATTAGCACCCGGACAGTTGAGAACCACATTTCGAATGCGCTGCGGAAAACAGGGGCCACATCCCGGAGCGCGCTTTTTGACCTCGTGCGGAATTCCTACGCAGCCAAATAGGCCCTCAGGCCATGAAGCGGCGCCTATATGTACGGGACTTTTGAAAGACACCACCTAATCTGCGCTAAAGACCACTCAAAAAGACCCAAACCGCCACCTAGGGCCCCAAAACCGGCCATAGTCTCCTTTTTGGTTGCACACGGCGCTTGTTTTGGGGGAGCGCTTCCGTCCCTTGCCGATGCACTGCCTTGGACCCAGCCGGCCAACGAACCGGCCCCTCGTGAAAGGAACCTTTCTTATGAAAAAGACCAGCACCGGACGCAAGCGCGCCTTCCTCACTGGAGGTGCCCTGCTGGGCGTGACAGCACTGCTGACTGCCGCTGCGTTCACCGACTTCGCCAACCTCAACATCGGCAACGGCACCGATGACTCCGGTCTTGGCGGCAACAACCGCTTCAACATCCAGGTGATTGGCACCGACGACAAGGGCCTGCCCGTAGCGGGAACGTGGCAGGAGGCCAATACGGCGGCTGGCGTGAACATCAAGGTTCCGGGCGCGGACCTCATCACGCCGGGAGACACCGTCTCGGTGGACATTCCGTTCCGCAACGAAAGCCCGGCCCTTAGCGCAGCGATCAACTTCTCGCTGAAGGATCGTGCGGGCAAAACGTCAAGTCCCGCTTTGGCAGCAGCGCTTCGTTACACCATCACCCTTAACGGTGTTGCGATCGCAACCAATGTGACTCAGGCTGCCGTCTCGGCGCTGAACCTGGGCACCTTCGTCCACGGTGCTGACGCCGTCCTCGGCGTCAGCATCAGCCTCCCGGACCAGGGCAGTGCTGAGGCCAACAACGCCCTGCAGGGACAGGTCTCCTACGTACAGGCCCACTTCGACGCAACGTCCGTAAAGCCGTAGTCGATGCGGGGCTGGCGGGATCTTTGGGGGACCCGCCAGCCCCGGTCTCTATCACGGAACACCCGGACCATGAAGGACACAGTATGAGGAATCATCGCCGCGGACGACTGCGGTTATTGCTTGCAACCGGATCCCTGGTTGCGGCGGGGGCCCTGATCACCGCGGCCTCCTTCACCGACTATGCCGACGTTGATGTGGCATTCGACGGTTCCCGCAACACTTTTGACATTGTGACGGCAGGGAAGACCGATCCTTCATGGCTGCCTACGCAGGCAGACTGGGAACAGGCAAATCCCCGTGCGCTGCGTATTGCCCTGACTCAGGACGGGAGCGGCTACACCATGGCTCCAGGAAGCGTCCTGGACCTGAGGATCGCCGCCAAGAACAACAGCCCGCGGCTCTCGGGAATCCTGAGCCTGAATCTGGTGGATCCGCTTCCGCGTGGCGCGGAAACCAACCCGCAGACGGGCACCTACGTCGAGCTATTCGACCAACTCGTGTTCACCGTGGCGGATCAGGGTGTCGTGCTTCTCGACCACGTTCCCGCAGACCGGCTCAGCACACTCACCTGGCCGAAGCCTTTGGCTGCCGGCGAATACAAGCTTTTGGACGTCCGCATTGAACTGCCCCAGACCGTCGATAACCGTTGGCAGATGGCCTCAACCGATGTCCAGTTCAACTTTGAGGCGGTGACCCCATGAGGCACGGAACACTAAAGGGCAGCGGACGGAAGCGTCTCGCCCTGGCCTCCGGCGCGCTGGTCCTGGCCATCGGCGCGGGGGCAACCGCAGCGGCCTTCACGGACGTTGCCCGGCTTAATCTCGGAACCGGTGCCCCCGGTTCTGGTATCGGCAATCCCCAGCGGTTCGACATCGCAGTGAAGGACAGTACCGGCATACTGCGAGACGCCGAAACACCGCAAGCGGCAGTGGTACTTCCGCTATCGGCTGGAACCGCCTTCTCCGAGACCACGCCGGTGCAATTCGACGTAACCGTCGCGAACCGGCAACCAGGGATCACCGGAGACTTGGCCGTCTCCCTCTACGATCCCGATCCCGTGAATCAGGATCTTTTCGGCCGGCTGCTGTTCACGGTCTATCTTGACGGAGCGGCCACGCCAGCAGTAGCCAATGCTTCAGCGGACCAAGTCAACCAGGCGGGCTTGGCTTTCCGGGGCGTCGCTCCCGGCCAGGAGCACCGCATCAGCCTGTCGGCAATTCTTCCAGCCAACAGCGGCACCCAAGTGATCGGTAAATCCACGCAGCTCGGCGTCCTCACCAATGGAGAAAGCAAATGATCGCGCTTCGCAGCGGCCGCGCGTTGGTCATCCTCTTGACAGCATTATTTATGGCGCTGGTACAGGCAGCTGGTGCATCGGCAACACCAGCCGACCTCATCGAATCAACGCCCACTTCCGTGGCGATTGATGCTCCTGCACCAGGGGAGACACAGAGTTGGAATATGTCGGTGAGGAGTGTTGTGGACTCACCTTTGCCCCTCGGGCTGGAGATCAGCGGACAGTCTGATGTCCTTTTCTCGGGCCCGACGCCGATCGAGCTCACGGTGAAAACCTCCGACGGCGCCACCGTGGTTGATCGGGTACCGATAGGAGCGGTTCTCGGCCGGTCGCTGGCGTTGCCGGAGCTCCAGGGCGGGCCCTCCTACAACCTCACCGGCACTGTCACCCTGCCGCGGGCGGCCGGCAACGCCTACCAAGGCGCAGGCGGCATGCTGAAGTTCCGATTCGTCTCGATGGCCGATCGGCCTGTCGTCGCTCCCGTCGACCCGGTGCCGGACAAGCCGGCTGCCGGTCCTGGTCTCGCTTACACCGGCCTGAACAACTTGCTTCCTGTGGCTGCCACGGCAGCGGTCCTGCTTGCTGTTGGCGCTGGTTTCCTCCTCATTCGTCGAAAGAACCCCGCTCATGAGTAAGCCACCAATGATTCCGCGCCGGACCTACCTGGCTGCTGCAGGCCTGCTGGGGCTGGCAGCGTCTGTCGGTGCTGCACAGCTGCCAACAGCAACCAGTGCAGCGTACAAAGACCGCACGCATGCCCGTTCCGCGGCAATTCCTGTGAACGCAGGGCCTCCGTTGATGGCAGGTATCGCGAACGCACGCATGGTCGACACCGGGCTGGGCGTCGGAAATGACGGAAATGTGTATGTCTGGGGCCTCACGTACTACGAAATCAACGGTGATGTCCCCACCTCTGGATGGCAGAAACCGCCACAGAAGGTGGCGGGCATCCCGGAAGGCGCCGCGCGTCAGGTGACCGGTCAGATCTACAACGCCAACGCGCTTGACAAGGACGGCACTGTATGGGGCTGGGGATCAATTAACAATCGGGACGGTACAGACGCCGCGAAGCCCAACGGGAACGCCAAGCAAGTCCGTATCAACAGCGCTTGGAACGGTGCGGGCGTGGTTCTGGATAAGATCACCAAGATCTCGTCCACGGAGTACGCCGGCGCCGGCATTCGCAGCGATGGCACCATATGGCACTGGGGCTTTCCAACCGGGTATGGCGGAAACGCCGCGGCCGGCGCAAGCCAACTGATCGGACTTCCTGACCCCTCTGTTCCGGGCAACCGCCCTGCCTACCTGAAGGGCGCCTACACCAACTTCTTCGTGATCCTGGAGAACGGGGAAGTGTACTACTGGGGTGGCGGCGGCGGGAATAGTCTGCCGTCACTCATGCCCAACGTCGATGCCAGTCCGCGCCTCGTCAGTGCACTCGCCCCCTGGTTCCGCCGCAACGTCTCGTCAGGTGCGCCGTTTATCGTGGCGGTCGACGGCGGTATCGGCATGGGTGCGGCGCTCCTGTCCAATGGCCAGGTAGTCAGTTGGGGATCGGACTACACACGAACCGGCAGGGGATCGACCCCGACGCCTCGTGAACCCGGGCTGGTCCCGGCTCTCTCCAACATCACATCTATGCAGTTCGGGTTCACTGGCGTTGCCATGATGAACAACGTCGGAGAGCTCTGGGGCTACGGAGCAAGCGATGACTATGGGCGGTTCCCGCAGGCCCCAACGCGAATCGATACCAATGTGGTCCAGTACGGATCGGGCCAGGGCTTCTACCTCTGGCAGAAATCTGACGGGACGTTCTGGGGCAGGGGCTACAACCCGCAGGGATCAATCGGATTGCCCACTGGACAAATCAACACAACCCGCCAGGTCTCGTGGAACCTCGGAATGGTGGCGAAATGAGGAAGCTGACAATGACTCGAATCCAGCAGCGATGGGCCGTTCCGCGTACAGGTCGAATCAGGCTGGTCCTCACCGCAGGAGTTCTCCTTGCAGCCACCATGGCCGGCACTAGTGCAGCCATGACTGACTTCGCACGGCTGAACATTATCGGCGACAGCCTGATCGAGTCCCCGGAGTTTGATATCGGGGTCGTGCGGGACAACGGCACCGTGGAACAGGCTGACACCGCTGCTGGCTTTGATTGGGCTGTGGCGGGAGCGGCTGCCCTGGTACCTGGCAAGTCAGTGGCAACCACCATCCCTGTCTTCAACAACACGTCGAACCTCAAAGCGGACACTACTTTCAAGATTGTTCTTCGGAACGGCGACGGGACAGTTGCAGCGGGAATTCCGAACATCCTGCCCTTCCTGCGTTTCACCGCAACGGATGAGGGTGGCAAGGCCATCTTCTCCAATGTCCCGTGGGATCAGGCGAAAGGGGCCCTCGGGGTGCTGGAGCCCCGATGGGGTGCGGTCCTTAACCAGGGCGACAGATACACTCGCGCGGCAGATGGGGCTGAGAAGAAACTGAACCTGACCATTACGTATCTGGATGCTCCCGGCGTCGAGAATTACAACGGTGGGCAGGCTGCTATCGCGGTGCACTTCGACGCAACATCGGTGGCTCCGTGAGCCTCCCGCCTGAATTCTGGAAGGAGGACTTGGAGGACGACGCTACTGAAAAAGCCACTCGGCCCCAACTGCATCCTGCGGTGCGGATCTACGCCTTCCTCCGTTCCGGGATCTTGTCGCTGGGTGCCGTGGTCGGCGTCGCATGTATCGCTGCTTTCGCGGTGTCGCTTCTCTTCGGTGTGCGTCCGCTTGTGGTCGTCTCGGGATCGATGGAACCCACAATCCCCGTTGGCTCAGTGGTCTTCTCCGCCCAGGTCTCCGCAGGTGAACTCAAGGAGGGTTCGATTGCGACGGTCGAACGGCCGCGTAACCTCGGGCTGGTTACACACCGCGTGGTCAAGTCCGTCGAGCCAGCGTCCGGGGTCTATGAGCTGACACTCAAGGGCGACGCCAACGCCCAAGAAGATCCCGAACCCTACACTGTGCAAACCGCCGGCAAATATGTGTGGCACATCGTCGGCCTCGGCTACCTTGCCAGCTTCCTTCAGTCCCAAGACGGAATGATCTTTGCCCTTGCTGCCGGCTTGCTTGTCCTCGCCCTGTTCGTTCTTGATCCGGTGCGATCGAAGGGTGGACAAAAGGCTCGCGACGGAGCGACCCATGGAAAGCATTCCTGACTGGATTGCCAGATCGCGGAGTACCCTCGGCCACGGGAGGCGACGCATGGTCACTTCCGTCACAGATCGGTCTTCGATTGCGTTGGTCCAATACGCGGACAGGTCGTTGGCCTCGTGCGGTGACACCATCTTCTTCACCGCGTGGATTCTGAACAACTCCGAAGAGACGCTCGCAGATGTGTCCCTGATGCACGGTTTCCTGACCGACGCAGTCTCGGGGAAACTGTCGTACGCAACTGTGCCGGTCTCCGAGGACTTGCGAATCCCTTCCTTGTCGCCCGGGAAGAGCGCGAAGTTTGGTTTCACCTATGTGGTCACGTATACGGATGTAGCCGAGGGAGGGAAGATTGTGAGCGCCATGCAAGTCAGGGCGAGGTCTAATTCCGGGAATCACCGCGATGAATGCGACGCAACTGTCCGTTTCAAGTTTTGAATAGCCGAAATTTCACTAAGGAATCCTAAGCAACCTTCTAACCGCACGCATTAATGGCTCGGATCTACGCAGGGAATGAGCAGGGTTCCCCGGTCCGGCAGCATGCGAGCACCTAATTGCAGGATTACACCACTCATTTCCGGTGACATGACCACTTAGCCGTCTTTTTTGGCCATAGCGTTTTTGCTGAGGACCCCAGTGTCCTTGAAGGAGTGCCCCGCTATTTCCCCCCGGAACGTGGGGCACGGGCTAAGCCTGTCGACTGAGACCCGGCAGGCATGCGGCCGGTCACCTGCTGGTGGCCGGCCGCACCTTGTCCGGTCACATAGGCATTGCAAACGGCCAGACCCTTGCATCGTTGTGCCTCTGGGCTTCAATGTGGCATCACGTGAAATGAGGAGTTCCAGGTGTTCAAGGAAGAAACCCGCCGTGCGCTTGAATACGCGGCCCGAGGCATCAGTGTGCGCATCGTAGGGGGAGTAGGAAGCGGCCGCTCCACCGTGGCCCAAACGATCATCACAGAACTTGAAAAGACCGGTGCTGAGGTCTACCCACTCTTCGGCGCACGGCTCCTCCAAAAAAGTCCATTGGCGGGTGTCGGGCACCTTGGATTGGATATGCGCGCCCGGCTCAACGGACCTCTGGGCATAGCGGATGTACTGTCGGAAAGACTTGCCCAGCGGGGCACAAAAGTCATTGTTGTTGACGATATCGATTTGCTCGACAACGAATCACTCGCGATCGTAGACATCGTTCAAAAGCGGACCCAGCGGCCGTTGGTGATGACTATGGGCGACTCCAGCCTCTATTCGCGTTCGGACGTGTTCACTCCCGACCGTTGGCCGGAGGCGCAGATCCGGCTAAACCCCCTTCGCTACGACCAAGTGGACAAACTTGTCACAGATACCCTGGCAGCGCCGCCTGATGTCGATTCCACTGCGCACATCCTGATGAAGTCTGCCGGCAACCCGCGGCTTGTGGTCAGGCTCGTCCAAAGCGCGGTCCTGAGCAGGCTCCTCGTCCTCTCCGATGGAAAATGGCGCATGGCCGGTCATACGCTCTGGAACGAGCATCTCAACAGCACCGTGGAGTCCTTCCCGTACGGCCTCGGACCGGACGAACTAACGGCGTTGCACACCCTGTCACTGTTGGGAACCAGGCCCATGGAGTGCCTGCGGCAGACCATGGACCCTGACGTTCTGGACAGCCTCGAGCGGCGTGGTCTGATTGCGGTCATGGAAGACGCCAACAAAGACGTCTGTGTGGCTGTAAGTCCTCCTGTCATTGTCGATTACTTCTTGGACCACCACGTCCTTTCCTCGCGCAGGGTGCTTGTCGACCGCATTGCGCGGGTGGTGGACTCCCCACTGCAGCGAGCCCCAGCAAGTGGCCAACTAGCCCCACAGCTTGCCGGGATGGTCGATGAGCTAACACGGGAAGCCGGCACCGGGGGTGCAGCCGCAGCGCAGCATTTCCAGGACCAGCTTCAAGTGCTCGAGGAAGCCCATTATGCGGTGTGGAAGGCCGAGAAAACCCTGTCCAACGCGGCTGAGTTCCTCAAGTTCTACTGGGGCGGACCGATCGACCCCGAACGCATCGAGGAAGTATTCAACAACACCGAGACAGTGGGTTCTGACCCGGCTGAGTGCTTCTTCTTCACGATGACACGTGCCCTCTGGGCCATCGCTTCTGGCGCTGGCCTTTCGGCCGCCACCGGCATGATCTGCGAGTTCGGAAGAACACACCCTGATTGGCAGGCTGAAGCAGAAGGGTTCGCAGCGTTTCTGAACGCGTCCTATGACCGCATGCCGCCCAACCTGGACGAGATATTGAGCGGACTGACGAGCAGCCAACACACGAGCGGCGTCTTGCCCGTCATCCGCGGGATGCTGGAGCTCTACCGTTTTGACGCCCAGGCAGCACTCGTCGCCCTTGATTCGGCGGAAGGATTTGACCTGGTGGCCAACGTTGAGCCGTTCGTTCGCGGACTTGCCCTCCTGGTTGCCGGGCGTTCGGATGAAGCACTGAATTTTTCCCTGGTGCAGCGCGCCACCGCCCAGCAGTCATTGAACCAGTTCGGGTTCGTGGCGAGCAGCTACGTCGCCGCGCTCGCACTGATGCGGAGAGGGTTCAGCGTGGAGGCTCATTACATGATGAGCAGCGTTTTCGCGTTGGGACGTCCCGGCTTCTTGGTCAACTCGCTTCACGATGCAATGCTGAGAATCGCCGGGCTTCAGGCGCCAACAGGTGCAGGACGGAAAGTCGTTTCCTTGGGAGCACAGGCACGCAAGGACGTCGCCGACGTCGGGCCTCTGCCAGGAATCGGGAAGGGCGTCTACGAGCTCTTCTCGCAGCAATACGACGACGCTGCCACCTTCGATGAAAAGGCCGTCACCCTTCTTGAACACCAACTTGACCACGGCTACATCACGGAGGCTGTCTACTCGGCCCTTTTCATGCTGTGCCTGCTTCCCGGGCAACGCGTCCTGGACAAGTTGCAAAGCCTGCTCAGCGGTGCCGGGGTCACCTCACATGACCAACTCCTGGCCATTGCCGCTGCAGCCATCGACGGCGACTACCAACTGCTGGGGATCCTCCTTGACCAATATGAACCCGACTCCGACCTCTTCTCGGTCGGCATGCTGCTCAAAGGTTCATTCAAACGTCGGCTCCTCGAACGGGACCACGATGCCGCGGGAATGATTCAGCAGATATCCCGGGCTTTCGAGGTTCGCTTCCCCTTGCCCGGACAACATCTGACACTCAGTACGTCAGTGGATGAGCCGCAGCCGCTCTCCCCCCGCGAGACGGAGATTGCGGTCCTCGCGGGCAGTCAAACCAACCCCGAGATCGCCAGCCGGCTGGGGATCAGCACCAGAACGGTCGAAAACCACATCTCCAAGGCGCTGAGGAAGTCCGGGACGTTCTCGCGCAAAGACCTCTACGAATTCGTACGCAGCTCGCGGAGTTGACCAAGCGCCGGGGAGATCCGGTTATTGCGGCCAGCACTCAGGTCGCCGGGCAAGGACCACTCAATTCCGGTGCAAATCCCACATGATTCAAGGCTTGCAGACACCCAGTGCCGACTTCGGGACCCTATTCTCGCCAAGACGCCAAGTTCCTCGAACGTGCACATGGGAGACCCTTATGACCAAACTCTTCGGCGGATTGTTCCGCCTCTTTCGTTCTTGGGGTACAGGTCCGTACATGACTTTGGACTGCCGGGACGCCAACCACGCTGCATGCGAGACGTGTAGCTGTAGTTGCCACGGCGGATCTATTACGCCCAGACCAGATGGGCATACCCATGCCCACATTTGACGGGAACGAAGTTCCCCTGGTTTCCCGTGACGTCCTCGACGCACTCGAGCAGGAGCTTGAGGACCCCGAGGCGTATGCAACGTACATTCGTCTCAACCACCGGCTGTGGCCTGTCCGGCATCAACGATTGGTGGAGGCCATCCGAGCAGGGGATGCCACCGGCGCCATGGACGCGGTGCTAAGCCTCAAGTCAGCCAGCCAAATGATCGGAGCCATGCAACTTGCGGAACTGGCCCTGACGGCAGAGCGCGCGCTGCGGGACGGACGACTTCGTGCTGCAGAAGAGCTCCTGCAAGATCTCGAGATATGTGGAACGGCCACGATGAAACAGATTAGCCGCGAATACTCCCTTGGGGCATCCAATTACCTAGACGACACCGACTGGACAGAATTGGCAGGCAAGACGGTTGAGATCCAGTCTCCGGATGGCGTCACTGACTACGGCGAAGTCGACGCCGTTACCGTGGACGGTTGCATTCTGTGGTTGAAGCTGCACGGCCCGCTGCCGCGCCGGATCGTGGAGAAGGCGGCCGGCGTCCGAGTTCGCGTCATCCGATGAACCCCCGGAGAATTCAGGCCCCCAGGGGCTATAGAGCGTTTCGCCGAAGACTGAGATCTGTCTGGAAATGGTTAAACCTTTCGGAACACACGTTCTCATCCATGCTGATTTCAGGGGTACTTTTTGCCTGCTTCCTCCTCTGGGGCGACTGGCTGCAATGGAACAACCTGGCCGCTCCCGATACGAGGCCTGCTTCATTCCTTCGCCCCCGGGCCATCTCCGACACCATCGGAATCCTTTCGGGCCTGAGCGCCGTCGCGATCGGCGTTCAGGTACTGGCGCGAACGTACCAGACGGACCCTGAGAACTCCGTGGAGGAGATCGCGCGGCGGGAATTGTTGGGATACATCGTGCTGACAGGTGCTTTTGCCAGCGTGATCACGGGCACATATGCAGCTGTTACCCAAATTGTCTCCGGCTTTCCGGACTAGCATCACTCATCGCCGTATTGGCGTTTGTTGCCAGCAACTGTGTGGTCACAGTGGATGCCGCGGCACGAATTCGCCTTCAAGGCAAGGTCGCCGTCGAACAGCAGATCATTCGTGCACGCCGGAACCTTTCGCATTTCCGGCGGCAGCGGCTGCCTCAGGCAAATCGGAAAATCAAATGTCGAGTTGCGTGGGTGGCCTGGCAACTGACCAGCTGTGCGGTGCCGGGGATGGTGCTCACCGCGATCGCAGTGGGAAGGCCACTGTCACCGGGCCAGACATTGGCCATCGCCGGGATGGTCCTCGCGGCTACGGCCATCGTATTCGCAGCATTCATTTGGCTCACTCGCGAATTCCGGAAACCTGACGTTTCGGACCGGCTCAGTGCCGCACTGATAGCCCTGATGGGGATCACCCTCGTCTTGTTGCTGTGCCTGACCGTCGTGGTGAAATCTGAGGTGGGTGGTGCAGCTGTGCTCGCTGTTAGCACGACGCCGATAGTGGCCGGGTGGATCAGTCTCCAGGGCAAGTGGGACATTGCGGGGTTACTTCCTACAGGCCGGCGGCTCTTCCCGGCCACGCAGTAACGAGCCGCGGCCTTCTGAATGCACAATATTGCTCCCAGCCGCCCCTAGGTGGTTCCACGGACCAGATTGAGTGGCCGAAACCTCTGAATTAGGTGGTAGCAGGCACGGTGCTGTGCCCCGCAGGGCTTTTCGTACGGGTCCAGTTCATGCTGGACAAGGAGACTGCCAGAATCGAGGCGAGGATCAGCGCAGATGCGGGCGCGGCGACGGCCCAGGGCGCACGTTCAACGTAGTTAATTCCCTCGGCAAGGACAAGACCCCATTCTGGGGTGGGCTGGTGTGCGCCCAATCCAAGGAAACCCAGCGACGCAAGCGCCAACGCCGTTCCGGGTATCCGAAGCATTGCATGCCGAAACACTGGCCCCAGGACCGCCGGCAGGACATAGCGCCAAAGGACCCGGCCCCGCCCGACGCCTAAGACCGGAAGGATCCCCACATACGGCTTGGCCCTGGCCTCTTGCACCAAGGCCGCCGTGTGCGCCGCCAAAGGTGCCCAGCTCACCAGGGTGACCGCCAGGGCCGCACCATGTGCCGACGGACCGGTGATTACAGCGACAACCAGGCCAGCGAGAATCGGCGGGGCGGCATTGGTAACCTCCAGGGGTCCTGTTGCCGCGAGCGGGAAGAGCCCAATGAGGACTCCGATGGCCAGGCAGGTGAGGACCACCAGCAGCGATGTTCCCAAGGTGGACAATGCGCCGTGTCCCACCCGGGCGAGGAGATCCCGTCCGCTGGCGTCCGCGCCAAACGGCAACGCCAGGCTCGGGCCAGCAAGCCTTGCATGGTTCGAGGTGAAAGGATCCCGCAGTAGTCCGGCGCCTACGATGAGGAGCAGCGCCCCGGCCGCAACGAGCGGCACAGCCGCATCCCGTCGTCGTGAATTCCGTGGAGCGTCCGGGACGGGCATCGTCCCGGACCGGAGGGAAGCTCCTATCAGCAGCTGCCGCACTATGGCCGCGATGGAGCCGAAAACAACTGCCAGAAGCAGGAGAGCCAGCACTCCTGCCTGCAGCGCCGGGATGTCCTGGGCGCTTGCCGCCCCCAAAACGGCACGGCCAAGCCCTGGTATTGCGAACACCTTTTCCACGGCCACCGCGCCGCCTGTGAGGCCGATAAGGACAAGGCCAATCTGGCTCATCACGGAGGGCGTTGCGCGGCGAAGCACAGCGGAGGTGAGCTTGCCCCGACCGGCACCTGCCATAGCCCAGGTGCCCACCCATTTTTCGGCGAACGCCAAGGTGATGGCATCGGACAGCAGGCGACCGATCAGTCCACCTGCCGGAAGGCCCAGGGAAAGTGCAGGAAGCACCGCATAGTGCAGCCCTTCCCAGCCGTAAGGCGGGAACCATTTCAACCAGATGGCACCAACCACGAGCAGCATGGCGGCCAGCAGGAACTCCGGGAGTGCGGTCAGCGCCGCGGCAACCGCGCCGGCTCCATTCCCAGGAGTGCCCCTGAGGCCTCGGAACACCGAAGGGATGCACAGCAGCGCCGCGACAACGCCCGCCACCAGAACAGCGCAGGTCATCAGGGTCAGGGAAACACCGAGGCTCTGGAGTGTTCCGGGACCGACCGGGGTGTTGGTAATCCAAGACGTTCCCAGGTTGCCTTGCATGAGCCCTCCGGCCCACGTCAGGAGAATGTGCAGTGGTCCCCGGTCGAGCCCCAGCTCCGCGCGGATCATTCCCAGCGTTTCTTCCGTCGCTTCCCGGTCCGCGTAGCGTGCGCGCAGAATGGTGTATTCGGGGCCCTGCCCTGAAAGCCACGGGAGGAGCCCGATCAGGGCGAGAACTGCGACAAGTGCCAGGGCCCGCGAGAGCGCGGTCTTGATCAACGCGGAGCGGGGCATTTACTTCGAGATTCCTGTCCTGCTGGTGATCAAAGCGCGTTCGCGCGGGTCCCGTTCAACGTCGCGGATCCTGGCAGACTCACCCTGGATGACCCGTTCGTGCAGCAGCGGCACCGCAGCATCATTGGCCAGGATCAGCGCCTCGGCCGCCGCGATGGCAGCCCGCCGCTCAGGTCCGGCGGGGACGGCCGCCGCCTTTGTCAGCGCCGCATCGACGTCGGCATCGCAGAATTGGGAGATGTTGAAGGAACCTTTGCACGCGAAATCGCTGAACATGTAGGCCACAGGGTCACCTGAGTCCAGCACCGTGGCGCGGGAGAGGATGAAGGCGTCGAACTTGCCGGCGATGGCGTCCGCTTCGATGTGCTGGTATTCGCGAACGTCCTGTTCGACGATGAAGCCTGCGGCCTCGAGCTGTTGTTCAAGCTGGACGGCGACTTCGGGGAGTTCGGCCCGGTCGGTGAAGGTGCCCAGCTTGATGCGGATACCGTTGGCGGGGCCGGCCGAGGCTCGCTTCTTCAGCGCCTCGGCATAGGAAGCGTTCTTGCGTTCTTCGGCTGCCCAGGGGAGGGCCGGTCCGAGGAGCCCTTCAGCAAGGTCCGCCCGGCCTTCATAGACACGCTCGATGATTTGGGCACGCTCAATGGCCTCGCGTGCTGCAGCCCTGACCGCGGGATCCGCGAACGGTCCGGCTTCAGAATTCAAGTACAGGGTGTTCGTCCGCGGCATCGGCACCTCATGGATGAGTTGTGCGTCAATTTGCGCCACCTGTCCCACGGGGATGGCTTCGACGACGTCGGCGTTACCCGTCCTGAGTGCTGCCGCGCGGGCTGTACCATCGGGGACATATTGGACATCGACGCCGCTGCTTGCAGCCTTCTCTCCCCAATAGCCGTCGAAGCGGTTGAGGGTCGCGGAGGTGGTCCCCTCCGCGGCTGCGAGGACGTATGGCCCGGTCCCGGCATTAATGGGGCTCACTACGCCTCCGGGCTTATAGGCGGAGGCGGCAAGGATGGCCAGCTGGGGGCTCGAGAGCCGCTGCGGGATGAGCGGGTCCTCATTTTGGGTCGTGACGACCACGGCGTTCCCGCCGTCCGTCCTGACCGTCAGCTGGACGCCGTCGAGGATTCTGGGCTTGGGACTCGCGTTGGCCGCCGCCGTCAGGGAAGCTGCAACCTGCTCAGCCGTCAGGGACGTTCCATCGTGGAACTTTACGCCCGAACGAAGCTCAAACCGCCAGTTCTTGCTGTCCAACTGGTTCCAAGCCGTCGACAACGACGGCTGCGCGTCGCCAAGGGAGTCAAGCACAATCAAGGTTTCCGCGGTCTTCCAGCGCGAAAGCTTGAAAGCATCGTCACTGAGGGGAGTGAGCCCCGAACGCGGCGGCTGCAGCATTGCCACCTTGATGCGAGCATCCGCGTTTGCTCCCGGCTGGGCATTGCCTGGAGCGAAGCATCCGCTTAGGCCAGCCGCCATCACGGACGCAAGGAGTATCGTGGCGGCTGTTTTTGGGCGTGAAAGAGCCATGTTGATTGCCTGTCTTTCTTGGTAGTGGCGGTGGTTGACGCTAGGTGCGCTGAAGGTCTTGCGGGCAGGCTGGTAGAACCGGTGGTGCTGCCGGCGGAAGGAAGCGGCCAATTGTCAGTGCCGACGTCGCAGCCAAGAGAGCCAGCAGCAGCCACGGAATGGCTGCGGCCAGTGAGGACGCGGAGGCGTGTTCATAGAGCGGACCCAGGACCATGTTCCCCGCGAGGGCCGCTAGTCCTCCGCAGCTGGAGAGCAATCCGTAGAACGCGCCAGTGGGACGCCCGGCAGCGAAATCGAGCACCAGGCCCATGGCCACGGGAGCCACGCACATGTGGCCGAGCGACAGGGCCGTGACCATGACTCCGGCGGGCAGGAAGGGCACCGACTCTGGTGGAGGGACAACGGCCATGGCGGAAAGTGAGGCAAAGCCCGCAGCCTGCAGGGCAAATCCCGTGGTGAGCGCGCATCTGGCCCCGGTCCGGCGCATGAGCCGCGCGATGGGCCACTGAAGCGTAATGGTCAACACCGAGGCATAGGCAAAGATTGCTGCAAGGGCCGAAGTGCCTGCTCCACTGCGTTCCAGTTCGACCGGCAGCCCGAAATAGAGCTGGTTGTAGGCCAGGAGATTGACGCTGAAGAACGCCGCGAAAGCCAGGAACCGTTTCTCCCGTAGGCAGGACCAAACGCCCGACGCCGGTACCGCCTCCCGCTGTTGCACGGACGTGCGCGGCAAGAAGCGGTGAAAAACGACCGACATGGCTGCAAAGACGCCGGCTCCGGCCAGCAGGGCGGCGTCAAAACCGACGCCGAGAAGGAGCGCGCCAAGAAGCGGACCTGCCACGGCTCCGATTTCGCCGCAGATGACCAGGAGGGCGAACAGGTTTGGTTTGTGGGTGGTGGAGTTGTTGGTGTTGCGTTCTGCCCGCGCAACCAGGCTTTCGAGCGCCGGTGAGAACAGGGCGCCGCCTATGCCGGACACTACCGCACCGACCAGAAACAGCGGGAAATCTGACGCCGTGGCCAGCAGAAGGTAGCCGATGATCCTCACCCAGCAACCGATGATCATTCCGCGCCGTGCTCCCCACCGGTCGGCCATCGCGCCGCCAAGCAGGAACAGGCCTTGCTGCGCGAAAGTCCGGGCGCCGAGGACGACCCCGATCGCCAGCGCTCCCATACCGAAGTCTTCGCGCATGGAGACAGCAAGGAATGGAATCACCGAGTAGAAGCCGAGGTTGAAAATGAGCTGGGTGGCCAGCAGGAGCTGAGGGGCGGGTTCCTTGGGGGAGGAGGCCGCGAGGAGGGGTTTCCCGGGGAGGCGATCCGCCGCGGAGGTTTTGCCGACGACGCCGGACGCCGCCGTCGTCGTCATTTGTTGCCTGCTTTGCTACCACAGCGGGGGATCGACGCGATGAGCTCCCGCGTAGCCGGGTGCCGTGCATCGCGGAATAGTTCCGCCGTGGGGCCCTGCTCAACTATCCTTCCCCCTGAGAGGACCACCGTCCGCGAACAGAGCAGGGACACCGCGCCGAGATCGTGGGAAACGAACAAAATGCCCAGCCCGTCGCGGTTAACCAATTGTCCGAGAACAGCCAGAACCGTGTTCCTCAATGGCAGGTCAAGGCCGCTGACGGGCTCGTCCGCAAGGAGGATGCTCGGTGACGGCACCAATGCCCGGGCGATGGCCACCCGCTGGTTTTGGCCGCCGGATAATTGCCCAGGCTTGCGGCGGAGCACTCCAGGTTCCAGTTCAACCCGCTCCAGCGCACGGTTGATCATGGTGTGGTGATCCCCGGCAATGCCAAGCTGCTTCAAAGGCTCCAGCAGCAGGCGGCGAACGTCCATGCTTGGATCAAGGCTGCTTGCAGGGTTCTGCGGCACATATTGCACCAGCCTCCGGTACCACCTCAACGAACTGGCGGAGCCAGGAGCGACGGGTCTTTCATTGAAAACCACAGTGCCGGAGGCTGGCCTCTCCAAGGCAAGCAAGGAACGCAAGAGTGTCGATTTACCGGCACCGGAACTGCCCACCAAGCCGATGCTGTCGCCGGCAGAGACCGTAAGGGAAAGGTCGTGGAGGGCCGGCAGTGTCCGGCGCCGGCCGCGGAATCCATGGCCGCGATAATGGTGCGTGAGGCTGCGGGCGCTGAGTGTCGCGCTCATGCGCTCGCCTCGATGCGGTTGGCGCCGAGCCCTGCCCAGGCAGCTTCCACGAGCTGGGTGGTGTAGGAATGTTCCGGCTGTTCCAGCAGGATTTCCATGGGTGCTTCTTCCACGATCCGTCCGGCCCGTATGACCAGGGCCCGAGTGCACAAGGTTTCGGCAGCGGCGAGATCGTGCGTGATGAACAAGATCGCTTGTGCTGCAGCTGAGGGCCCTGCAAGCACGTCAAGGACCTTGGCCTGGGACACGACGTCCAGGGCCGTAGTGGGCTCATCGGCGATCAGGACCGAGCCGCGGCAAGCCAAAGCCAAGGCGATGCAGACGCGTTGCAACTGGCCCCCGGACAATTCGCCGCTGTAGCTGGACAGGATGCGTTCAGGGTCCTCGATGCCCACTGAAGTGAGTAGCTCAATTGCCCTTTCGTGCGTCGACTGGGATGAGAGCCCGGCCTTCTTCAGGGGGATTGCGAGCTGGCTGCCCAACCGCACCAAGGGGTTGAGTGCGGCGAGGGGATTTTGATGGATCGCCGAGAGCCCGCTGGCTTCGGTTGGCTTTCGGCGCAGTGGGAGGTATCGGCCGTCTATTCTCAGCGAGCCGGACACGTCCATGTTTCGCGGGAGCTGTCCCAGTAGGGCAGAGGCAGTGAGGGACTTGCCAGAACCCGAGGCACCCAACAGGGCGACCTTTTCGCCGGGTTCGATCGCGAAACTGACCCCATTGACCAAGGGCAGTCCCTGCAAGGACACCGTCAGATTCTCTACCAGCAGTGCGGGGGTCATAGTCAGGACTTTCAGGAGGGTCGATGGGGATCAGTTCATGATATCAATAATCATTCGCATTAGATTCCTGTTCCGGTGGGGAAGGACAATCTGATTGCCCCACTCGGTCGGGTACCCACAGCAAGGAGTAAACAATGAAGATGAAATCACCATGATGTTCCATCGTGAGTCGCTTGAAGGACTGAAAGCCAAGCTTGACGCCGTCGACGCTGAGATCGCCTCGCACTCGCTGTCATCTGACCGGGTGAAGGCCGCGCAGGCTATCGTCGAGGCGCGGGAGAACAAGGACACCGAGGAGGTGTCCCGAGAGCTGGCAGACCAGAATCTGCCCAGCTTGGAAGAACTCGGGAAGATTCAGGTCAATGGCACTGTCAGCTGGTGGAAACTGCAACGCAAGAGGAACAACCTCGTGAAAAAGATCGACCGCTCGAAGAGATAGCCGAACCGGCGTCGGCTCGCAGGCACCCGCTCTCTGGATACAACGGAGCGGGTGCCTGCGTGCTGCGGAGGGTCCACGATGCCGTCGAAACACACTCAGGTATCCATTTCGGCCCGCCTGAAAATGAAGGAATGGTTTAAGGACAATCCCTCCGGGACGGTGTGGGAAACGAGGACTATTACCTTGGACCCTGCCCACTCGTTCAGTTCGCCTATGAGGGCCTCAATACCTTGGGCGTCCATGCCGTTGAAGGGCTCGTCGATGGCAACAACAGGGGTATCTGCGACTGTGCACATGAGAAGCCATAGCTTGCGAAGGTTTCCCGTGGACAAGGACGCTGCGGGCTGTTCAGACCAGTCATGCAGCCCGTATTTTTCGACCCGGTCCCGGCTGGCCTTCGGGTCTGTCCGCCGGCTGCGGGCGGCGAAGGTCAAATGGTCCTGGACGGTCATGGAAGGGTACACCGCCGGCGTCGTTCGGCACACGCTGCGCAGGCGCCTTGCCTGGGGAGAAGCGGCGTCAACCCCGCACAGCCGGACGCTGCCCTGCCAAGGCCGCAGGAAGCCGCTGAGAAGTTCAAGCAGCGTTGATTTACCACTGCCGTTACTGCCAGCGACCCGGTACAGCCCGGGCGCGTTCATGGAGAGACTGAGTCCGTGCAGGATCGGAGCATCCTGCCGATAGCCGGCCATTACGCCGTCGAGCTCGATCGAAGCTTCAATAGGTGCGTGCGCAGGCATGCGGCGGCTCCCAGAGTTAAGAGGATGGAGTAGCCCAACAACAGCAGGGTGCCGTATTCGGGGCTGAGGACAAGGATGAGCGAGCACGGAGAAACCAGCAGCAGCGTGAAAAGTGCGTCCATTACGTCATTGGATTTCGTGCCGTCGGTGCTGATGGGTGGCCGGGAGAGCGTCTCGGCGATGATTCCTGAGGCTGTGACGACGATGCCCACAAAGACGGTGCCTGGAGCCGGAACGGCAAACATCAGGAATGCGCAGCAGAAGATGAAGACGCCAATAATTCCTCCGAGGAGGAGATACACCCGGATGACGGAGGCGACAACGCTTCCGGCCGAGCTGCCGTTCTCCCAGGCAAAGCGAAAATGATAGAGCTTCGCAGTGGGTCCGATCCGGTGGAGCATCGGTTCGGTGATCCCCAAGCTGAGCAGCACCGTCATGCCTACGAGGGATCGTTGCAGGTCCTGGCTGTTGAGGGATGTGGCCAGTGGCAGGACGCCGCCTGCTCCAAGAAGGAAACCTACGACAGCGATCCACGCCAAAATGATGCTGCCGACTACGGAACCTTGCTTGCTGCCCAAGAGGTCCAACAACAGGAATCTTGTGAGAGTGCCTGATTGTCTGCGGTGCATACTCAGCTGGGCGGCCAGGAGTACCCTTCTGTAGCCGAGGGCGCGCCATTTCCGGATGCTGCCCAGTAGAACCAACCCGGCCGCGGCGCAGGCGAGCAGTGACATCAGCGGCAGGTAGTCCGGGACTATCCCGACGGAAATGGCCGATGGCCCAGGCCGGGAACCCAGTACCCCGGTGACAGCTCCAAGAACGAGGCCCAGCAACAGCATCAACCCGCACGCCGGCCAACGTACACTCATTCGCCGTGCCGGGGCCGAAGCGAAGTGAAGAACCGAGTACAAGCACGCTGCGGACGACAGGATAAGGACGCTGACTGCAGCCGCAACAATATTTGAGTAGTTCGCCGTTGGCTCGAAGAAGACGGTGAGGAACAACGCTGCCGCGTAGTAGAGCACGGCCATCCGCCGGAACAGTGGTATCACGCCATACCTGACAACTACTTGCCGGAAGGGAAGTTCCAAGGACCTGAACAGCTCAAGGTGCGGTGTGCCCGAGACCGCCAGTCTCCGGCTGGAGACGATTTCGCTAAACACCATCGCGGCTGTGGAGTAAAGGATCGCGAGGAGCCCCCAAACGAGTACACCGGCCGAGTCATCACGGAACGGGCCATCGCGGAGAACTGACATTGCCGACACAAATGCGAGGCTGCCGACCACCACCAAGGCTATCGAACCGAAGGCAACGAGGACCCTGAAACTGTCCAGTGTGAGCGACAGACGCAGGGCATTGACTATCTCGAACACGCGGAAGTCGCGCAACGTCCTGTAATCGGCGAACCACTCAGAGGCAGCGGGGCCAGACGCGCCTCCAGGGCAACTGCCGACGTCAGCAGCGTTAAGTTTCGCGCTCACCAGGGTCTAGAACTTGCTCTGCGGGTTCTTCTTCTGGACGGAGTCCATGAAGGCCAGAATGCTGACGACCGCCAAGCCGAGCCCGCAGGCGACGGCAATGACCGACGTCGTATCTTGAAACGGGACCGCCAGCTCCGGGCTGAGCGCCACCGCGTTGGTCAAACCCGCGACGGCGAACACTGCGGCTTTGAGAACG
This sequence comes from Arthrobacter sp. R4, assembly GCF_051365025.1. Classification (NCBI taxonomy): domain Bacteria; kingdom Bacillati; phylum Actinomycetota; class Actinomycetes; order Micrococcales; family Micrococcaceae; genus Arthrobacter; species Arthrobacter sp. R4. Next base: position 263,819 of record NZ_JBLWIJ010000002.1, read on the forward strand.
AGCCACCGCAAGGCGGGGGTGAAGATGGCAGCCAACGGCATAACAACGCCAAGGAATGCGAGGATGAGGACAATGGTGGCCTTCAGAGCCGCGGGGTCGATGTTCTTGAGCCCGGTGGGAGGCGGCGCGGCCCACAACAGCGCCACAGAAATACTGGAGCAGGCGGCAACCACGAAACCTAGGATGCTGAGTAAGTGGCGGTAGTACTGGCTAATCATGAGGCTTTCAGTCCTGGAGAGTTGGGTTTGAAGGCGCTAGCCGAGGGCAAGGATCGTTGAGAGCCCGAGAGCCGAAATCACAACGAGGCACTTCCTCCCAGGCCGGAAGCTTTTCCAATGGCGGTAGAAGAGTGCCAGCGCGAGTATTGCCATAGACGGGAAATAGAACCAATATCCGGGGACTTCCCGCGGCTGGACGATGCCCAGCGCCAGGCTGAACAGGTTGACCGGAACGGTGGCGAGCACAGGGATCACAAAAAAGACGCCGACCTTGAAACGGCCACCGATGACCGCTTTGGCGGGGACCAGCCGTTTGTCGAGGAAACCGGCAAGTGAGAAGTAAAGGCACATGATCACGGCGTACACCAGGAAAAACAGGACGGTACCCACGGTCATCGAGAGGCTGAGCAGGCGATCGTCACCCAGCCCGGCCTTCACCTCCACTGGCACTTCTGCCGTGAGGTGTTGACGGACCAGGGGGAGCCGCAGGCCTATCAACACCATGAGGACGACATACGCCCCGATCCACAGCACCCGCGACGTTGAACTTACCTGGCTCCCTGCGTACGGCTCCGATCCTGTTTTCGGGGCTTGGGGTACCGGGATGACGGTCTCGGATCGCGCAGCGTTCTTCTCGTTGTTCATGGGATTCCCTTAGGTTTTCAGGTGGATCAGGACGCTCTCGATGGCCGCGCCGATGACTATCAGTGCGACGGCGATGAGCAAGGAGCCCAGGGAGCGTGCGATGGAGTCGACGAATGAGCCCACGCTCACGGGCTTGTTCTTCATCAGGCGGTCCGCCAGCCCTGCGGCTGGCTGGAGTCCGGCAGTCGTCGCCAACACCAGGCCGAAGAATTCGAACGGGACGTACCAAATCACGTCGGCGAAGAGGGTTGCCCCGCCAACGGAATTCAACCCAAGGGACAGGGTGGCCCCGACGTACAGGGCCAGGATCCCCGCTCCGATTACCGTGGTGAGCCCTAGCGTCACAACGCCCGAGTAAAGCACCAACGCAGCGCCGATATTCCGCGCCAGGATCTGGAGGAAATCCGTACCGTAAAGCGGACTGCTGCCCGGTCCCTTGGCGTCACGGACCCAAGACACATCGACCGCGACGTAACCGAAGACGGCTATGGCAGCCATGATCAAACCCGTGCTTGAGAGCAGCCCTTTCGGAATGCTCCCAAGCACGCGCGCCATTCCCGGAAGCATTGATTTAGGCGACAGCCTGTGCCCGGCCGACGCGGAAAAGGATTGCCCGGGCTGTCGCGATCAGTGCGCCCGTGATCCCGGCACCGAAGACAGCGCCGATTGCGACGAGCGCCCAGCCTCCGACCTCGATGGCCCTAACGATCTGGGATGCCGCCGCAGCTGAGATGCCCAGTGATCCCGCTATCCAAGAGACGGCGAGGCTGGCGCCAAAGATGCCAGCGACGGCGAGGGCCATTGCCGTCGCGGCCTGCAGCCCTGTCTTTTTCGTGATTGTTGATGCCACTTTCAACTCCTGTTTGTCGACGTAACCGACCAGCCGCGCAGCTGGTCCTGAAAGGTGTAGGCCGTGAATCAGCGCCCACGCCTCTCATCGTCCTGCTGAACGTGGTTGCTAGGTGGCGGATCGGTCGAAAGCCGTGTGGGAAGGGCTAAAAATGGGGCCGGAACTGCCGAATCTGGGTGTTGGGTCGACAGGACCGTGCAACGGTCCCTAAGTGCCGTCAGGGCACTGGCAACAGGATCGGCGGCGTAGTGACAGGCCCTCCGCACTGTTCGGTTCCGCCCACCCTCGTCCAGACAAGCTCTTGCTCCCGCTCTGCCAGCACTCTGCCGTCCGCGGCGTGGGCCCGCACAGTGACCTTTGCCGGATCGCCAGAGCTCACAGTGAAAACCCAGGTGTCCTGATCTTCCCGGCGGCTGTGGAACGGGGGATAGGTGACGGTTGGCTGCGGCTCGGGGGAGAACTCCGTGACCACGGTCTTCATGGGGACCGGCGTGCCCGCCGTAGGCCCCGGTTCCGAACATCGCGTCTCGTCGCACAGCTTTACATCGCTGACGGCCGCGATATTTCCTTCGATGTGCACCGTCAGGGTTCTGACATAGCCGATGGCGGGGCACGCAACCACGGTGCAGCCAGTGGCCGGCACAACCCCGACTGCCAGCGCAGCAAGCAAACCCAGGATCCCCCAATCCGATTTCATGCTGCGAGTCTACGCCCGAGCCGTTTGCGCGCGGCCCGGTCTGGCACAATGGCCTGAACCATGCCTAGTCCACGGTCACCAGCTCCGGAGTGCCGGCTCTCCGGAAACTCCTGTGCCGCAGAATGAAGAACATCGCAGCTGCAAGACCCAGGAATCCCGTCCCCAGCTGTAGCCAGCCGCCAAGCCCCTGGTTGACCACCGTGAATGTCAGGATCAACGGCGCCGCCATGACGCCGAGGGACGTACCGAAGGAAAATACTCCCTGGTAGGCGCCGAGCCTGCGCTGATCCGCCAAGGCGTAGCTGAGGGTCCAGCCGGCGGCGGAAAATACCACTTCCGCCACGGACAACGTGGCCACGCCAAGGAGCAGCGCAATGATGGCGAGTACGGTGTTGGACGACCCGGAGGCGCTGAACAGAACAGTGGCCAAGGCCAGTGCCCCTCCGGACAGCAGGCACGCCCGGACGGCGGCCTCGTAGCCGGACGCCATGGCGGCAAACCGCATCTGCAGCGACACCACCAAGACAGTGTTCAGGATGACGGCCGCAGAGATCATGAAAGTGGGCATAGACGTCCCGGTAGTGATCCACATTGGTAGGAGGAAATCCAGGACGAGGTAGAGGACAGACATCAACCCCGCCAATAATGCGAAAGTCAGGTACTTGCCGTCGCGGGCAACCATGCTCACGGGGAAGTGACTTCTTGCGGCGGGGGCTGCGGGGCGATCGGCGCCGACCCGAAGGAGAAAGCCGCCGGCGAGGGCCTCGAGGGCGGCCATCACGGCAAAAGCTGCCACATACCAGGGAGCCGTGGAGGCAAGGAGAACGGGTACTGCCGCAGCCGCCCCCAGTGAAATACCAATGTTGCCCACCGTGCGCATAAGAGCCCTTGTCAGGACCGAGTAATCACCTGGGACGGCAATCCCGGCGAGCGTGGCGTTGCTGGAACTCGATACACGATCAGCAAACGTTGCGACGCTGAGGAGAACCACAAAAACCGATGCATGCGGCAAAACAGCCAGCCCGGTGAGGGCCGCGGCTGCAAGAAACGAGGACACAGCGGCAACCGTCCGCGGATGCCACCGGTCCGACAGGAAGCCGCCCAGGAGGGACCCCATGAGCCCGAGGCCGCCGGCAATAGTGAAGGCCCATGCCGTTTCGCCGGCGCTCAGTTTCACCTGGGTGGTGGCGAACAGTACAGACACCGCCACCAGCAGCCCACGCGCCAGCGCCTTGAAAAAGGCACTGTACGTCATGGACGCGAGCGTCCTGCGGTTGGCCGTGCCGAGCTGGGGATCGCCAAGCCACGCCATGCCGACAATTTCCAGGAACCTGGGTTTCATCCGTCCAGCCCCCCGTAGGTCCGGTCGCCGGCTGCTGACTCAGGGAAGTGTTTCCGCTGCCACTGGCGCAGCTCCGCCACATCCTGCGTAACCGGCACCACTACCGACGCCTCGTGGAACCACTCCTGCAGGGCTCGGATGCTGGCTTCCAGCTCGGCGTCTGTGCGGGACATCACCAGCGCCTCGGCCGACCTGATGTGAGTTCCATGGCCTTCGCCCTGGGCAACCACCGATCCCGGCGGTGAAAAGACGCGGGCGAACTCAACGTCCGGTTGCGCCTCGATGTCCAGATAGCTCGGACTCGACAGGACCGTGCCCGGCACGTTCAGCAGCTGCGTGGTGCCAACAGCCGAGGGCGAGGAAACGGTGGCGCAATCAGGCCGTTCCCCCAAGCAGCACCTCAAGGCCGCTTCAACGATGTTGAAGGAGTACTTGGCCAGCAGCTGTTCGTAGGTGAAGGCACCGCCCCGGCGGATGCCGCATTCACCGAAAATGGCTGTGCCGTCGCTTGGCCGGTAGAAGAACTCCATGTGGAATGCCCCGTTCAACGCCCCAAGGGCAGCGAGGGCATCGTGGACGAAGGGCGTCAACCGCTCCACATGGACCCGGTGCACGCCATGGTCCAGTTTCTGCATTGTCATCGCCCGGCCGCCGTCGAGGGAATCAAGGCATGGCTCGCCGTAACGGCTGAAGGACAGGAACTCGATTTTCCCGTCGAAGATGATTCCGTCCGCTATCCACTCTTCGCCGGTGACAAACTCCTCGACGACGTAGTTCAGGTCTTCGGCCCGGGTGCCGCGGATCCGGCCGACCGCTTCCGAGAAATCCCCGGCGCTGGCGACTTTCGCCGTATGCATAGTCCCTGCACTGGCTACTGGCTTGAGGACGTGTGGCCCTGACCAGTCCAAGGACGCCGGGTCAAAAGCCAGGATGTCGTGGACATGGACAGCCCTGGCGGTCCTCACCGTGCTCCCGCTGAGTGACATCTTCTGTACGGCCTTGTCGCGGAACTGGATCACCGATCCGTTCGACGTCATTCTGGGCGTACCGGCGAGCTCTGCCAGCCGGTCAGCCGCACCGATGGAGAACTCGTCGGTGGTGTACACGCCGCTGAACGATTCCAGGTCAAGCCCCGCAAGGCTGATGGCAGACAGGCATTGGTCAATCACCGACTGGTCCTCCACCAGCAGAGGAGAAACCTCTGCCCGGTGGGAGCGGAAGGAAGCTTTCCACGCCTTGCTGGAGCAGATGACCACAATGTCCAGGCCCATCCGGGCAGCGGCATCGATGGCCGGCCAGTCAAGCCCCACCATGAGGACACGCCGGGTTGGGGCGCTTCGAGAAATTGCTTCGCTCACACCGTCTCCTTCACCCGGGTCAGTGACAGGTACCAGTCACGAATGCGTCCGGCCACCACAGGTGGGGAATACATTGTTTGGTTGATCCGGGCCACCGGCAGGACCTCGTAGGCAGTTCCGCAGACAAACACCTCAGTGGCTGTGTCGAGCTCCGCGCCCTGGATGTCGCGGATGTGCGTTTTCAGGCCCAACTCCGCCGCGCCGTCGAGAATCGTTTGCCGGGTGATCCCCGCCAGGAAGGAGTCACAGTCCGGCGTGTGCAGTTCGCCGTCGATGACCAGGAAGATGTTGGCCCCCGTGAGATCGGCTACAAATCCCCGGTAGCTGAGGAAGAGGGCGTCATCGAATCCTGCCTGGCTTGCTTCCGACGCGGCCAGCGTGCCGATCGTGTAGAGGTTTGCGCACTTTGCGTCGGTGGGCGCAGACTCAGGCGAGGGCCGCCGCCACCGCGAGACCTGGACGGAAATGCCGTTTTCAACCTGCCGGGCGGAGAACGGCGAAGGCCATTCCCAGGCGGCGATGGCGAGATGGACGGTTGTCCGTTCGCCCCGCACGCCAACGGATTCCTCACCGCGCCAGACCACCGGGCGGACGTAGGCATCCCGAAGGCCGTTCCGGCTCACCACAGCAGCGATGGCGTGCTGCATTTCCGGAATGGTGTACGGAAGGTTGTAGCCCAGGATGTTCGCTGACGCAGCCAACCGGGCCAGATGCTGCTCACATTTGAACGGCACGCCGTCGTAGACCCGAATTCCCTCGAAGGCCGAGCTTGCATAGTGCAGGCTGTGGCTCATCACGCTGATGGCGGCTTTGTCGGCCTGGACCAATCGTCCGTCAAACCATATGTTGTCCGCTTCAGCGATCACTGGAAAACCACCTTGATCCGGTCGTCGAGTTGCCGGTGGAAGACTTCAAGATCGTCAATGTCGTCATGGCGGGACAACACAAACCCCGGGTAGCCGCTGAATTCGGGATAGGGCTTGACCAAGTGTCCGGGCTGCATGGTGGAAACTACGAGGTCGACTCTGGGGTCGGTCCCGATCTCGGACAGGCCTTCGACCTCTTGGAAGACCCCGGATCCCTGGCACTGCACGATGTAGTTGCCGGCGGCCGCAAGGGTCCGGATTTCCGGCACTTTCATCACCTTTGGTTCGCGGCCCACTGCTGCCGCGAGGACTTCTCCGAAGTAGTCCACACCGGTCGATGCCTGCACGATATAGTGCGAGACCCCGGACCCGCCCACCCGTCCGCCGATCTCGAGGATGTACGGCTGTCCGCCCGGACCGAGCCTGAGCTCTGTGTGCGTGGGTCCCCAGCCAATTCCGAGATGCCTGTGGGCGGAAACTACTTCGTTGCGCACGAGCTCAAGGAGTTCTTCGTCCAGCCGGGCGGGCGCCTGATAGACGCTTTCTTCAAAGTAGGGCCCGGAAGGTTGTCCCTTGAACCCGATGGCGAGAATCTGCGTCTCGCCCGCGTAGCTCAGTGACTCTACGGCCAGCTCCACGCCGTCGAGGAATTCCTCCACAACCAGCCGTTGCGCGGTGATGCCGAGTTGTTCGCGGAGCGGCCGGGCTGCCTCCTGGCAACTGGCGATGGCCTCCGGCAGCAACTCATGCCGGTCAACCCTGATCACCCCTGCGCTGGAGTACCCGTCCACCGGTTTCACAACCGCCGGAAACCGCAGACTGGCACTTGCTTCGAGGAGTCCGTCCTCCGCAGTTCCGGCGGCGAAGCGCGGAACGTTCAACCCGCCGTCGTCGAGCGCTGAGCGGAATGTTCCTTTGTCCCGCAAAATGTCCGCGGTTGACGGTGATATGCCGGGCAGTCCGCAGGCTTCCGCCAGGCGGGCTGCGAGGGCCACGGAATCCTCGTGGCAGGCGAGGACTCCATCGATGGCGTGCTCGGCAATAACAGTGGCCAAGAAGCCGACAAGGTGGTCAAGGTCCTGCGTGTAGTCGGCCCAGACGACGTCAGTGACGCACGGCGGCAGTTGGTCGCGGCTGACCGATTTCTCCGCGTCGAGCGGCACCAGGACAACGTCAAAACCGGCAGCTGTTGCGCTGTCAAACAGCCACGCGAGGCTCGTACGCTGGTGCAGGGCCAAGACCTTTGGCCGTTTTGTCGATCCGGGGTTGGCTCCCTCAACAGTCATCGGGATCACAGGACGGGATTGGAGAAGTCGAGAGGCGCCTGCTCAGCGAGGTGGCTGCTCCTGGAGCGCAGGATGTCCTGATATGGCAGGAACCTGTACCTGCGGCCGTCCTCGCCGGGGGCCAGGTACTCATAGACAAAGGCCTTGGCCGCTGCTTTGTATTCGTCCGGCGTATCCGCACTGTTCTCAACGGCTTCGATCTCACTCACCAACCGCGGGAGCAGTGCGAGCACAGCCTCACGGTCGATTGCCAGGCGGCCATCGGAGACCTGAAGGGCTCCGGCGGCATGGAACCAGGAATACAGGAAGACGCCCGTTGCCGCGTCAAAATTCGATTCCGCTTCCTTTTCCAGCGGGTACCGGAATAGCCGTTCGACAAGAATCATGGCGAGCAGTTCGTTCGCATACGGCATAGATGTTGAGTGAGCCAAGACGATTGCCTTGGCATCAACCTTGATCTCTTCAAGGACACCTATGAACCAGTTCATCTTCAGCAGGGTGTAATCGCCAATAGGCCATTTGCCGCTGAAGTGTGCCCTGTCGTGCAGGTACCCCCAGAGGCTGCGGGCTTCGTAGCACCCGTAGGGGTCCATGCCCTCGGAATCGAGGATGACGGATTCGGGCGTCATCACCTCGCGGGCAGCCGCCACGCCGATTTCCTCATGGATGGCTTGGAACTTGCTGAAGAAGAACACGGCATAGTTCTGCTCCTTGATCTTTTCTGCCGCGGCAATATTTTCCGGGAAGAAGACAAGGCAGTTGCCGCGGGTAAAACCTTCACTCCCCGCAACGAGAATGACCTCCTGCACTACATTGTTCGGGTGGGGATATTCCTCGGCTATTGACGTCACAAACGTGGGCTCGTGGCGCTGCGCGTAGAAGTAGTCCAAACGGTGGCCGCACGGCTGTTCGCTGTTGGTGGCGTAAACAGCCCCCAGGAAGAACATCTCAGCATTGTTCGGGACCACGGTGAAGGTGTCCCGGCTGCGGTCAAAGGCGGGTTTGGCGTCGAGGCCAGCGTTAATCCAGGCGTCGATGTCCTCGCGGAGGGCACGTGCCTGCTGGTCCCTTCCCATTTCGCGAAGGAATGTACTTGCCACGTCTGCGATCTCCCGAAGGAGCGTTCCATCGCTGTCATTGGGCCGATCGATGCGTCCGTCAAGTTCCTGCCGGCGCCGGAACCTGTCCACGAGGGGGGACAGCACACGCCGCAGATAGTCGGCGCGGCCTTTGTTCGCGTCTTCGACAAAACTCCCGAGAGTCTTGGGGGTTGTTGTTGTCGGGTTCATATTTTCTTCCTCAGTTCCAAGTCTTTTCCAGCAGTCTCTGATCCGGTGCGATGGCTACGGCGCGGCATGCAGCGTAAAGGCCATGGGCACCGGCCCGAAGTCACGAATCACGGACATTCCATGTCGCCGGGCGGAGACATCGGTGGTTATGCACGCATCTGCCGATCCGCTCAGGCAGTCCAGTGCTGCCTGCGAGTTGCTGGCGCTTTCGATCCAGCGCACGCCTTCCGGCAGGAGGGAACTGGGCGCGCGGTGACTGGCGCAGGTCGATATGGCACTGCTGCCAACAGCGGCCAGGACCATGTTGTGCGTCGGCATAATGAAGCTGTCGACGATTTCCAGGGTCGAGAGGTTCCGGAACACAATGTCGTGAAACTTTGGATAGGCGGCGCACGCCATGATCGCTTCGTCTTTGCCATCGGTCTTTTCGATGGCGTCCTCAACGCTTGGATGCAGCACAACAGTTCCGGCGATCCCATTTCTGCGGAACCATTCATGTGCAGCGGCCTCGAGATTTGATCCCTCCGGACCGAGAGTTCGTACAGTTTTATAGTCCAGATTCCCCAATTTGGTCCCATTTCAATCAGCCGGAGCCCACGCAAAAAGTGCCACCAAGTACTGTCACCTTTGGTGCCGAGATAATCGCGCTGGTCCGGAAAGTCTTTGGCGGTGGATGGCGTTGCATCCATGCTTATCCAACGAGTGGACATATTGCATCGGGATCGACCCTACGGAAACAAGTCCGGGCTTGCAGTTTGTTACGGACCAGTCCACATCTGTATGACGCGCGGTTGCCAGCACTGAGCGGGGCCGGTCAATGACCGGCCCCGCTCAGTGTCAGTGGCCCCGGGTTACTTGTCCGGGTTGGGATTACGGACGTCCTTTTCGCCGATATCGGCGGCCCCCAGGGCTGCGGCCGCGGGGCTATGGGTGGTGTCGTGCTCGCGCACGCGAAGCTCCGGGTGATGCAGGTCAAGGGCCGGACGCTCGGAGCGGATCCTTGGCAATGACGTGAAGTTGTGGCGCGGCGGCGGGCAGGACGTGGCCCACTCGAGCGAGGCGCCGAAGCCCCACGGATCGTCCACTTCGACCTTTTCCCTCGAGCGCGCCGTGATGTAGACGTTCCAGAAGAACGGGATCATCGAGGCGCCCAGGAGATACGACCCGTAACTGGAAAACTGGTTCATCCACATGAAGTTGTCTTCAACCAGATAGTCCGCGTACCGGCGGGGCATGCCCATGACGCCCAGCCAGTGCTGAATGAGGAACGTCCCGTGGAAGCCGAGGAACAGCATCCAGAAGTGGATCTTGCCGAGCCGCTCGTTGAGCATCTTGCCAGTCCACTTGGGCCACCAGAAGTAGAAGCCGGCGAACATCGCGAACACCACGGTGCCGAACACGACGTAGTGGAAGTGCGCCACCACGAAGTAGGAATCAGAGACGTGGAAGTCCAACGGCGGCGAGGCCAGGATGATGCCGGTCAGGCCACCGAAAAGGAAGGTGATCAGGAAGCCGAGACTCCACAGCATGGGCGTTTCGAAGGTCAGGGAACCGCGCCACATGGTGCCGATCCAGTTGAAGAACTTCACTCCGGTGGGCACCGCGATCAGCATGGTCATGAAGGCGAAGAACGGCAGGAGCACCGAACCGGTCACGTACATGTGGTGCGCCCATACGGTCATGGACAGGGCGGCGATGGCGATGGTGGCGTAGACCAGGCCCTTGTAGCCGAAGATCGGTTTCCGGCTGAAGACCGGGAAAATCTCGGAGACGATGCCGAAGAACGGCAGGGCGATGATGTACACCTCGGGGTGGCCGAAGAACCAGAAGAGGTGCTGCCACAGGACGGCGCCGCCGTTCTCCGGGTCGTAGATGTGGGCGCCGAATTTGCGGTCCGCACCGAGGGCGAACAGTGCAGCGGCGAGCGGCGGAAAGGCCATGATCACCAGGATGGCCGTGACCAGCGTGTTCCAGGTGAAGATCGGCATCCGCCACATGGTCAGGCCCGGGGCACGCATGCAGATGATGGTGGTGATGAAGTTGACGGCACCGAGGATGGTGCCGAAACCGGACAGGGCAAGGCCAAAGACCCACAGGTCGCCTCCCACTCCCGGGGTGAACGTGGTGTTGTTCAACGGTGCGTAGGCGAACCAGCCGAACGCCGCCGCGCCCTGTGGGGTGATGAAGCCTGCGACGGCGATAGTGGAGCCGAAGAGGAAGAACCAGAAAGCCAGTGCGTTCAGCCGCGGGAACGCGACGTCAGGTGCGCCAATCTGCAGGGGCATGATGACGTTGGCGAAGCCGGCGAACAGCGGGGTGGCGAACATCAGCAGCATCATGGTGCCGTGCATGGTGAACAGCTGGTTGTACTGCTCCTTGGTCTGCAGGATCTGCATGCCGGGCTCGAACAGCTCGGCCCGGATCAGCAGGGCCATCACCCCGGCCATCATGAAGAACACAAACGAGGCGATCAGGTACATGTACCCGATGATCTTGTGGTCTGTGGACGTAATCCATCTGACAACCATGCTGCCTTTGCGCCGCGGTACTGCTGCGGGCGCGGAAGCGGCTGTCCTTTGTGAATGTCCGGCGATGGCCATTTTCCACCTCACAGAATTCCTGTACGGCGCGACAGGGTCCCTAGTTTGAGTCCCTAATTGCAGGCTACTCAGGAACGCGGCCTCCGGGAAGAGGAGAGGCTAGTGCAGGCCCATCGCGTTCCGGACCTCGTCAAGGATGTGGTGCATGGCGGACTCAGCGGTGACGGCGTCCCCACCGGCCACGGCGGCAGCCACATCCTCATGCGCCTTCAGCGCTTCGTTCCGTGGCTTGAACGGCATGAGCCCCTGCTTGGTCCGGCTGGTCAAGACCTCGGCCACCATGCCTTCCAGCGCCGTGAACATCTCGTTGCCGCAGCTATGGAGCAGCAGACGATGGAACTCGATGTCCGCGGCCAGGAAGCCCTCAAGGTCGCCGGCCTCACCCAGGCGGCGAAGGTCGCCCGCCAACGAAAGCAGCTTGGCGCGCTCGGCGGCGCTCGCCCGGCGCGCGGCCCCGGCCGCGGCAATGGGCTCGACGGCGATGCGCAGCTCCGTGAGGCTGCTGTACTGCTCGGCGCTGTTGTCTGAGGCGAGGCGCCAGCGCACCAGCTTGGGGTCGTAGACGTTCCACAGTGCGCGCTCCTGCACCACGATGCCCACCCGGCGGCGGGAATACACGAGGTTCATGGATTCAAGGACCTTCATGGTGTCGCGGGCCACGGTGCGGGAGATCCCGTACTCCTGCTGGAGCAAGTCCAGCGTGAGCCGGCTTCCGGGCGGAAGGCTGCCGGACGCGATGGCTATGCCAACCGCCTCCAGAACGCGTTCATGCATCGCGGGGGAGGCCCCGCCGTCGTCCGCGGTCTCCGCGTCCTGTGGTGTCGCCGTCGACATCTGGCCTACCTTCCTCTGCGCTGCGCGCCCTGCAATCGTACCGAGAAAGTCGTAAAGGTATGACTTGTGACACCAAAAGATAGTATCTGTGGGCGGGAATGGTGATACCTTATCTCCAGCGCATGTCACTGTGAGATGCGCAACGAGCTTTCTTCACTAAGCCAACGGCGTCTTCTTCGGAGGTAAAACATGCAGTATCCAGCCACGCACCTGGTGGTAATGGGCGTTGCCGGTTCCGGCAAGTCCACCATTGCGGCAGCTCTTTCCCGGCAGCTTGGCTGGGCCTGTGCCGAAGCGGACGAGTTCCACCCGCAGTCCAACATCGACAAGATGACCCAGGGCGTTCCGCTGCAGGACGAGGACCGCTGGCCCTGGCTGCGGGAGATCCAGGACTGGATGACCTCCCAGGCCACCGCCGGGAAAAGCACCGTGCTCACCTGCTCAGCGCTCAAACAGAGCTACCGACGGCTGCTCTCCGAAGCGCAGGGCCGGGTCCTGTTCCTGCACTTGCACGGCGGCGCCGACCTGATCGGCCAACGCATGCAGGGCCGCGAAGGCCACTTCATGCCGCCCACGCTCCTGCCCAGCCAGCTGGCCACCCTGGAACCGCTGACCGACGGCGAACTCGCCGCCGGCAGCCTCCGGCTGGACATCTCCCTCTCCCCGGAGGAGATCGTCGCCGCCGTGATCGCAGCGCTCAAGCTGCCCGCACAGCCGGCAGCTAGCTGACCCCCTCAATTTTGATCGGTCCTTGAGCCCTTGGGCTCGCCGGACCGCCGATTTCCCCCCATAAATTCTGTTTCAAAGGAGAACCATGGTCATCGAAGGATGGACCCAAACGCTGGGCGCAGGCCCCCTGCTGCTCATCGCCGCGGCAGCGATTGTTGTGCTGCTGTTCCTGATCATCAAGCTGCGGATGCACGCGCTCGTCGCCCTGATCCTGATCAGCCTCGCCACCGCATTTGCCACCGGAATTCCCGCCAACCAGGTGGTGCCGGTATTGATCAACGGGTTCGGCACCACCCTGGGCACCGTGGCGCTCCTCGTCGGCCTGGGCGCGATGCTCGGCCGCATCGTTGAAACGTCCGGCGGTGCGAAAGTCCTCGCCGACTACCTGATTGGTGTCTTCGGCGAGAAGCGGGCCCCGTTCGCCCTGGGCCTCGCATCGCTGATCTTCGGCTTCCCCATCTTCTTCGACGCCGGCCTGGTAGTCATGCTGCCCGTCGTCTTCGCCGTCGCCCACCGCCTGGGCGGGGGAGTGCTGCGCTACGGCCTCCCGGCTGCCGGTGCGTTCTCCGTGATGCACATCTTCCTGCCGCCACACCCGGGCCCCGTCTCCGCCGCGGCGTTCTTCGACGCCAACATCGGCCTGGTCATGATCGCCGGCCTCATCACGGCCATCCCCACCTGGTACGTCACCGCCTACCTGTTCGGCCTGTGGACCGGCAAGAAACTGGTCCTGCCCGTTCCGGAAATCCTCGGCCACGCCAGCGCCGAAGCCGAGTCCCACCCGCCGCGCTTCCGCACCATCATTGGCCTGCTGCTCCTGCCGCTCGTCCTGATCTTCCTCAACACTGGGCTGAACACCCTGGCCTCCTCCGGCGCCATGTCTGAGACGGTCAAGAACGAACAGTGGTTCCAGATCCTGCGCACCATCGGTGAAACCCCGGTGGCCCTGCTGATCGCCGTCCTGGTGGCCGTGTTTGTCCTGGGTGCCCGTCGCGGTAAGGACGCCGGCGCCATCGAGAAGCTGCTCGAATCCTCACTGGGTCCGGTCTGCTCGGTCATCCTCATCACCGGCGCCGGTGGCATGTTCGGCGGCGTGCTCCGCGCCTCCGGCATCGGCGCCGCACTGGCCGACGTGCTGGGCAACCTGGGCATCCCGCTGATCCTGGCCGGCTTCCTGATCTCCGCCATCCTGCGCATCGCCCAGGGCTCGGCCACCGTGGCACTGACCACCACCGCAGGCCTGATCGCCCCGGCTGTGGCACTGGCCGGCCTGACCGGTATGCAGGTTGCCGCGCTGGTCATCGCCGTGGCCGCTGGCTCCGTGGTTGTCTCCCACGTCAACGACTCCGGCTTCTGGCTGGTGGGCCGCTTCTTCGGCATGGACGTCAAGACCACGCTGAAGACCTGGACCGTAATGGAAACGCTGATCGGCGTCATGGGCTTCGCCATCGCGGCGGCCCTGTTCTTTCTCGCCGGGGTGGCTGGCTAACCTCCCCCGCTCCAGCCCAACTAAGTAGCAGCAGATGTTGTTTTGAGCCCTCAAAACGACATCTGCTGCTACTTAGTTGGGGGGGCGCTTAGGGGGCTAGGGGGAACACCGGCCGTCCCGCCGTCGTTGTCCCAGAGGCAGCGTGTTCTACCCGAGCGCTGAATCCCGATCAAAGGACACCCCTTGACCCAACGCACCATCGTGATCACCGGCGCCAGCGACGGCATCGGCGCAGCAGCCGCGCGGACGCTGGCGGAGGCAGGGGACCGGGTTGTCGTCGTCGGCCGTTCCGAGGAAAAGACCCAGGCCCTCGCGAAAGAACTGAACGCGGACTACTTCGTCACCGACTTCGCCGAACTCGCCCAGGTCCGCACCCTCGCCGCGCAGCTCAGGGACGATTACGACCGGATCGACGTCCTGGCCAACAATGCCGGCGGCATCCGGAGCGGGCACCAGCTCACGGTGGACGGCAACGAATCCACCTTCCAGATCAATCACCTGGCACCGTTCCTGCTCACCACCGAGCTCATGGACGTCCTCACCGCCAGCAACGCCAAGGTCATCAACACCGCCAGCGGCGCCAACAACTTCGGCAAACTGGACCTCTTCGACCTCAACGCCGAGCATAGCTACTCCACGCACCGTGCCTACGGCACCGCCAAGCTCGCCAACATCCTCTTCACTTCAGAACTGCACCGCCGGTTCGGCGAGCAGGGAATCACGACGGCGGCATTCCACCCGGGCGTGGTCCGCACCAACTTCGCGGCAGACTCCTCCAGCCCGTGGCGGCACGCCTACAAGACCCTGCTCAACCGCTTTATGCTCAGTCCGGACCAGGGTGCCGACACCATGCTGTGGCTCATCAACGGGACCGCCGGCACTGACTGGGTCTCCGGCGCCTACTATGCCAAGCGCGCACTGGCCAAGGCCAACCCGCAGGCTTACGACGCCGGGCTGGCGCAGGGGCTGTGGGAGGCCAGCGAAGCGTTGGTAGCGCCCTAAATCTCCAGGGGGGCGGGTCACCCGAGGTAACAAGTGTGCAATATGAACAAGTTCGCATGATTTTAACGAGCGTAATTCGGCGATTGTGCTAATTTCTCTCTGTTGACGTGCATATCTTCGTTACCCGGGACGGGACTGGAGTGCGCGCATCTGCCGAACACCTGCTGACCACCCCTCCTGGAGACGATCGTGGAATCCCCATCACCCCTGACGCTGGATGCTACGACGCCGACCGGGCTGGCGCCGGTTCAACCCGGACTCCGCAGATCCATGGGCTCCCGGCACCTCGTGATGATCGCGATGGGCGGCGTCATCGGCTCCGGCCTGTTCCTCAGCTCGGGGTACACCATCTCCCAGGCCGGTCCGCTGGGCGCGGTGCTCGCCTACCTGGTGGGCGCGTTTGTGGTGTACCTCGTGATGGCCTGCCTGGGCGAGCTGGCCATCGCGTATCCGGTGTCCGGGGCATTCCACATCTACGCCGCGCGCTCCATCGGCCCAGCCACCGGCTTCGCCACGGCGTGGCTGTACTGGCTCTGCTGGGCCGTGGCCATCGGCTCCGAGTTCACTGCGTCCGGGCTCCTCATGCAACGCTGGTTCCCGGACGTTGACGTGTGGGTCTGGTGCCTGGTGTTCGCCGCCGTGCTGTTCGGCTTCAACGCTGTGTCCGCCAAGTTCTTCGGCGAGTCCGAGTTCTGGTTCGCCATCATCAAGGTGGGCGCCATTATTGGCCTCATCGTCCTCGGCGGCGCCGCGCTGTTCGGCTTCCGCCCACTCAGCGACGGCGGCAGCCACCCCAGTCTGTTCGAGAACTTCGCCACTGAGGGCGGACTGTTCCCCAACGGCTTCACCGGCGTGCTGGTCACCGTGCTCGCCGTGTTCTACGCCTTCTCCGGCTCCGAGCTCATCGGCGTGGCGGCCGGCGAAACCAAGGACCCCGCCACAAGCATCCCCAAAGCCATGCGCACCACCGTGATACGCCTGCTGATCTTCTTCGTCGGGGCCATAGCTGTCATCGCCGCCACCATCCCGTACACCGAAGTGGGGCTGGACGAGAGCCCGTTCGTTACGGTCTTCTCCGCCGTCGGGATCCCGTTCGCCGCCGACATCATGAACTTTGTGATCATCACCGCGCTCCTGTCCGCCGGTAACAGCGGCCTCTTCTCCTGTGCCAGGATGCTCTACTCCCTGGCGGACGAGGGGCACGCACCCCGGGCCCTGAAGAAGCTGACCCGCCGCGGCATCCCGCTGATCGCACTCTCGGTGAGCATGGTGGGCGGCATCGCCTCGCTGGTCAGCAGCGTGGTGGCCCCGGAAACGGTGTACCTGGTGCTGGTCTCCGTAGCCGGCTTCGCTGTGGTGGGCGTATGGATGTCCATTACCGCCTCGCACTTCTTCCACCGACGCGCTTTTGTGCGGAACGGCGGAGACGTTGCGGCCCTCGCCTATAAGGCCCCGTGGTTCCCGGTGGTGCCCATCCTCGCGTTCACGCTGTGCGTCATCTCGCTGGTGGGCATCGCGCTGGATCCCAACCAGGTGGCCGCACTCTATTTCGGCGTCCCGTTTGTCGCGGCCTGCTACGGCTACTTCTACCTCCGGCACGGCCGCCAAACGCCGGTCAGGCCCTCACTGGGGAGCTGAATCCACGATTCGGTAGTCGATGGCGGTGTGCCCGATCACCTCATTGGACCCGAAGCCGAAGGCAGCGTAGGTCATGATGGTCCGTTCCCCGATGACCAGCCCGTTCGCGGGGTCGATGATCATTTCGGCACGTTGTCCGGCGCGAAGGGGTTCCGTCCGTCCGATCGCCACGCCAACCTTGCCATCGAAGTTGGCCTGCTCGCTGGCGGTGACTCCGGGGATCAGGGCCAGCGCCTGGTAGAGGCCAGCACGCAGGTCCGCAGGAATGAGCCCCATCCTGAGGATGTCGGTGATCCGGACGAAGTTGTTCTCATCCCGTGAGGCTGATCCGCCCTGGTAGCTGGAGTTGAAGTGGTCATACAAGGCCTGCCCGTCCCTCGGCAGGGCAGCCAGCTCGTCGCCTGACATCAGCGTCCAAGGGCCGCCATAGAAATGTCCGTCCTTCGCCCGGATGACCTCAATTTCCATGGGCACCGGGTGTCCGTCGCCCCAGTCGCGCCTGAGGACCCAGTCGTCGTCGGGGTTAGCCGGACGGTAGACGTCGATGGTCTGGGCGTTCATGCCGTGATTCATGTTTCCTGCCTCGTCGATTCCGGTGACGGACCAGTTGGCGTGCGTGTGCACCAGCAGGTACTGCCCCGGCCCCGGCACGGGATCGACGAAGGTCATGGACTGGTCCGCTACGGCCCGCAGGACGCCTGCTGCGTGCGCGCTTTGGGCGGTGACGCTGAGCTGCCCTACCACGAGCGCACCGACGAGGGCTGCCGCTGCCGTGAGCAGGATCCGTCGCGTCGGGCGGGGACGGGCCGGCGGGACGACCACGGCGAGACCGGGGAGCTCGACGAGCTGCCTGCGCAGGGCTTCACGCCGGTCGGACTGGAACTGGGAGGTGTTCATGGTGTTCTCCGTCCAAGGATTGCCTGGGCATCAGGCTCGTGTTCCTGCACTATCTGGCTGTAAAGGGTCCCCAGCCGGGACTTTGCCCGGTGGAGTCGTGACTTCACCGTTCCGTCCGCGATGCCCAGGGCGGCGCCAGCGGCCCTGGCTCCAAGGCCCTCGATGATGCAAAGGGTGAGCACGTCCCGCTCCGGTGGCCTCAGCCGGGTGAAAGCCTCCCTCAGCACAGTAGTTTTGAAGGTGGACTCGTCGGCTTCGGCGATACTCTCGGCGATGTCGGATTCATTCGCGGGCGGGGGAAGCTGGCTGAGGAAGTGCCTGTAGCGGCGTTGCTGGCGGACATGGTTGCGAAGGGTGTTGTTCGTCGTCACCAGGAGCCAGGGCAGTATTGAGTCATTCACCATGCGGATGCTGGCCCGCCGTCGCCATGCTTCGTAGAAGACCACGGCAGTGACGTCCTCAGCCACATGCGGCTGGCCCAGCACTTTTGTCGCGTGACGCCAGACCCGGTCATGGTGGCGGTCAAAAAGTATCCCGAAGGCGTCGCCATCACCGTTGACCACCTGGCACCACAAAACCTCGTCCGAGACATCCGATGGATCGCCCATACCTCATAGTGTCCGGTCGCCGGCGCCGGTTCCATGATGAGGGGGACTATTTTGAACCGGGTCATGCAGGAAGCCCCGGATATCAGGGCCCGCAGGTGAACGTACGACGTCGGCAGTTCCGTAACCAGCGCACGTCACCTCCGCGACCGCCGGGGATTGCCGTGGAAGAATAGTGCGGGCATCGGCAGTGAGGGGTAACACGCGTGGATTCGTCCGCAGAGGCGTCATCGTTGGCGCAGGGGCTCCGCATTCTCCGGCTGGTGGTGGACCGGGAAAAACGCGGCCGGCAGCAGCCCGGCGTATCCCAGCTGGCGGCGGAACTGGACATGGACCAGGGCCGCGTGTCCCGGCTCGCACAGGAGCTGTGCGATCTGGGCCTGCTGGAGCGGGCGGACCGGGGACCGTTCCTGACCGGGCCGCGGTTCTTCAGCCTGGCCGCTTCGCTCAACACCGGCTGGGTAGGTGCAGCGAAGCCAGAACTGGAGTCGCTGGTTTCCGCCTTGGGGTTGCGGGCACGGCTCTCTATTCGGGACGGCTTCCGGGCGATCCTGTTGCGCACTTCCAGCAACGACGCCGGACTGGGCAGCTTCGTAGCGCCTGGGATGGTGACGCCGGTGTGGTGTACGGGTGCCGGCCGGGCCTTGCTCTGGGACCACGACCGGTCCGCCCTGGACCAGTTGCTGCACGAGGTGAACTTCATCGGGGTGGGTGGCCCCGGCGCCGCACATTCCATTGATGAAGTGTGGGACCTGATGGCCCGCGACGTCCCCAGGGGCTACGTCACTTCCGACGAGGAATTTGAGCACGACATTGTGGAAGTCGCCGTCCCTCTGCGGAAGACCGACGGCGCCATCCTCGCCTCGCTCAGCGCGCTGGGAAGCCGTGCCCAAATGGGAACGGATGCCGCGGGAGTTGCCACCGTTCTGCGTGGGGCAGCGGAGCGGCTGGGTTCCCTTGCCGCCAGCTAGTCCTGCACCCGCCTAGTCCTGGCTGCTTAGCGGCTGCCGGTACCCCAGCCGGGCCTCAAGCCATGTTCCCTTTGCCACCAAAGCCGCGGCGCACTCAGTCCGCCGCGGTTCCAGGCGGGCTTTCGTGCCGACGATCTGCAGCGCTGCCGCCACCTCGCCCTTGAAGTCCCGGACGGGCACGGCCAGCGAATAGAGTCCCGGCTCCGCTTCCTCATCCACCACTGAGTAGCCCCGCACGCGCGCCGCGGCCAGCCGCATAAGGAAGTCGTCGACGTCGGACGGGGTATTGGGGCCGTGCCGCACAAAGTCGACGCCGGCAAACACCGTCCGCACCTCGGTGTCCGATGACTCCCACAGTGCAGCCTGCCCGGCGTCGCTGCAGTACGCGGGGTAGGGCCTGCCCAGCCACGAGCCCACCAGGTTGCTGCTGGCCGGAACGCTTTCGCCGATGGTCACCGTGCCCGCGCCGTGCAGCACCCCAAGGAAGCAGGCCTCGTCGGTGTCTCGGGCCAAGTGCTCCAGAGCCACGGCACCGTCTGTATACAGCCTCCGGGCGGTCAACTGCTGCGTGTCGGTCAGGAGGGACCAATCCAGGGTGTACGTGCGCTCGCCAGTCCGGCTGAGGAATCCCTCCTGCTCACCGGTGCGGAGGTTCCGCGAGACCTGGCTGCGGTCTTTGTCCAGATCGGCGGCGATCCCCGCCACGGTGCCGCCGGGAAGTCCTGCGCCCTGCCGTGCACCCAATGCCAGGATGGCCAGCATGCCGCGGCCCATGCTGGAGGATTTCGACATAGGCCAGAGTCTAACGGAGGTGCCGCCAGCCAGCCCGGTCATAGTTCGCCATGATCATTAAACACATCTTGAATTGTTTATGATGAACAACGGACCCTTCCGCAAACTTCCGGAGTTCATGCCATGCCCCGCAATAGCACGCTGTCCCAGCTTTTCGATGCCGGGGCGTACCTCACGGCCGACGGCGCTCTTGCCACCGAGCTGGAGGCGCGCGGCTGCAGCCTGGATGACCCGCTGTGGTCGGCCAAAGTCCTTTTCGAGCAGCCGCAGTTGATCCGCGATGTGCACCGCGACTACTTCGAGGCCGGCGCAAATGTGGCAACGACCGCCAGCTACCAGGCCACGCCGCTCGGGTTTTCGCAGCGCGGGCTTTCAGAGGACGCGGCGCTGGACCTCGTCAGGCTTTCGGTCCGCCTGGCCGATGAGGCCCGGTTCGAACACCTTGCCCGGAATCCGCAAGCCGGGCCGCTGCTGGTCGCCGGGTCGGTGGGGCCCTACGGCGCCTACCTCGCAGACGGCTCCGAGTACCGCGGGGACTATGTCCTGGACGCCGAAGCCTTCAAGGATTTCCACCGTCCACGCATCGCGGCGCTGGTGGACGCCGGCGCGGACTTCCTGGCGTGCGAGACGCTTCCGTCCTTTGCCGAAGCAGAGGCGCTGCTGGCACTGACGGGGGAGTTCGACGTCGAATCCTGGTTCTCCTTCTCGCTGCGGGACGGCGCGCAGATCAGTGACGGCACACCGCTGGCTGCGGTAGCGGAGCTCTGCGGGTCCGATGATCGCGTGGTGGCCGTGGGTGTGAACTGCGTGCCGCTGCACCTGGTCCCGGCCGCCCTGGGAGCCCTCGGCGAGGCGGGCACCAAGCCGCTGGTCACGTACCCGAACTCCGGCGAATCCTATGACGCCGCCACGAAGACCTGGGCCGCCGGATCGGGCCCAGAAGGCGAAGGCGGGGCTTCCGGAGCAAAAGGCGTGCCAACAGGGCTTGCGGCAGGAGCCGGTGCCTGGCGCGAGCTCGGTGCCCGCATCCTGGGCGGCTGCTGCCGCACCACGCCGAGGGACATCGCTGCCCTCGCCGCCGCCCTGCCGCCCACCCCAAGTAGGTAGCAGCAGATGTCGTTATGAGGCTCCATAACGACATCTGCTGCTACTTAGTTGGGCGGCCGGGCACCCAGATCAGGGGCGCGTCGGACGGGCCCGCTCGACGTCGGCAGCGCTCTCCGACTGCCCCCGGGCGCTGAGCCCATTAATCACGCCGTCGATGTCGGGGTCGGGCCGGTTCTGGCTCAGCTTGGCCTTCGCCTCAATCCTGGAGATCACCAGCTCGATGCCCACGATCGCGCGCAATTGGCCGACGATGTAGCGCTCCGGCGCGTCGTCCACGCTCCATGGATGGTCAAAGCCACGCTCATGGACGCCGGTAAGGCGCCTGACCTGGCCCGCGAGCCATGCCGGATCCTCGTGGACCACCAGGGTGCCGTACACGTGTGCCGTGGAGTAGTTCCAGGTGGGCACCACGCGGCCGTGCTCAGCCTTGGATGCGTACCAGGAAGGCGAGACGTAGGCGTCCGCGCCCTGGATGATCATGAGCGCTTCGCCGATCGCAGGCTCAGACCACTGCGCGTTGTTCCGTGCCAGATGCCCTTGCAGCGCGCCGTGCTCGCCCACCGCAGCATCGTAGACAAACGGCATCAGCGTAGCCAGCAGGCCCTGCGAGGTCATGGTGACCAGGTTGGCCGCCCCGGGTTGGTTGAGCAGGTCCTGGACGGCCTCGGGGCCAGGTTCGAAATGGGCAGGAACGTACATGATGCTAATCCTTTGCAGGTTGGAGGGTTCGGGGAGTGGGGAGGAAGGCGGGCTGGGCGGCAGGCGGCTTGAGCCGGACCCGGACGGCGGCTCCCGCGCAGAGGATGACGGCAAGGCCGCCCACCATGGTGGCCCACGTCAGGGTTTCGCCCAGCAGCAGCCCGGCCCAGCAAAGGGTCAGCACCGGCTGGATGAGCTGGACCTGGCTGACCTGGGCGATGGGGCCGATGGCCAGCCCGCGGTACCAGGCGAAAAAGCCCAGGAACATGCTCACTATGCCGAGGTAGGCGAAGGCGGCCCACTGGACCGGCGTCGCGGAAGGCGGCTGCAGCGAGACGGAGACGGCCGTCAGTGCCACCATCAGCGGCGAGGCCAGCACTAAAGCCCAGGACACGGTTTGCCACGCACCGAGCTCACGGGCCAGCAAACCGCCTTCGGCATAACCGACAGCGGCAGCCACCACCGCGCCGAGGAGCAGTACGTCAGCCCAGTGCAGTTGTCCGAAGCCGCCGGACTGCATGGCGGCGAAGGCGACGGCGGCGAGGACTCCTGCGGCGGTGATGAGCCAGAATGCCAGCGGCGGACGTTCCCGGCCGCGGAGGACAGCCGCCGTCGCGGTCGCGGCGGGGAGCAGGGCGATCACCACGGCGCCGTGGCTGGCTGGGGTGCTTGTCAGGGCGAAGGAGGTGAGCAGCGGAAACCCGACGACGACGCCGGCGGCCACCACTGCCAGGCGCGCCCATTGCACGCCGCGGGGGAGCCGCTGCCGGGTAAGCGCGAGGGCGAAGGCTGCGAGGAGGGCGGCCACCACTGCGCGGCCGGAACCGATGAACAGCGGGGACAGGCCGGCGACGGCGACCTTGGTGAACGGAACGGTGAAGGAAAAGGCCGCTACTCCGATCAGGCCCAGCCAGAGTCCAGTCGGCGGGGATGGGGATAGCACTATGCGTCCCGGTTGAGTAGCGCTACTATTGTCTCTCATGAACTACGATAGCAGTTCCAGGATTGTGGCGCACCTGAAAAAATGGATCGCCGCAGCGGCGCCCGGTGCGAAACTGCCATCCACGCGTTCCCTGGTGGCCGAGTACCAAGCAAGTCCCGTCACGGTGCAGAAGGCCCTGCAGACCCTCACGGCACAGGGCCTGATTGAGAGTAGGCCCGGCGTCGGGACGTTCGTGCGGGCGGTCCGGACCGCGCGTCCGTCCGACTACGGCTGGCAGAGCGCGGCCCTCCGGTCACCGCTGGCGCCGCTTCCCCCTGCCTCCAGCACCATGCGCACGGTGGCCAACGATGCCATCTCCTTCCACTCCGGCTACCCGGACCGCGAACTCCTGCCGGAACGGCTGGTCCGTGCCGCCCTCGCCAGGGCAGCCCGCGGCGACGCAGCGCTGTCCCGCCCGCCCGCAGCCGGCATGCCGGAACTGCAGTCGTGGTTCGCGCAGGAGCTTGGCGCCTTGACGCCTGCCGGGACCACACCGCCGAACCCGAGTGACGTCGTCGTACTTCCCGGCAGCCAAAGTGGGCTGAGTTCCATCTTCAGCGCACTCGCTGGCCGCGGACAGCCGCTGCTGATGGAATCGCCGTCCTACTGGGGTGCCATCCTGGCTGCGGCCCAGGCCGGCGTGCGCGTGGTTCCGGTGCCCAGCGGGCCGGACGGTCCGGACACCGCGGAATTGGCCCGCGCCTTCGAGGAGACCGGCGCGCGGCTGTTCTACGCCCAGCCCAACTACGCAAATCCCACTGGTGCCCAGTGGTCAGCCGAACGGCGCGAACAGGTACTGGACGTAGTGCGCGCGAAGGGCGCATTCCTTGTGGAGGACGACTGGGCCCACGACTTCGGCATCACCTCCAACCCGGTTCCAATCGCCTCCCGCGACGACTCCGGGCATGTGGTCTACCTGCGCTCGCTGACCAAGAGCGTTTCTCCGTCGATCCGCGTGGCCGCGGTGATCGCCCGCGGCCCGGCGCGAGAGCGCATCCTGGCGGATCGGGCGGCCGAGTCGATGTACGTCAGCGGCCTGCTGCAGGCGGCAGCGCTCGACGTCGTCACGCAGCCCGGGTGGCAGACGCACCTCCGCAGCCTCCGCCACCAGCTCGAAGCCCGCCGCGACCTGCTGGTCACCAGCCTGCGCCGTCACGCGCCGCAGGCACACATCGAGCAGGTGCCCAAGGGGGGCCTGAACCTCTGGGCGCGGCTGCCCGACGGGACCGACCTCGAACGCCTGACCCGCGACTGTGAAGCCGCCGGAGTGATCATCGCAGGCGGCAACGAGTGGTTTCCCGCCGAACCGGCCGGCCCGTTTGTCCGCCTCAACTACTCGGGAACGAACCCGGGCGCCTTTCCCGAAGGCGCCCGGATCATCGGCCAGTCATTGGAGCGGAACAGGGGTTAGGGCGTCAGGGCGGCGCTCCATGCACACCAGCCCGGGCCGTGCGTCCCACGAGGGGACGGTGACGAACCCCCTTGATTCGTATAGCCGCGCGGCCTGTGTCCGCCAATCCCAAACTGAGAGGCGCACAACGCCGGTGCTCTCCCGCAGGACGGCATCAAGGAGCGCGGAGCCGATGCCTCGGCCGCGTACCTGCGGGTCAGCCCAAAGCCGCTTGATTTCGGTGGCACCGCGGGTCTCTGAGGCGATGGCGACTCCAACCGCTTCGGCGTCGATCTCCGCCAGGTACACCGACGCCGTTTTGAATACCGTTTCGGGGCAGTCGACCTCGGCTTGGTAGTTTGGCGGGAGTTCCTCATCCGGCCCCAGCGACGGAAGCGACAGGTTCACGGCCTTCTCATGCTCCGTTTGTCGCAAGTAAGTCCCAATGAGGCGTCCTACTTGCTTGGAATCCGGCCCGGTGAGGAGGGCACGTCGAACCGTGGGTTGAGACGGGGAAGCTGGCATGTATCCACTATTGCGCACCGGTCCGCCCGCGCCAACCGTCCAGCGGCCGAAAACAAGCCAGCGGAAGTCTGGCTGGAAGTCAGTAGGCTTAGGCCAGCAAGCCGAAGGACGATAGGTGGGGGTTGAACCGGTGACGGAGTTGGTTCTGTGGGCCCGGGCCTATTTTGGCGTCCAGGCGGTAGCCGGTGCCTGCTGGTGGGTTGCGGTCTTCATGTCGCCAGCAGTGCGTGAAGCGACCCTCGGAAATCTCGACCCGATTACCGTGGCCATTTTAGACATTCCACTGTTCGTCATTGCCTCAGCTATGGCCGCGGCAGGCGTCCGGGCTGCCGCGGTGGTGGGTGCCGGCTGGACGTGTGCCGTCGCCATCGCCATGGCGGTTTACGCCACGGTTACAACCGAAGCGGGTTGGGGCGTGCTCACCATGGGTGCCGCCGCCGGAGCTTCGCTGGCCTCGCTCGGCGTCGTCCTGCGCGGGCGCGTACCGACGTCGTGGATCATCCGTGGTCCGTTCGCATTCCGTCCCGCCACGATTCGCCCCAGCGCGGCAATCCACGTGCTTTCAACTTTCGGTCAAATCGTCCTTTTCTGGGGGTTTTTCCTGGCGATGATTCCGCTTGGCATCGCGTTTTTCGAACAGCGCTGGGCGGTGGCAATCGCATTTCCCTCAGGGGCAGGGCCTGTGGGCGTGGGGGTTCTTGTACTCGCCAGCGCCCTGGGCATCTGGTCCGCAGTGGTGATGTCGGCCCTCGGAAATGGCACGCCGCTGCCGGCGGCGATGCCCAACCGCCTGGTGATCGCAGGCCCGTATCGCTGGATCCGCAACCCGATGGCCGTCGCAGGCATCGTCCAGGGCGCCGCGGTTGGCATCATCCTGCAGTCGTGGCTTGTTATCGCCTACGCGGTGCTTGGCTCCCTGGTATGGAACTATGTTGTCCGGCCGCTTGAGGAAGCTGACCTTCTGGACCGCTTCGGCGAAGACTTCGAGCGATATCGGGATACGGTGCGTTGCTGGGTGCCCCGGATGCCGAAGGCCCCGCGCTCGCCGTCCCTCCTGTAGGCCTCCTGTAGGCCGCCCGCTGGGAGACCGTGGCTCAGCCGCCCAGCAGGCTGTACGTGCTGATGACGTTGCCTTTGCTGGTCCTGTGCTCATCCTTCAGGGTGAGGCGGGTGACGGGGTCGCCGTCCTCAAACAGTCGCCTGCCGCTGCCGGCCACTACCGGATGAGTCATCAGGGTGAGCTCGTCCAGCAGCCCTGCGAACAACAGCTGACGCGTGACGGAAATGCTGCCGAACACGGCGATCTCGCCGCCGTCGCGCTGTTTCAGCTCCGCGACAAAGTCTTCCAGCGGGCCCTGGATCAGGTGCGAGTTCTGCCACTCCAGCGGCTCAGGCAGAGTCCTGGAGGCCACAAACTTTTCCATCGGGTTGATGAAGCCGGCGAAGTCGTCGTCCACGGTCGCGTTGGGCCAGTAGCCCGCCCACTCCTGGTAGCTCACCCTGCCCAGGACTCCGGTGTCCACGCGCTCCATCATCTCCGTCATGCCCTTGCCCAGGTCTTCGTCGAAGCTGTCGAACTGCCAGAGGTTCGGGTCCGACACCACTCCATCAACGGAGTGGAACAGGCCAGCAGTTACTTTGCGCATGAGGACCTCCAAAAAGGGTGCGTACGGTGCGTATCGGTCCGGCGGCATGGCCGGACAAATCCACCGTATTCGGTGCTTCCTTGGCAGGGAAGGGCCGCGGAACCGGCCAGTGTTCCGGCCGCACGACCGGAATGCGTAACTTTAGGCCCAGTGGGCACCCGCCATCCGCTCAAATCCGAGGCCGGCGGCTTCGCAGGCGTCCATAAATGACGCATTTTGGGCAGCCTTCCGTGGCACGGAAATCGCTCTCCGACACGGCCTGGAGTTAGGTTCGTCACCACTGCCTGCGTGTTGCCCGAATCCGCGCTCCGGCAGCCCCATACTGGTCTTGATGCGGCCTGTCGCCGCAGCCCCCGGCCAGGCAGGAGGAAATGCGTGGAAACCCTGAAGAAGATTGTAAAGAACGAGTATTTTCCTGCTGCCGCGGTTCTAGTGGCAGTGGTGCTGTTTTGGGTCATCGCCATGCTCGGCGGGCTCTCGCTCCTGAACAATAACCAACCGCCGATGGCCACCCTGACATGGCTGCTGTTCGTCTACGCGGCCGCAGTGCTGACACCGCTCGCCGGCGTCCTGGCCGCCATCAACCTGGTCCGCCGCTGGCAGCGCAACCGCCAGTACGCGCAGGCTGTGGCAGGCGTGCAGGATGAGGTTGACCTGGCGGATGAGCCGAGCACTGCACCGGAGCCTGCCGCTGTGCCGTCAGCCGAGCCCGAGCCTGTAACGGTCCAGCGTGAGCAGGGCCGCCTCGAACCGCAGAGCCGTCCTGTGCCCAAGCAGCCGGCACCTAACCACCAGCCAACGAACCACCAGCCAGCAAACCACCAGCCAGCAAACCACCAGCCAGCGCAGAGCCGCCCGGCCAAGAGCCAGCCGCTCAAGAAGCCGGCCCAGTCGAAACAGCGCAAAAAAGCCGCGTAGCCACAGCCGCCAGCCAGGACTGGTGGTGGAGGCGCCTACACCGCCAGCTCCACCCGGTTCCGCCCGGCCGCCTTGGCCGCATAGAGCGCAGCATCGGCTTCACCCAGGAGGGTCTCGGCGTCGGCCTGGTGGTCCGCACTGTAGGCGGCGATGCCGGCGCTCAGCGTCAGCTGCCCACGGGGGTCGCCGGAGTGGGCCAGTTCCAGGTCGCGCACACTGACCAGCGCCCGCTCCATAAACGCCTTGGCGCCCAGCTGCGACTGGTTCGGCAGGACCAAAAGGAACTCTTCGCCCCCATACCGGTAGACGCCGTCGCTCTTGCGCGCCGCGCCCACCAAAGCCGCAGCCACGGCCCGGAGCGCGAGGTCACCCGCCTGGTGCCCGTAGATATCGTTGTAGCTTTTGAAGTTGTCCACATCGCACATGGCAAGGCAGTAGACCTCCGCGTACCGCTTGCTACGGGCGTGCAGCTGCTCCAGGTCCTCTGCCAGCTTCAGCCGGTTGTGCAGGCCGGTGAGGGGGTCCGTCCTCGCCTGCTGCGACAGCACCTTCCGGTAGTGGGCCAGGTCCGCGTGAAGCGTAGTCACGCGCAGCGCCACCAGCAGCCGCGCATGCAGAACGAAAGGGTCCAGGGGTTTGGTGACGTAGTCGTCCGCGCCGGCCTCCAGCCCGGCGAGAACGTCGTCGCGGGACCCCTGCGAGGTCAGCAGCACCACGTAGGTGTAGAGGTCCGCGTCCCGCGCCCGGATGGCCCGGCACAGCGCCAGCCCATCCATCCCCGGCATCATCCAGTCCGTGACCACCACGTCCGGCTGGTGTTCCAGGTACAGCGCCCACGCCTCGTCGCCGTCCGCCGCCGCCAGGCAGTCATGCCCGTAGCGTTCGACGGCGGCCTTGGCCACTAAGAGCGAGCCCGGGTCGTCATCTGCCACCAGGACTTTCACTGTGCCACCTCCAGTGCTTGATCGAGTTCGAAGTTCACCCGCGCGAGCTCAGCCTCCAGCCTGCTGACCAGTTGCGGGCCGCCGTCGTGATTTCCGTTGCGCCCTATCTCTTCTAGCTGGCCGCACAGGCTGGCCACGGCCGTCGCTCCAATGTTGGCCGCCGCGCCCTTCAACGTGTGCGCGGCCTGCGCCAGGGCCAGGCCGCCGCCATTGTGCACGGACTCCCGCAACACTGCGAGCCGGGCCGGAACGTCCTTCCGGAACGCCGCCGCGGCGGCCGGCAGCAGGCCCAGGCCATCCTCCGGGCCGAGGCCCCGCAGCATGGCCAGCCGGTCCGGATCCACCGACGGCGGTCCGCCCGTGACAGCCAGCAGCTGGGGAACCTGATCGGGTACCCAGCGGGCCAGCGCGGCCTCCAGTTCCGCAGCGTCCACGGGCTTGGAGAGATAATCGTCCATGCCCGCGGCCAGACAGCGTTCCCGGTCGCCGTCGAGGGCGCCGGCGGTCATGGCGATGATGGGAAGGCGGCTCTGCTTGCCGTCGCGTTCCCTGATGACCCGGGTGGCCTCGAAGCCGTCCATCACCGGCATGTGGCAGTCCATCAAAATGGCGGCGTACTGGCTGCGGGCGGTGGCTGCGACCGCCTCGGCGCCGTCTGCCACCACGTCCACCGCATAGCCGAACTTGGTCACGGTGGCCCGTGCCACCAGCTGGTTCACCTCGTTGTCCTCCACCACCAGGATGCGGCCGCGGGAGGGCCCGTCCGCCATGGTCAGCTCAGCGGCGGACTGCTCCGGGACCGATCCGGCAGGCGCAGCGGGGGGTGCGGAGTGTTCGCGGGTTGACATCAGGCGCACCAGCCGGTTGTAGAACTCGGAGCTGCGTACCGGCTTCATGAGCCATTCGCGCACCCCGGCGGCGACGATCTCCGCTGCGTTGACCTGCATCGTAGAGGTCAGCATGATCAGTTGGATGTCCGCCAGGCCGGCGTCGGCCTTCATGATGCGGGCGAGCTCCAGGCCATCTGTGTCCGGCATGCAGAGGTCAAGCACGGCGAGGTCGAACGGCTTCCCAGCGGCTGATGCCTCGCGTGCCCGGGCGAGGGCAGCTTTGGCGTCGGGAACCGCTTCCGGCTGGAGCTTCCAGCCGCGGAGCTGGGATTCCAGCACCAGGCGGTTGGTGGCGTTGTCGTCCACCACCAGCACCCTCAGCCCCGTGAGGAAGCCGGCTGCGGGAACAGGATCGGTCGACGGCGGTGCCACCGGCAGTGGGATCCGGAACCAGAACCTGCTGCCTTCCCCGGGCACGCTTTCCAGCGCGATCTCGCCACCCATGGCCTCAGTCAGCCGACGGCAGATGGCCAGGCCCAGGCCGGTGCCCCCGTAGCGGCGGGTAGTGGAGGCGTCCGCCTGCGAGAAGGACTCGAACAGCCTCGCATGATGGGCGGGATCAATGCCGATACCGGTATCACGGACTTCGAAGCAGACCATTGCGGTGGTGCCCGGCTTGGTGTCAGGCTTCTCCACCTTCACCTGGATGGACACCTCCCCGGCCGCGGTGAACTTCACGGCGTTGGAAGCGAGGTTCAGCAGGATCTGGCGGATCCGCCCGGAATCCCCGTTCAGCCTGGCGGGAACATCGGCTTGGCAGTAGGCGATGAGTTCCAGGTTCTTGGCCTGCGCCGGCTCTGTCAGCAGGCCTGCCACTTCCTCCACGAGCATGCGGGGATCGAACGGCCGGACGTCCAAATCCACCTTTCCGGCCTCCAGCTTGGAGAAGTCCAGGATGTCGTTGATGAGGGCAAGCAGCGCTTCACCGGCACCCTTGACGCCCTGGGCATATTGCTTCTGTGTCTCGTCCAGGGGTGTCTCAAGGAGCAGCGCGGTCAGTCCCACTACGCCGTTCATGGGTGTGCGGATCTCGTGGCTCATGGTGGCCAGGAACTCTGATTTGAGCCGGCTTGATTCCAGCGCGGCTTCCCGCGCCGCCTGCAGCTCCTGTTCGGCGGCCCGGCGCAGGGTGATGTCCCTGGCAATAACGGCGACCCCGCGCACGTTCCCGGCCTCACGGATGGGGGAGATGGTCAGCGACACCGGGATGACTGTCCCGTCCTTGCGTAGGTGCTCGATCTCGAAACTCATGGCTTCGCCGCTGTCGCGAAGCTGCTCGAACACTGCATCGTCCCTGGCTATGCTGTCCGGCGGCAGCAGGAACCGGGCGTCGCGGCCCAGCGCTTCCGCGGCCATGTAGCCGTACTGCCGCTCCGCCCCCGGGTTCCAGCTGGTGATGATGCCCTCCGGCGTAGTGCTGAAGATGGCGTCCGAGGAGGAATTGACGATCGCGCCCAGTCCCTCGAGCTCCGCCGTCCGGGCAGCAACTTCCTGCTCCAGTCCGGTGGTGAGGGTGAGGTTTTGGATGATGATCAGGACCTGCCGGACCAGGATGCAGGCGACGGTGATTCTTGCCACCACCAGCAGGAAGGCGCTCATTTCGCTGACGTGCGGGGCCGCAACCATGATCACGGCCACCAGGATCGGAACGTAGGGCAGCAGTTCCAAGGCCAGTGCAAAGGCCTTGCGGTCCGGCCGCGGTTTCTCGGCATAGGGGAGCAGCGGTGCGAGCGCAATCAGGAGGAAGGCGCCAATCCATCCCAAGGCCAGCGGTGATCCGGTGACGCCCGTGACGCCTTCGAACGTCAGCCGCACATAGATGCTGTCCGTAATGGTGAGGACCAGCAGGCCGCCGCCGAAACACAGCCACGGCAGGCGCTCACCGGGCTGCCTGCGCATTCCGAGGACCAGCACCAGGGACGTCATAACCACGTCCACCACAGGGTAGCCCATGGACGTGAGCCGGGTCAGGAAGTCGCCTTCCGCGCTGAAGGCCGGGCCCAACGCCGTATACCAACTGACCACCAGGACGGAGCCGGCGATCACAGCGGCGTCCAAGGCGGTCCGGACCATCCCCACCCGGGTGGTGCCGCCGGGACGCTTAAAGCTGAAGAGAGCGATGGCGGCCGGCACGGAGTAGGCCAGGAACAAGGCGTCCGCCAGGGAGGGGAAGGGGTAGACGTGGTTGTTGGTGAGGCCGAAGTACGTCCAGACGAGCATGCCGGCCGCCCAAACGTAGGCGGCGACCGACATCAGGGTCCAGGCCCGGGCATTCACGCCGCCGCGGCGTGCGGCGTGTGCGCAGCTTCGACCAGCCAGGATCGCGGCCAGGAGGATGGAGAAATCACCCGCCACGATGGCGGTTGCAGTGCTGCTGTTGGCAGCAAAATATAGCCCAAGAACCGCCATCACCACGGCACCAAGCGCAATCAGCCAACCCAGTTTGGCCGTGCGCCTGCCAGTGGCGGGACGATGTTCCAGGAGACCTGTCTGAGACACGCGGATCCCTCCCCATAGGTGCGTCCTTCACCCACAAACCGAGACCTGGGCCCGCCCGAGACCTTGGCGGAGACGCATCCCTATGATATCCCTCACACCTCAAGGGCGCCGTACTTTGCGTCCACGTGGACCACGTCCCGCCCGGCGCGCTGGAGCAGGCTGGCAGCCACCCCGGAACGATACCCGGTGGCGCAGTGCACCCACACCCTGCCTGCTGGAATCTCGGCCATCCGCCCCAGCAGCTCATGCAGCGGGATGTTGACCGCCCCGGCCACGTGGCCGCCGTCGTACTCGTCCGTCCGCCGCACATCCAGCACCACATCTCCGGCGGCTCGCCCGTGCTCCAGCTCGGCCCAGCCCACCAGCGGATAATGCGCGACGGCGGTGCCTGGCGCGAGTGCCGACGGCTCGGTTCCGATGGCGGCGTCGGGCGAGTCGATGCCGATCCGGGAGAGGTCCCGGATGGCCTTTTCGACGTCGTCGGGGGCTCCCACCAGCGTCAGCTGCCGGTTCCAGGGCAGGACCCAGCCGAGGTAGGCGGTGAAGCTGGAACCGCGGCCGTACTCAAAGCTGACCGAACCGTGCAGGTGGCTGCTGGCGAAGGCCACCCGGTGGCGGAGGTCCACCACCCATTCACCGTCTGCCAGCCTGTGGGTGAGCTCGTCCGGATCCAACGACTCCGGTACGGCAAGGTCCGGGGCGTCCGGGCCCTTCCGGTTGGCGGGGGCCATGTGCGCGTAATAGGACGGGTAGGCGGTGAGGTTGCTGATGAGCTCCCGTACAAAGTGCTCCTCGTCAGGATCCGTGAAGGCGTGGTTGGTGCCCTGCTGTTCGCCGATGGTGGAGCCGTAAACGCCCGACGCCGGCCCGGACGAACAGAAGGAGCCGAACCCGTGCGTGGGGTAGAGGGCTGCGTCCGGCTTGGCTTCGGCGGCGAGGCGGCGGACCGAGGAGTACTGCGCGTGGGTCAGTCGTTCGGTGTCGCCATCATTGACCAGATCCGTCCTGCCCACCGATCCGTACAACAGGCTGCCGCCCGAAAACACCGCCTGTTCCCGGCCGTCCGTCACCACATAGCTGAGGTGGTGGTGGGTGTGGCCCGGTGTGGCCACTGCCTTCACCGTGAGCCGGCCCACCTGGACCGTGTCGCCGTCGGCCATCTCCACGCGTTCAAACTCGACGGCGTCCGCTCCGTTCACGAGGTAGGCGGCGCCGTGGGCGCGGGCCAGGATGAGCCCGCCGGTGAGGTAGTCGTTGTGCAGGTGGGTTTCGGCAACGTGCGTGATCCTGACGTTGGCTTCCGCGGCAGCGGCCTCCACCCGGTCCGTGTCCCGCTGCGGATCGATGACCAGCGCCACCTGCCCGTCGTGGACCAGGTAGCTGCGGTCCCCGAGCGGCCGGGTTTCGATGACAACGACGTCCATAGATTCATTGTCCTCGCATACGGGATTCGCGGCTGTGCCTTGCTGGGGGTGGGCGTGGTGCCCTCGTTCAGGCGCGGTCCGTGCGGGCATCGAGCGCGTCGATGGCCTGTTCAGCCTGCCGTACGGCCAGCTCCAGCCGGCTCCCATTTTCCGGCAGCGAAAACAGGTAGCCCTGCAGCGAATCGCACTCCAGCGCCGTCAGGTAGTCGGCCTGCGTCGCCGTCTCCACGCCCTCGGCAGTGACGGTCAGGCCCAGGCTGTGGGCCATATTGATCATGGAGCTGAGGATGGGCAACCGTTCCTCGCCGGTCCGTACCATCGACACAAAGGTCCGGTCGATTTTGACGGTGTCCACGGGGAGCTCCTGCAGCCGGCCCAGCGAGGAGTAGCCGGTGCCGAAGTCATCCAGTGCCACCCGGACGCCGGCCTCGCGCAGGCTGCTCAGCTGACTGATCAGGCTTTGGTCGGCGTCGAAAAATACACTCTCGGTCACCTCCAGGACCAGCTGGTAGGCGCCCACACCGGCGGCCTCGGTGAGGCGGAGGACGCCGTCGGCAAAGTGGGCGTCCTGCAGCTGCACTCCGGAAACGTTCACCGCGAGCGAGCGCGTTGGGTCCTCGCTCAGCCACGACGCCAGCTGCACCAGGCCGAGCGCCATCACTTCCTCACCGATCTCGCTGATCAGCCCACTGCGTTCCGCCAAGGGGATAAAGACCGACGGCGGGACGCGCTCGCCGCCGCGGTCCCACCTGGCCAGCGCCTCGAACTGCACTACCTGCCCCATGCGCGGGGACACTATGGGCTGGAAGGCGACAGAGATTTCGCCGCGCGGCACGGCCAACTGGAGCCCGGCCTCCATGTCCGTGCGCTGCACGAGGGCTGTCATCATCTCGGGGTGGAACCGCAGGAAACGGTTCTTGCCCGCGGCCTTGGCCGCATACATGGCAATGTCGGCCTGGCGCAGCAGTTCGGACGGGCCAATGGCATCCGCGCTGGCCGATGCCAGCCCAAGGCTCAGGCTGGGGCGGAACACGGTGCCGCTGATGGTTACAGGAACGTGCAGGCACCTGACGATGCACGCCGCGATGGCATCGGCGTCGGGGCAGGCGGTCAGCAGCACCACGAACTCGTCCCCGCCCAGCCTCGCCACCACATCCGCGGTGGGGACACAGCCACGGAGCCTGCGGGCCACTTCCACCAGCATGTCATCGCCGGCCTGATGGCCCAGGATGTCGTTGACTTCCTTGAAATCGTCCAGGTCGATCAGGAGCACGTCCACCGTCTTGAGGCGGGGTTCGCGCAGGGCTGTGGTCACTCCGTCGTTGAAGACTGCCCGGTTGGCCAGCCCGGTCAAGGGATCCTGGAAGGCCAGCGCCCGGAGTTTCTCGGCCTGGGCGGCGAGGTCCAGCATGGCCTGCTGTGCCTGTTCCTGGGCTTTCCGGCGCGGGGTGACGTCGCGGAAGCTCCACACCCTGCCGACGATCTTTTCGCCCACGCGCCGCGGCCGGGAGTATCGTTCAAAGGTCCGGCCGTCCTTGAAATCCAGCACATCGTGGCTTTCCGAATCCGGGCTGTCCGCTACTTCGTTGAGCCGCGCGATGAAGGCCTCAGGATCCTCAATCTGGGAGATGATCAGCCGCATGACGGGCTCTTCACTTTCGCCTTCCAGAAGCTCAGGCGAAATACCCCACATCTTCAGAAACTGATCATTGAAACCCGCCACACTGCCGTCCGAGCTGATCACCAGGATGCCGTCCGCGGTGGATTCGAGGGTTGCCGTCAGCAGCGACATAGCC
This sequence comes from Arthrobacter sp. R4, assembly GCF_051365025.1. Taxonomy (NCBI): domain Bacteria; kingdom Bacillati; phylum Actinomycetota; class Actinomycetes; order Micrococcales; family Micrococcaceae; genus Arthrobacter; species Arthrobacter sp. R4. Next base: position 298,747 of record NZ_JBLWIJ010000002.1, read on the forward strand.
TCGCGCAGGTCTGCGTCAGCAGCCTTCCGGTGGGAAGTGCTGCGGATCGACACCAGCAGCTGGGGACCATCGTCGGTTTCCAGCAATGCGCCGGCCATCTCGGCGGCGAACTCCGTGCCGTCACTGTGAAGGCCAAAAACTTCACGTGGCGGGATCGGCTCCAGGTCCCTGAGGCGCCGGAAGATCTGCTCGATCTCGTTCCGGAAGCCCTCCGACAGCAAGGTCCGGTGGTCACTCCCCACGAGCTCGTCGGCCGCGACGCCGAACAGCCGGGACGCTGCGGCGTTGGCGATCCGGATTCTGCCGTCTTTGGCTATCGCCAGGAGGGCATCGGGACTGGCCTCGAACATAGCGTGGCTCCCCGTTGGGCCACCAGCAACGCGCGGGGAACCGCCCGGCTGGGAAGTCCCCGGCGCGGCAGCGTCATCGCCAAAAGCTCCTACCGGCAAATCTTCGCTGTGCCGTCCCGAACCCCCCATGACCCAATCACCCCCACGCACATCATAAAGTGCGAATCCGGGATATCAATGCGGCAGGTGGAATCGGTTTTCTGTTCTGTACGCAATTTGGCGGGCATGGCAAAGGCGCCGTCCCCTGTCCGGGGGAGCGGCGCCTTTTCGCCTCAAGGACGTGCGTGTCAGACGCGGCTGCCGCGCCTTGTGACTGCGCCGTAGATGAGCAGGACAATGATGGAGCCCAGGATGGCCAGCAGCCACGTGCGCAGGTCGAAGAATTCGGCCAGTCCGCCCCCAAAGATCAGGGAGCCGATCCAGCCGCCCAGGATAGCGCCGACCACACCCAGGACGAGGGTGATGAGCCAGCCTCCTCCTTGCCTGCCGGGCAGGATTGCCTTGGCAATCGCTCCAGCTATCAGGCCCAAAATGAGAAATCCAAGAATTCCCATGATCACACTTCCTTGTCGATTTAATTGGTGCCGACGCCTCACCCCGTGATCCAATTCAATCAGTGTGCTTACTACTCCGCAAGGACTCGCCGATATCAAAAAGGCGACAATTAGCCCATTGGCGCCCCAGTTTGCGGGACTATTGGCTCCGGCGGGGCGCGAAAAGCCCGAAATGGCGCGGCGGCCGGCCCTCGAATCCTTCAAAAGTTACGCTTTTTGGTCAGGCCGCGCCCTGACTTGCAGGCTCGGCCAAAGGAACCCGTGGGCGTGGACCCTGCGCAAGCACCGGCTCACCACTGATCACCGAGCGGTAATGCCGTACCAGTTCAGCGCTGAGCGCAGGCCACGTCCGGTCCTGGACCGAGGCATGGGCCGCCTCTGCGAACGCGCGGCGCTTGGCGTCATCGCCAATCAGGTCCATGACATGTCCGCGCAGTCCAGCCAAATCACCGGGCTGGTACAGCCACCCGGTGCGGGAGTTCTCCACCAGGTCCAGTGGGCCGCCGCGTCCGGTGGCAACCACGGGAACGCCCGATGCCATGGCCTCCTGGATGGTTTGGCAGAAGGTCTCGAATTCACCCGGGTGGACAAATAGATCGAAGGAGGCCACCGCGCGTGCAAGCTGTTCGCCGCCGAGGAATCCTGTGAACGTGGCGTTCGGCAGGGCTTCCTCGAGGGTTGCCCGCTGCGGGCCGTCGCCCACGATCACCAGCTTCGTATTGGGCACATTGGCCAGCGCGGCCAGGTCCTCGACCTGCTTCTCGATGGCCAGCCGGCCCACATACCCGATGATCCGCTCACCGCCGGGCGCCACGGTAGCCCGCCACCCGTCGTCGCGCTTTCCAGGCGAAAACCGGGCCGTGTCCACACCGCGCCGCCACATGTCCACGCGCGGAATGCCGCGGCCGCGGAGCTGGTTCAGGGCGAAGGTGGACGGGACCAGCGTCCGGGTGGCCAGCAGGTGGATGTTCTCCACCCGATTCCATGCCCAGTTCTCCAGGAACGGCACCCCGTACCGGGCGGCGTAACTGGGGACTTCGGTCTGGTAGATCGCGACCGTGGGGATGCCCAGCTGGTGCGCCGCCTGCACCGCGCGCCAGCCCAGGACAAAGGGTGATGCCAGGTGGACGACGTCGGGTGCGTAGTCGGCAAGGATTCGCTTGACCCGGTACACACCGCCCATCGCCACGCGCACATTGGTGTACCCGGCCAGCGGGACCGAGGGAAGCCGGTGCACCAGGGCACCATACACAGCCTCGGGGACCGCGGTGTCCCTGGTGTCCAGTGTTGAGGGGGCAATCACCAGGACCTCGTGGCCCCGTTCCTCCAGGTGCTCCAGCACCCGCAGGATGGAGTGGGTCACCCCGTTCATCAGTGGCAGGAATGATTCAGCGACAATTGCGATCCTCACCCCTCCACGGTGGGTGCCCGGGCTGACGGTCCGGGGTCACGGGAGTAGAGCGCAGGGAAAGCTTGGGTTAACAGATCAGAGGCGCCCGGTGGCGCCGGGCGCACGGCCCGGGCCCGGGATCTTTATTCAGCCTGTTGGCCAAGGATCTCGCGGGCAATCCGCTGGGCCTCAAGCTCTTCGGGGCCAACGGTGTTTCCCCGCAGGTATCCGGCGCTGGCGATGATGTGCCGCAGTTCAGCTTCTGTCCTCGGTGAGCCGACGCCGTGGTGGGCCATGGCATGGCAGTTGGCGCACAGCGGAACGAGGTCCGTGAGCGGGTCCAGCACGTAGCCGTTCCCCAGTTGGGAAGCGGGTACCACGTGGTGAACCTGGATGAAGTCCGCGCCAATTTCGCCGTAGGCCATCTCGAAGGAGAACCCGCAGGCCGCGCAGTTGATGCCACGGTGCGCGATGCAGGCCCGCCGTGCCTCGGGGTCGCGTTCGTGCCGGTTGACCGCGACGCGTGCGACAGCGTTCTCGGGGTAGGTGCCGGGAACAGGTTGTGTCGGGTCAGTTCCCTGCGACGGGCCGTAGCTGGTCCAGACCGCCCGGATGGCCGCAGCATCGCCGGGCCCGAGTTCCAGGCCGGCGACGTCGGCGGTATCCCACGCGACATCGGGCATCGCCTCCCGGAGAAGTCCTGCTGGAACCTGGTCGCCCAGGGACAGCAATGCGTCGAAGGCAACCTGCACCGTAAATCCGGGATGCTCCGGGTCGGCGTCGGGTTCGGGCGGCCCTGGTTGTTCCAGGGGCTCCCGCTGCTGGGACAGCACCACGCCGTGACCGATCAGCCCGGGAGCGTGGTCACCCACGACGAGCAGCCACACGTCGGTGCCGTTGGCAATGCCGCGGCGCACGCTCCAAGGCTCAAGGTGCAGCCCTGTACCGGCGACCTGTTCAACAACAGCCGCGTAATTCCAGCGGTTCCAGCGGACCGGATCCCAGCCCAGGATGATGGTGCTCATGCGCCCATTGTTCCAGTGCCCGGCCTGTTGGAGCGGCTGGAACGCTCCATTAATCCTGCTGGCTCGTGTTCGGTGGGGCGGCCCCCAGCACCGCCCCACCCAACATGGCCCTTAGCCGAGCTTGCGCATCGGGTCTGGCCAGTTGCCCACAGTCGAGATGACGCAGGCGCGGTTGATCACAGCGATGGTGATGGACATGACGGTGTCTCCTGACTGAATGTGGTTTCCGCGCACCGATGGTGGGCGGTGGTCATGTTCTGCCGCGAAATGGGCAGGGGTGACCTGTTCAGTCGGGTGAGGACCCCGGATCGAAGGAAGGGCCGGCCGGCAACGTCTCGGAGCCGGACATCTTTGGTCCGCTTACGGCAGCGGGGAGTGCTGTCCAGGACCCACCAAGGTCGGCCGCGCCGTCGGCGCCTCCGGCCGACCCGGAGCTGGCCGTCCCCGCTGCATTAGCCACGGCCGGCAGATCAAGCCTGCCGGGACTATGGTCCCGGTCTTCCGGCCCGGACGGGCTGGCCGTTGCCACGGCAGGCGAGGCCACTCCTGGGCGGTCCTGGGCAGGGGTGAAGCCGAAGCCCAAGGTATTGGATCCGACGGCAACATTCGCCGGTTCCGTGGGTGTCGCGATGACGTTGGCAGCCGCAGCCGCCGAGCCCTGGGTGCCAACGCCATCAGCCGCGACAGCGTCCGACGCCGGGAGGTTGGGAGCCGCGGTGGGCGGACGGCCGGGTGCCGGCGTCGTGAGCGGGGGCGGGCTGGGCAACGGAGCTATCCCTGGAACGGGCGCCAGGTCCGGGAGTGGCAAAGGCAGGGGCGCGGGCAGGGGTTCCGGCAGCAGCGGCGGCAACTGGTCGGGCAAAGGCAGGACGTCGGTCAGGGGAAGCGGAAGGGGCGCCTGCACCAGGGGCAACTCTGGAAGCGTGGGCGCGAGGTCGGTGACTGTATCGACAGTGCCGGAGACCATCGGCAGGGCGGGTGCGGCCAACGGAGTGACGACGCCTGTTGCTGAATTCGTGACCGAGGTTGCGGTGGCCTCTGCAAGTTCGCCGGCGCTGACAACGGCGGGAGGCTCCATGGCCGGGAGCGGCTCGGCAAGAGGGGATGCAGCGGGCTTGAGGAGATCCCCGGCGTCCGGGGCGAGGCTGGAGGCGGTGGCTGCTCCGGCTCCCCACACAAGCCAAGCCACCGCGGCAAGGAGGGCCAGCAGAAGGGGCCGGACGGCGGAGCGGCATCGGGCTTTCGGTGTCGCTCCCATCCCATCCCCCCTCTCGATGTGGACAACAGGCTACGCCGAGTGGCGCCGTCCGTCGACCCCCTGTATGCCCCTTCTTAGCGGTCCCGCAAAGAAGGGGAGGAAAAAATACTAAGTAGGCTTTTCTTTCGATAATAAGCATGCTTATCGTATAGGGGCAGCTATAGCGGAAACCTCAAGAAGATGGGGCGGATGCCAGCCTTCCAGGACACCGATGAAGTTCGGGTAGGTGGATCAACCGCAAGCCAGGAAACCATCCAAAGGAGAAGTCATGCTCACGAGGGAAAACATCGAAAACCTGCTCAACCGGGGAGGAAACGTCATCGGAGCCGACGGCGAGAAGATCGGCTCGATCGGCCAGTTGTACGCCGACGACGACACGGGCGAGCCCACCTGGGTCACGGTCAAGACCGGGCTCTTCGGCACACACGAGTCGTTCATTCCGGTGGAAGGCGCCCGGGCCGAAGGCGATGATCTCGTGGTCCCGTACACGAAAGACCATGTTAAGGACGCCCCGCGGGTGGACACGGACGGGCACCTCGAGCCCGAAGAAGAGGACCGTCTCTACGCCCATTACGAACGCGAGGCCCAAACATACTCCGAGACGCGCTCCGATACCGACAGGGACATCGACTATGCAGGCGATGCCGACCTGAATGCGGGCACCCGGGCTGCCGGCGCCGTCGGCCACGACACGTCGGGTCCCACGACGGACGACGCCATGACCCGCTCCGAAGAACGCCTGCGCGTCGGCACAGAGCGGCAGGCCGCAGGCCGCGTCCGGCTTCGCAAGTACGTCACCACGGAGAATGTCACCAAGACCGTGCCCGTGCAGCGCGAGGAAGTCCGCTTGGAGCGCGAGCCGATCACGGAAGCCAACCGTGGAGCGGCCATGTCCGGTCCGGACATCAGTGAAGAGGAACACGAGGTGACCCTCCACGAGGAACGCCCCGTGGTCGAGAAGGAAACCGTTCCGGTGGAGCGGGTACGCCTCGACAAGGACGTGGTCACGGATGACGTCACGGTCAATGACGAAGTCCGCAAGGAGCGCATCGAGACGGACGGTCTTGAGGGCAAGCGCGACATCGACGACACACGCCGCTGACACATCTCCGGGGACCGTCGGCTGACAGCCGCTGACTTCCGGGTGTCCGGTACGCGATCGACGCCGGGAGCCACCGTGAGCGGCCCCGGCGTCTTCGTGCCGCCGTCGTGATTGCCGTTACTTGCCTCACTTGCCGCAGAATCTCAGGAGGCACAACGAAAGCCGGTGCAGCTGTCTGCGTCACCGCGCCAACTGCACCAGCCCTTAGGACGAATATTCAGAATTTATTGAACTAACCTCATACGCGGCTCCTATTTCCCGGGTTCGGTTCCGGGTTACCTTCTGTCGCTGGCCATGTTGCGGGACAACAGCCAGCCTCCAGCAATCATCACAACGCCCAGCACCAGGTGCGCCCAGTTGTCAGCCATGTTGAACGACAGGAAATTGGCTGCCGAATCAACACCCACACTGAGCCCGAAAATGGCAAGGACGATGTACAGCGCGCCGGCGCCCAAGAGGAAATTACGCGCGCCATGTTCGGTCCGGGACATCGCCCAGCCCGTTGCGCCGATGGCCAGCTGCACAATATTGAGCAGCATGGACACCTGGAACAAACCAAGGAACATGGCGTGGGAATCAGGCCCCAGGAACATCAATTCGCTGTACTGCGTGGTGACGCCCGGGACAAAGCCCAGGATGCCCACCACGACCAAGAGAATACCTACACCCATGCCGGCATTCTGGACGTCTGCGCGCCCGAAATGAACGCCGTGTGCATGTGGGGATGCGGTAGTCATTTTTCTGCCTCCAACCACTGATTGCGGACATTCCAATTTTACGGCTGACCTGTGGAAAAAGCGCTGTAGTGCCCTGGCGCGGGCCGACTGGCGCACTGCAGCTACGAACTCTGGTGAGCCGGGTCTCGTAGGCGCGATAAGCCTGTCGCAGACCCATGGGAAGGCCGCTCCGTGACACCATGGAACACGATGAAACTGCGCGCTGATCAGACCGGAGACCGAGGCCTTCCCATGCCCTTATGGCTGCAGGGGGCGCTTGAAACGGCGCAGGCAGCCATCATTTCGGCCCTCGTGGTGATCGCGCCGATCGTCGCCGTCTGGGCTACCGCCGGTTTCCAGAACGCCGAGTTCGACGTCCTGGCCAGGCTTGCGGGCCAGGCGTGGCTGCTGATCCACGGCGTTCCCCTGGTACTGGCCGACGTCGGGTCTGGCGCGGCCGGCAGCGCGGGGTCCGGCATGCTGACCCTGGTTCCCCTCGGACTGACACTGATCCCGTTCCTGCTCGCGTGGCGGGCAGGGCGGCGGCTGGCGCGCGCTTCGTACACTGACCAGCTATGGCAGGCCCTGCTGGGGTCCTGGATGGTCTATGCCGCCTTCGGCGCGGCCACCGGATTCGTGTGCCGTACCGCCGACGTCGTCATCAACCTCTGGTACGCCATGCTGATCCCGCTGATTCCGTACGCGCTGGGCATGGTGGTGGGCGCCCGGCGCGAGGCAGGGTCGTGGAGCCGGCTGATCGGTGTGGACGCCGTGGCCTGGATTTCCCGCACCAGCCAGCATTCCCGCTGGGCTGGTTCCTATCTGGCCTCCGCAGCCAAGGCCGGATTCGTGGCGTTGGCATCGGCCCTGGCGCTCGCGTGCGTGTTACTTGCTGCGGATCTGTTTATCCATTGGAACCTGGTGGTGGCGGTCTATGAAGCGCTCGACGCCGGCGCCCTGGGAGGTGCTGCGCTGACCATCGCACAACTCGGGTACCTCCCCAACCTCGCCGTCTTTGCCCTCGCCTGGACATCCGGATCCGGGTTTGCCATGGGCGTTGGTTCGCAGGTTGGCCCGCTCGGAACCGCCACCGGACCCCTGCCGTCCATTCCCGTCTTCGCTGCCATCCCTGCCGGTTCGCTGGACTACGGGTTTGTGGCGCTGGTGGTGCCGGTTCTGGCGGGCTTGCTGGCGGGCTGGTGGTTCCTGCGCGAAGGGGAGAACCACTTCGACGAGTGGCTTTCCATCAAGATCCATGCCCGCTGGTTCACAGCGACCGTGTCAACGCTGGCGCTCGGCGTGCTGGTCGGTGTGGTCGCCGGGTTGCTGTCCGCGGCGCTGGCGTGGCTGGCACGCGGATCAGCCGGCCTGGGACGCCTAACGGATATCGGCCCGGACCCGCTGTGGACCGCAGCCTGGGTGGCCGCTGAGGTGGGCATCGGCGTCGTGATCGGGTACGCGGCAGGACCGTGGTTGGAACGCCAGCAGCAGGTGGAAGAGGAAGCGGAGGTGGCGCTCTAGCTGCCGGCGGCGTCAGGGCAGGCGCGGCAGCGAGTTCTCCATCTGGACCCTGCAGGAGGACATCGCCTGGTCCGTGATGGCCTGTCGGATGCACTGCTGGTAGTCGCGGAACTCATCGAAGAACACGGACGCTGCCAGGATGACCACCACCATGACCAGGGAAACCACCAGCCCGGAGATGGTGCCGACCAGCACTAGCTTGGATTCCTTGAGCCGGACCGCGCGGATCAGCAGCAGGATGCCCAGGACAAAGCTCGCTGCGGTCAGGATGCCGGTGAGCCAGAGATAGCTGACGTCGAGCTGGAAGACGAAAAAGGCTCCCAGCACGGTGATGATGAACGCCCGGAACAGATTGTGCGTGGTGCTCCGCGAGCTCTTGGCTGCCTCGCTGAGCGGTGGTTTGGTCCGCTGCTGACCAGCGGGTTCCGGGAGGGAGTTCATGTTTTCAAGCCTACGCGAGCCTGCCCATAAGCTAGACCCATGCGCATCGTAGTCCTCGTATCCGGTACTGGCTCCAATCTCCAGGCAGTCATCGACGCCGTCAAATCCGGGGAGCTGGACGTGGAGATCGCTGCCGTGGGCTCCGACCGTGAGGGGACATACGGCGTCGAACGCGCTTCCGAGGCGGGACTGGAGACATTCGTGGTCAACTTCAACTCGTTCCCCACCCGCGCCGAATGGGATGAAGCGCTGACCGCGAGGGTGGCGTCCTACGCCCCGGACGTGGTGGTCTCCTCCGGCTTCATGCGCATTGTCAGCGCCGAGTTCATCGATGCATTCCACGGCAGGTACCTCAACACGCATCCGGCGCTGCTGCCTTCATTCCCGGGCGCCCACGGTGTCCGCGACGCCCTGGCCTACGGCGTGAAGGTCACCGGCTGCACGGTGCACTGGGCCGATGCAGGGGTGGACACAGGGCCCATCATTGCCCAGGAAGCTGTGACGGTCGAGGACTCCGACACCGAGGAATCCTTGCACGAACGCATCAAAGTGGTGGAGCGCCGCCTCCTGGTCTCCACGCTCGCAGCCCTCGCTGCGGCTCCTGTGCCCTAACCGCCTTCCCCGCCCCGCCCCGACACCCCTCCCGATACCCCGCCCAACACCCCTCCCAAGTAGGTAGCAGCTGATGTCGTTTTGGGCCTTCAAAACGACATCTGCTGCTACCTAGTTGAGCCAGTGGGGCGTACCTGTGGATAACTTATGCAGCCCGGCGCAAAATTTGCCACGATGGCCCCATGAAAACTCCGCAGCCACTGCCGGGACAGCTGCGTGCGGCGGCATTTACTTTCCAGGAAGCGGTCGACGCCGGTGCAACAGTTGCGCGTCTGCGGCACCGTTCGTTGGTCGTACCGAGCCGAGGGGTCAGGCAGCCAGCGCACCACACGTTCGCCGAACAAGCGTCGGTAGTCCGGCCGCTGACTTTGGTCACGGAATTCTCGGCTGCTTCCCATGCGACGGCGTTCAACTTGTGGGACTTTCCGGGCTTCCTTCCGGGCGCGGACGATTCCATCACCCACATCTCCAGACCGGACAACTTGGCCATGCCCCGCCGGACCGGAGTCCGGGGGCATCGAGGCCAGTTCTTTGCCGATGAAATCGTCAGACACAACGGCCTCCTGATCACCTCGCGAACCAGGACCTGGCTGGACTGCTCCCGAAAGATGAGCATCGAGGAACTGACCGTTGTTGCCGATCACTTGCTGAGGATTCCGAGGCCGGACTTCGAAGCGAGATCGGAACCGTTCGCAACGCGCGAGGACCTTGCTGACATGCTCGACCGGCACAAGGGGACACCCGGTATCCAGAAAGCACGCGTTTCCCTGGACCTGGCGCGCGTGGGCTCGGATTCCGCCCCGGAAACGAGGCTTCGGCTGGAACTCGAATATGCCGGCCTGCCCGAAGCACAACTGAACGTGCCCACAGCCCTGAGCGCCGGCGTCGTGCGTGAACCGGACCTGGCCTATCCGGAACAAAAGGTGGCCGTGGAGTACGACGGCGAAGTCCATTCCGAGGCGGCGCAGATCGTCCGGGACATCGCAAGGGAAGAAGATTTTGTGCGGGCCGGGTGGTTGCTGGTCCGAATTTCCAAACGCCACATGCTCAATGACGCCAGCGCCGCCGTCGCCAAAGTCCGCCTAGCGCTTACGAGCCGCGGCTGGTCACCCAAGTAGGTAGCAGCAGATGTCGTTTTGAGCCCCCAAAACGACATCTGCTGCTACTTAGTTGGGGAGGGGAGGGAGGACCTACTCGAGGCGGCGCTGTTTGGTCTCAGGGGAGAAGAACGCCATCCACAGCACGGCCACCAGGACCAGCCCGCCGGCAAGTGCGAAGGAGGTGGCAAGGCCCAGCTCCGGCCAGAAATAGTTCGCGAAAATGAGCGGGCCGAAGCCTGCGCCCAACCTGGAGAACGTCGACGCCCAGCCGAACCCGGTGCCGCGTAGCTCCGTTGGGTAGAGCTCGGAAACGTAGGCGTAGAGCACCGGGATGGCCACCTGGACCACGAAGCCGAACACCAGCAGCCAGAACACCGCGGCCGTGGGGATGTCCACCACAATCGCCACGATCACCAGGGTCAGGGCTGAAAGCGGCCCTGTGATTGCCAGGATCCACTTGCGGCCCACCCGTTCCACCAGCAGCGCGGCTACGATCACACCCAGAAGTCCGACGGCGGCCATGGAAGCCGTGGTCACGAACGCCTTGTACTCAGCGAAGCCGGCACCGATGAGGATCCGCGGCATCCACGTCAGCGACAGGTAGTACACCAGCAGGATGCTGAAGAACAGGGCCCAGGCCGTGGCCGTGATCTTCCAGTTGAACTGCCACACCAGCCGCAACTGGTGCCAGGCGCTGCCGGCGGAAAGCCGCGGAACTTCCCGGGCATCGGGCAGGCTGTAGGCGCGGGGTTCGGCACCGGTGGCGGCCACCAGGCCGTCGATGACCTTCGCGGCTTCCTCGCGCCGTCCCTTGCGGATGAGGAACAGGGGGGATTCGGGGACGCTCCGGCGGACCCAAAAGACCAGGAGCGCCGGCAACACCATGACCAGCATGGTCAGGCGCCAATCGCCGAACACGGCCACCAGTCCCGCGGAGACAAAGCCTGCCAGGGCGGCGCCGACAGGCCACCAGCCGTCCATGGCAGTGAGGACCTTCCCACGCTGTTTCCGCGGAGTGAATTCACCCACCAGCGCGTAGTCCACCGGAATACAGCCACCCAGGCCAAAGCCGGCCATGAAGCGGAAAACGCAGAACCAAACGAAGTCGGGGGAGAAAGCACCGAGGACCGTGAAAAGCGAGAAAATCAGCAGCGTGGCTGTGAAGGCCTTCTTGCGCCCGATGGTGTCCGCTATGGTGCCCCACACAAAGGCACCCAGCGCCATCCCGATCAGGTTCGCCGTACCCACCCACGCAACCTCGCCCGGGGCCAGGGCCCAGTGCGTGGACAGCAGGGGAATGAGGATGCCGTTCAGCGTTACGTCCCAGGCATCGAACATGAATCCCAGCCCTCCGATGAGGAAAATCCGCCCCTGGACCTTCCACCGCCACGGCAGTTCCTGGACCACCTGTTCGCCGCTGGGCACAGTGGTGTAAGTATTCATTTTGGCCTCCTGTGAAAACTCTATCCGTGCCCACAGACCTTCACACTCCGCCGGGCAAACGGGGGAGGTCCGGCAACGCGATAAACTGGCCGTATCCCCACCAACCGCGGCACTGTTCCGCGAGATAAGACGGAGACTTTTGTGAGCTTCACGCAGCTTGACCGTGTTCCCATCCGCCGGGCCCTCATCTCGGTATACGACAAGACCGGTCTGGAGGAGCTCGCCAAGGGCCTGCACGCAGCGGGCGTGAAGATCGTATCCACCGGCTCCACAGCCAAGAAGATCGCCGAGGCCGGCATCCCGGTCCAGGAAGTCGAGGAAGTCACCGGCTCCCCGGAGATGCTTGACGGCCGCGTCAAGACCCTGCACCCCCGCGTACACGGCGGCATCCTGGCCGACCGTCGAGTCCCGGCACACATGGAAACCCTCGCCGGCATGGAGATCGAAACCTTCGACCTCGTGGTGGTGAACCTCTACCCGTTCGTGGAAACCGTCAAGTCCGGTGCCGCGCAGGACGACGTCGTCGAACAGATCGACATCGGCGGGCCCGCCATGGTGCGCTCCGCTGCGAAGAACCACGCCGCCGTCGCCATTGTTGTTGACCCCGGCTTCTACGGCCAAGTGGTCACAGCCGCGGCTGAAGGCGGCTTTGACCTGAAAACGCGACGCCGGCTCGCAGCCAAGGCTTTCGCCCACACCGCCACGTACGACAACGCCGTGGCCACCTGGACCGCCAGCCAGTTCCTGGACGAGGACGGCGACGGCGTCATTGACTGGCCTGCCTACGCCGGCGTTGCGCTGGAGCGTTCAGAGGTCCTCCGCTACGGTGAAAATCCCCACCAGCAGGCCGCACTGTACGTTGATAAGGCCGCTCCCGCGGGCATTGCGCAGGCGGATCAGCTGCACGGCAAGGCGATGAGCTACAACAACTTCGTCGACGCCGATGCCGCCCTCCGCGCCGCATTCGACTTCGCCGAGCCGGCTGTCGCCGTTATCAAGCACGCCAACCCGTGCGGTGTGGCCGTCGGTTCAGCCGATGCTGAAGACCCGATCGCCGACGCCCACGCCAAGGCCCACGCCTGCGATCCCGTCTCGGCCTTCGGTGGTGTCATTGCCGCCAACCGCACTGTCTCCGCCGGCATGGCCCGCACCGTGGCCAACATCTTCACCGAGGTGGTCATCGCGCCGGCTTTCGAGCCGGAAGCTGTGGAGATTCTGTCGAAGAAGAAGAACATCCGCCTCCTCGCCCTGCCCGAAGGCTACGGCCGCTACCCGGCGGAGATGCGTCAGGTTTCCGGTGGTGTCCTGGTCCAGATGTCGGACAAGGTGGACGCCGACGGCGACAACCCCGCCAACTGGACCCTCGCTGCCGGTAACGCCGCAGATGAGAAGACTCTGGCAGACCTCGCCTTCGCCTGGACCGCCTGCCGCGCTGCCAAGTCGAATGCCATCCTGATCGCCGCGGACGGTGCAGCCGTGGGTATCGGGATGGGCCAGGTCAACCGCCTGGATTCCTGCCGTCTCGCCGTGGAGCGTGCCAACACTCTGGGCGTGAAGGTGGAGTCCGACGTCGAAGGTGCCGGCGGTGCCTCGAATGCCGCCGCGAGCGGCGCACCTGAGCGGGCCCGCGGCGCAGTGGCTGCCTCGGACGCGTTCTTCCCGTTCGCCGACGGCCTGCAGATCCTGATCGACGCCGGCGTCCGCGCCGTCGTCCAGCCGGGCGGTTCTGTCCGGGATGAGGAAGTCATCGCCGCGGCCAACGCGGCCGGGGTCACCATGTACTTCACGGGTGCCCGCCACTTCTTCCACTAGTCCCCACTGGCACCCTCGCCTCGCAGGCTCGGCCAGGGAACCCTGCCGGCGTGGGCCCAATTGACGAAGACGGCGTCCGTCCCCTTGGAGGGGGACGGACGCCGTCGGGCTTTAACTGCTAGTCATCATCACCGCATGAGGATCCGCGCCCCGCTGCTTGAGGCGCGGACCCCTCCTCCGGAAGCCGGAGCTCCCGGGGCCTGGCTTCCGCCATCCGCTCATCCGTCCAGTACTCGAGGATCTCCTCGCGCGACTGATCCGTTTTGCTGTGGCTAACGGTCTCCTCCTGTGGCGAGGATTCGTCAGGAGGCGGCTGCACTGGTGTAGGTCTGCTGGATGACGGTGCCCCAGTATGGGCCGTACATGACCGGTGACCGGCTGTAACCGTAGCTGTTGATGGAGTTCTGGAGGCCGCCTGCGTTGCTTCCGATGAACCATGGACCGCCTGAGGAGCCGCCGGTCATGTCGCAGCTGATGCCTTGGGTGAGGAACTGCGGGTTGTTGGGATCGTTGGACGCCGGGCCGTAGCAGCTCTTGAGGCTCTCACCGTTGAAGGGTGAGGCGGCGGGGTAGCCGTAGGCCTTGTAGGTCAGGCCTCGGGCAGCGTTGAATTCGACGCCGGATTCGTTCACGACGTCTGACAGGAAGTTGCCATTGAGGGTGTTCATGACAGCGAACCCGGTGTCGTACTGCATGTTGCCATCGTTGCTCCACTGGGCGGGGGCGTAGAGGGTTTTTGCGGTCCACTTGCCGTAGGGGGCGGCGCCGTTCAGGTAGGCGGGAACGAAGATGAAGTTCGTGGCGAATGCTCCCGGCCCCTCGTTGAGGCAGTGGCCGGCGGTGGAAACGGTGCTCTTGTTGTTCGACACCACGGCATTGCCGGAGCAGACATAGTTGCTCCCGGCGAGGGTGAAGAAGACCTTGCCAATGTGGTCCACGGGGTTTTCGCTGACGGCGATGGTGGTCTTGCCCTTGCCAGCCTGGATCTTGGTGTTTTTGCCTTTCTCCACGGGCGCGGCGCTGGTGTTGCCCCGTTCCAGTGCCTTGCCCGCCAGGACATCGCCGGGAATGGCATTGCGCATGCGGTCGGCGGTCCAGTAATCCGCGGCTCCCGTGCTGTCCACGACGGCGCTGGTGACGGAGGGTTGCTCCTTGTCACTGGATGCGGAGGGTGCTGCCGACGCTCCGCCGGCCGTGGTCAACGCCAGCAGTGCGGCTGCGGAAAGGCTCAGAAAGCTGGTAGCCAGAGACCTCGTACGTGTCATGGTTGTCCTGTCTAAACGGGTGGGGGAGGGCTCCAGTCAAGCCCGCCGAGTGACCTACCGAATTTATCCGCATATGACAAGTTTGTAAATAGTAGTGACGTCTCATGTATGGTGCGGTCCCTGACCTGCGTGAAAGCCGCAGCAGGCCCACAAACATTCCGCATAATGTTCTGAAACGACGTTCCAGCTCTGGCGGTAACTCCCAGCAGCGGAGTAATTTGAGCCACAGCATTGGCTGTCCGACTGGGCTCCGGACCTAATAGAGATTGGGGTCCTCGTCATGTTTTCCTTCCGCAAGTCCGGCAAGAAACCCGCCCTCAACGGCCGCCATTTCTCCGCTGCCGAGACGCAGCCAGCAGCTGTTGACCTCGCAGCTCAGGCGGAAACCTTCCAACTCCGTGACGTTGACCCGGTCCACACCTTCACCTCAACGGAGGAATTGCGCGGCCGGGATGCCAAATATGTGCAGGTCTGGCCCAGTGATGTTCCCCACAGGCGGCGCTGACTGCTCCCACACCGTCACCGGCGACTCCCGTAACCAGAGCGCGACGACGGCCTGCCCGCCCGCGCGTGCGACCGCGGTCGTGCGTTTTCCAACGTTGGAATCCGGCAGTAATGGAGCGGCACCAAAGCTCGCGGGTAGGGTTCAAAGCCGCGTCCTCGGGTAAGTTAACCATGGTGAAATAGACCGGATTTGAAAAAAATCAGCCGACCTTCAGGGAGACGCCCGCGCATGTCCAAGATTATCTATACCCACACCGACGAAGCGCCGATGCTGGCTACCTATTCGTTTTTGCCGATCATCGAGGCGTTTGCTTCGACCGCAGGTGTGGAGGTGGAGACCCGTGACATTTCGCTCGCAGGCCGCATCATCTCCGTGTTCGGTGACTACCTCACCCCGGAACAGCAGATAGGTGACGCCCTTGCTGAACTGGGTGCACTGGCAAAGACGCCCGAAGCCAACATCATCAAGCTGCCCAACATCAGCGCTTCCATCCCGCAGCTGAAGGCCGCCATCGCCGAGCTCCAAGGCCAGGGCTACAACCTGCCGGATTACCCGGACAACCCTTCCTCGGACGAGGAAACGGCCATCCGCTCCCGCTACGACAAAATCAAGGGCTCCGCCGTGAACCCTGTCCTGCGCGAAGGCAACTCGGACCGTCGGGCGCCGCTGTCCGTCAAGAACTACGCCCGCCAGAACCCGCACTCCATGGGTGCGTGGTCCGCGGACTCCAAGACCAACGTGGCCACCATGGGCAAGGACGACTTCCGCTCCAACGAGAAGTCCGTGGTTATTGAGTCTGAGGGCACCGTCGCCATCCAGCTGGTTCGCGAAGACGGCTCGGTCAAGGTCCTGAAGAAGGCCTTCCCCGTTTTGGCCGGAGAAGTTATTGACGGCACGGTCATGCGCGCCGCCGCCTTGGACGAGTTCCTGGCAGCACAAGTGGCCCGTGCCAAGGAAGAGGGAGTCCTCTTCTCTGCACACTTGAAAGCCACCATGATGAAGGTCTCGGACCCCATCATCTTCGGCCACGTGGTGAAGGCATACTTCTCCGAACTGTTCGACACTTATGGCAAGCAGCTCGCCGCCGCCGGCATCAGCCCCAACAATGGCCTCGCCGCCATCCTGAGCAGCCTCGAAGACCTGCCTGAAGACGTCCGTGAGGGCGTCCAGGCACTCATCAAGAAGGGCCTCGAAGAGGGTCCCGCCCTTGCGATGGTGGACTCGGACAAGGGCATCACCACCCTGAACGTCCCCTCCGATGTCATTGTGGACGCCTCCATGCCCGCCATGATCCGCAGCTCCGGCCACATGTGGGGTCCCGACGGCAAGGAAGCCGACACCCTGGCCGTACTGCCGGACAGCTCCTACGCCGGCATCTACCAGGTTGTTGTGGACGACTGCCGCGCCCACGGCGCCTACGACCCCACCACCATGGGCACCGTCCCGAACGTGGGCCTCATGGCCCAGGCCGCCGAGGAATACGGCAGCCACGACAAGACGTTCGAGATCCAGGAAGCCGGAACAGTGCAGATCGTTGACGCGTCCGGCGCCGTGCTGATCGAACACGAGGTAGCTCCGGGCGACATCTGGCGCGCATGCCAGACCAAGGATGCCCCCATCCGCGACTGGGTCAAACTGGCAGTTACCCGTGCCCGCGCGTCGAAGACGCCCGCAGTGTTCTGGCTGGACGAGACCCGCGCACACGACGCCAACCTCATCGCCAAGGTCAATGAGTACCTCAAGGACCACGACACCGAAGGCCTGGACATCCAGATCATGTCTCCGGTGAAGGCCACGGCGTTCACCCTGGAGCGCATCCGCAAGGGCGAAGACACCATCTCCGTGTCCGGCAACGTGCTCCGGGACTACCTCACGGACCTGTTCCCGATCCTGGAACTGGGCACCAGCGCCAAGATGCTTTCCGTTGTCCCGCTAATGAACGGCGGCGGGCTCTTCGAGACCGGTGCTGGCGGATCCGCCCCCAAGCACGTCCAGCAGCTGCTCAAGGAAAACCACTTGCGCTGGGACAGCCTGGGTGAGTTCCTTGCCCTGGCCGTCAGCTTCGAGCATCTGGCCACCACCACGGACAACGCCCGCGCCCAGATCCTGGCTGACACCCTGGACAAGGCCACCGGCACGTTCCTGCTGGAGAACAAATCCCCGAGCCGCCGCGCCGGCGAGCTGGACAACCGCGGCAGCCACTACTTCCTCGCCCGTTACTGGGCCGAGGAACTGGCCAAGCAGACCGAGGACGCCGACCTCGCGGCATCGTTCTCCGCAGTGGCCAACGAGCTGTCCTCCAAGGAGGAGACCATCGTGGGTGAACTGGCTGCGGTCCAGGGCTCGCCGGTGGACATTGGGGGCTACTACCGTCCGGACGAGGCCAAGGCCTCCGCTGTCATGCGTCCGTCGGCCACGCTGAACAAAGTTATTGCGACCCTGAACTAGGTCCAGGCCAGGCGAAACAAGAGGCGGCGCCCCGGGAAACCGGGGC